>SLTG01000109.1 GCA_007130045.1 Opitutales bacterium
AGCTGTACGTGGAAGGGGTGATTAAAGGCAACGCGGATTATTTCGGAAGCGGCAGGAAAAGCGGAGCCAGCCGAATGCGGGCGGGGGCGGTAAAAGACCTGTACAGCGCCCGCGATCTGCATTTCAATGTCTTCGGGTGAGTTTGGGCAAGCTTTAACCTTTTCAACGGCAAACTCTTCCATTAGGGATAAATGGCAGAAATGAACAAAGCCGAGATTGCGGAGATTTTCAGGGAAATCGGGGTGTTGTTGGAATTGAAGGGAGAGAATCCCTTCAAGGTTCGGGCTTACCAGAGCGGTTCCCGAGCGTTGGAATCCATGGAAGAGGATCTGGAGGAGGTGATTGCCGAACAACGACTGGCCGAGGTTCCGGGGATCGGCAAGGCGTTGACTGAAAAGATCGAGGTGCTTCACGAGACCGGTGAATTGCCTTTTTACGAGGAGTTGAAGAACTCAATTCCGTCAGGTCTGATCGAGATGCTCGAAATTTCGGGGTTGGGGCCGAAGAAAATCAAGGCCCTCTATGGCAAGCTGGGGATTTCCACGATACCGGAGTTGGTTCAGGCCTGCCGGAACAACAAGGTTGCCTCACTGGAGGGGTTTGGAACGAAGTCGCAGGAAAAGATTATTTCCGGAATCAAGAATCGGGAAGCCTATTCGAAACGGCATTTGTGGTGGGATGCGTTTGCGGCAGCCGAACCGATTCTTCGAAAACTCCGCGACCTCCCCGAGGTGGAGGAAGCCGAGCACGCGGGGAGTTTGCGGCGAGGGTTGGAGACAGTGGGGGATCTCGACTTCATTGTTGCCTCAAGGAATCCGGGACCGGTGATGGATTGGTTCACGGGTCTGCCGGATGTCGCGGAAGTGACGGCTCATGGCGAGACGAAATCGAGCATCCGGCTGAAGGGAGGCATTCAGGCCGACATTCGTGTAGTGCCGCCGCCGCAGTTCGTATTCGCCCTGCATCATTTCACCGGCTCGAAGGACCACAACGTTAAAATGCGCCAGCGGGCGCTGAGCCGGGGCTACAGTTTGAGCGAATGGGGAGTCAGCGAAGAAGAGGGAAAGGAAACGGTCAGGAAGTCGTTGGGCAAGGGAAAGATGGTGCCCGACCGGATCACCGCCGAGCAGGACCTGTTCGGTTTTTTCGGGCTGCATCAAATCCCCCCGGAACTCCGTGAGGGTTTGGATGAGATCGATGCCGCGGAAAAAGGAGAGGTACCCCGGTTGGTCGAAGTGAATGATCTTCGCGGCGTGTTTCACAATCATACGACGGCGAGCGATGGTCACAATACCCTCGAAGAGATGGCCCTTGCCGCGGATGAGCGCGCCTGGGAATACCTCGGGATCGCCGATCATTCGAAGGCCAGCTTCCAGGCAAACGGGCTGAATGAAGAGCGTCTCAATCGTCAAATCGGGCGGATTCGGGAGTTCAACGAGCAGAAACAATTTTCCGTTCATGTGTTTGCCGGCGTCGAGTGCGACATACTACCCGACGGACGGCTGGACCTGGACGATGAGGTATTGAGAGAGCTCGATTACGTGGTGGCATCGGTTCACTCTTCCTTCAGCAAGACGGAGGATGAGATGACCCGGCGGATCGTTCGGGCGATCGAGCATCCTTCGGTGACCATGATCGGACACCTGACGGGGCGTCTGCTTCTCGCCCGCGAGGGGTACGAGGTGAATCACTCGAAAATCATCGATGCGGCTGCGGCCAACGGCGTTATTCTTGAACTGAACGCGCATCCCAGGCGCCTTGACATGGACTGGAGGTATTGGAAACGAGCCGCGGACAAAGGGGTATTGACCAGCATAAACCCGGACGCGCATGAGGTGCAGGGTTTCGACTACGTTCGGGCGGGCGTTACGGCGGCCCGGAAAGGGTGGCTCACCAGGGAATCCGTTTTCAATACCCGGTCGCTTGGAGAGGTTCGGGCGTACCTGGCGTGCCGTTAGGCATTGCCCTCATGGGGCGGAAATCCGGAAATGCCGGAGGCGGCGCCCCCGAAAAGGTCTCGCTTGGAGCATGAAGCCTGTTCGCCCGGCGGGCCATGCCGGGACTTTTAGATTGCCGGGAAATCCCGTTGTCATGCACGTCCTGAAAAAACCTGGGCGGAAATATTTCCATATATTCTTGCATTTACCGGAGCAGGGTGCTTATTTTACAGGCTTAAGAGATTTGTCCGTTCTACTTCCGAGAAACCACCCGGTTTCGTCTATGCACGGTGTATAGATGGTTAGATTCCGAGATTCGTAGGCAGAGAGCGCAGCTTAAAGGTACATGACAAACTCTCTGCTATCGATTATGAAGTTATATGTAGGAAACCTGCCATTCAGTGCGACCCGCGAAGATATTGAAGAAATTTTCGAGCCTTTCGGGCCGATAGAAGATGTTCATGTCGTCACTGACCGTGAAACCCAACGGCCCCGTGGCTTTGCGTTCGTAACCCTTGCTGAAAAATCGCAGGGAATTAAGGCAGTGGAAGCTCTCAATGAGAGCGAAATGGATGGACGGAAGTTGGTCGTGAATGAAGCTCGTCCCCGCGAAGAGCGGAGTGGCGGAGGCGGCGGCGGCCGTTCGTTCGGCGGCGGCGGCGGCGGACGGAAGTCATTCGGCGGCGGTCATCGAGGCGGCGGTCGTTCGGACTATCATCGGCGTTAACCGTAAAGGATAACCCTTTTGAGAAGAGTGCCGTCCGGTTTTCCGGATGGCACTCTTTTTTTGCCGGAAGATTGCTTCAAGAACCGTTGCGAGTGGTGCCGGGCAGGATATCAGGTCGGGTACCCGCCGCTGATGTAGTTAAGGAGGTTGTCGATGTAACTCTCGTGTTCGCGGACGATCCAGCGGGTCAGGTCGCCTATCGAGACCATGCCGAGAAGCTTGCCCTCTTCCATGACCGGAATATGGCGGCACCGTTTCTCCGTCATGATTTTCATGGCTTTTTCGATCGGCAGTGTTGGTTTGATGGTGACGAGCTTCGAACTCATGACCTCGTGTACATTGGTGGTTTCCGGGTTTTTTCCGGCATCGACGATGCGGACGAGCACATCACGTTCTGTGAACATTCCGACGGGTTTATCGTCGTGAATCACGAGAAGCGCTCCGACTTTCTTTTCGTTCATGAGGTGGACGGCCTGCCTGACTGAGGCTTCAGGATTAGTTGAATGGACATGACCCCCTTTGTAGGCGATCACATCGGATACTGGCGTGTTCATAGTTGACTGCAAGGATGAGGATTGGTTTGTGTGCCGGGCGTGACCGGCTGGATGAAGAATCTGCGGGAGAACCTGTTCAGACTGAGATCATATGATTCCGGGCAGACTTTCGACGATGGTCTGAATGAACGCAACCACCGGTTCCGGATAGACTCCAATGGCGACCAGGAGAACCGCGAGCACGGCAAGAACGGCGCCGACGCTCGCGGCGAAGGGAGGAACAGCAGCTGCCGCGGCTCCTTTATACTTCCTTTCATCGTCGATTTCGGATGAATACATGGCGACGACGATTCGTAAATAGTAATATAACCCGATGGCGCTTGAGACGGCAAGCAGAATAAGGAGCCCCCAGAGTTCGGCCGACGTTCCGGCGCCGATCAGGAAAAACTTACCCATAAACCCGGCGGTAAGCGGCAGGCCGACCAGCGAAAAGAGTGCGATGGACAACAGGCCGGCCGGGCCCGGCCGGCGCCAGAAAAGCCCTCGGTAATCGTCGACGGAATCGGCTTCGCGATCGGTTGGCGAAAGGTAGCCCACAACCCCGAACGCGGCCAGGGCGGCTGCAAAGTAAGTGACAAGATAAAAGGTGACGGCTGCCGCACCGAGTTGCCCCCCCGCGAGAAAGGCGACAAGAAGATATCCGAAATGGGCGATCGAGGAGTAGGCGAGAATCCGCTTGATATTGTTCTGGAGAAGCGCGAGCAGGTTGCCCGCGACCATCGAGGCGGCGGCGACTGCTCCGAGACACAGAAAAAGCCCCGGGTTCGCCGCCAGGTCAAACCCGGCAAAAAAGCGAAGAAACACGGCGATCACGCAGCCCTTCGACACCGTTGCCAGATACGCGGTAACGGGCGCGGGAGCTCCCTGATAGATATCAGGAGTCCACATGTGGAAAGGAACCACCGAAAGCTTAAAGCCGGCGCCGGCAATAATCAGCACGGTTCCCGCCAAAATATATGGCGAACGCCCGCCCTCGCCTCCAGAGAGCAGTCCGGCAACGGCGGAGAACTCCATTGTACCCAGTTCGGCGTATATGAGCGCCATTCCAAAGAGCAGAAACGCGGATGTCGCCGCAGCGAGGAAGAGATACTTGACCGCGGCCTCCACTGCCTTCTCTTTCGTAAATATGTATCCTATCATAACATACAGGGATACGGAAAGCAGCTCAAGTCCGAGGAAGAAGCTGACGAAATGTTCCGAGGCCGCCAGGACCAGCGCGCCCAGTACGGAGAGGAGCAGAAGGATGTAGAATTCGCCGCGTTCCATCCGGTATTTTTCCAGGTAACTGTGTGAGAGCACCGTCACCGCAAACGATGCGGCGAGCAGGAGCGCGATGTAGAAATTCGCGAATGCGTCGATGCGAAGCAGCGGCTCTATTCTGTGGGGTCCGAGCGCCCAGGTGAATGGGAGGCAAAGTCCGGCAAGAACCAAACCGGCGAGAGTCAGGATGGCCGACACGGTCTGGTTGCGATAAAAGGAAATGACCAGCATAACCGCGACTGCGGTACCGGCAACCACGATAAGGGGAAGAACAGCCTGGAGATCGGTTAGGGTCATGGGAAAATGAAAGGCACGTGAGTTTTCGACTGAGGTCCGGATGTTACGGTGGAATCAGACTCGGCCGATGAGAACGATGCACTGAACCCGGCGGCGACCGGCTTTTCGGCGTGTATGGAAACCGGAACATCAGGAGGCGAATGCTGAAGATGCACCGCAGTGGGAGAGAACGTGTGAAACCGGAAATCGCTGCGTGCCTCTCCGGGTACGCCGGGCTCCGAAGGAGCCCCGGCCTGAAGGACCGAGGCCACCGGTTCCGACATCTGGAGGACCGAGCGTGGGTACAGTCCGAGTCCGAGAAGTCCGACAACGAGGACACTCAGAACGACCGTTTCACGAACGGAAAGGTCGGCGATTCGCGTTGCCTCGCCGGCTTCGCCATGGAAGACGCGCTGAATGATCCACAGCGAGTAAACGGTCGCCCCGACGATTCCGACGGTGGCGAAAACGGCAACGGCAATGCTTTTCTGGAAAGTCCCGATCAGCACAAGAAACTCTCCGACAAAATTTCCAAGCCCGGGCAGACCGAGTGACGCCATGGCAAAGAACAGCGCCAATGCGGCCATACGCGGCGCGTGGGGCCAGAACCCGCCCATCCGGTTCATATCGCGCGTATGGAGGCGGTCCTGGATCCCACCGGCAATGATGAAGAGCGCGCCTGTGCTTAAGCCGTGGGCGATCATTTGAACGATCACTCCCTGAATCGCCCAGGTATTCCATGCGAACACGCCGATGAGGACAAAGCCCATGTGGCTGACGCTTGTGTATGCGACGAGGCGCTTTAGGTCCGATTGGGCGAACGCGAGCTTTGCGCCGTAAAGAATTCCGATCGCGCCGAGCGTCATCGCAACCGGCGCGAAAACAGCGGAGGCCTCCGGAAATATCGGCACAACGAAGCGCAGCAGCCCGTAGCCGCCGGTCTTGAGGAGCAAGCCGGCGAGAATGACGCTTCCGGCGGTCGGAGCTTCGGTGTGAGCGTCTGCCAGCCAGGTGTGGAACGGAAACGCGGGAAGTTTGACCGCGAACGCGATGAAGAAACCGAGCATCAACCCCATTCCGAGCGACGGAGGGAAAGAGGTTCCGAGAAGGTCCTCGTACCGGAATGTGTGGATTCCGGTTTCAGCGAAGTGTGCGAAATGCAGGCCGAGAATTGCGATCAGAAGCAGGAGTCCGCTCGCCTGGGTGAAAAGAAAGAATTTGATTGCCGCGTAGTTGCGGTTCTCGTGTCCCCAAATCCCGATGAGAAAATACATCGGCAGCACCATCAGCTCCCAGAAGAAAAAGAAGAGGAACAGATCGAGCGCGATGAAAACCCCGGTGGTCCCTCCGAGTATCAAGAGCAGATTGAAGAAGAAAAAGCCCGGGCGGTTTTCGTTCGAGTTCCAGGACACTGCGACCGAGAGAACGCCGAGCAGGTAGGTGAGCAGGACAAGCAGAAGGCTCAGACCGTCGATGGCCAGGTGGAAATCGATTCCTGCCGCCGGTATCCATGGTACGTCGAACGTGGCGATCCATTGCCCGCCGCTCGCGGAACCCTGGCCCCAGAGTGAAAGCGCGAGCACGAGCGGTATCGCGGTCGCGCCCAGTGCAATCCAGCGCGGTGCGGTCGGCGACCAACGGGCCGCCGTCCAGGCGGCGAGGCCGCCGATAATCGGAATTGCAATGAGGAGAAGAAGAATCATGAGGAGAAGGCGATTATTAGGAGGACGAGAGTTCCGGCCGTCAGGACAACTGCGTACAAGCGGAGCCGGCCCGTTTGGGTTTCGCTCAACAGCACATGGAGTGCGCGGGCGGTCCCGGCCGTGATTGCATAGACATAGTCCACGATATCGGCCCGGTTGATTCGGGCGGCGAAGGTGAAAGGATTCACGATCAGATGATCGTAAATCCGGTCAAATCCCCACCCTGCCAACAGGAAAGCTCGGACTTTGGCGCCGGGAGATGATTCCGCTATCCGTCTGGAAAGCTCCGGACGTTTGACGTAGCAGAACCATGCAGCCATCGCGCCGAGAACAACGAGGACCGACGCGATGCCAAGCAGTGCCCATAGGACGGCGTCCAGCCCGGGCGGAAGGGTGACCTCCGTGTCGACTGCCGTCTGGAGGAAATTGGAGAAGAAAGTGACATGACCGAAAGTGTGCGGCAACTCGACGCCGCCACCGAATGTGGACAGGACGGCGAGTATTAAGAGCACGGTGGTGATTCTCGCGCCGGGACGGACGTACACCTCCGTTTTCGCAGAGCCGAAAAACGTCAGAAATACCATGCGGAATGTGTAAAGGGAGGTGATGACGGCACCGAGCAATGCGGCGGTCCAGAAAGCCGGTCCCCCGTGAGGAGAGATCCAAACGTCCCAAAGAATCTTTTCCTTGCTGTAGAACCCCGAGCCGACCAGCGGGAGCGCCGCGAGTGATACCGCGCCGATCAGGAAAGTCCAGAACACCACCGGGAGTTTCTTGCGAAGGCCGCCCATGCGGAACATGTTTTGCTCGTGGTGCAGTGAAAGGATGAGTGCGCCGGCGGCAAGGAACAAAAGCGCCTTGAAGAGCGCGTGGGTCATAAGGTGGAACATTGCGGCCGACCACGCTCCCACGCCAAGCGCCAGGAACATGTATCCGAGCTGGCTGATCGTTGAATACGCCAGGACACGTTTGATGTCGCTCTGCGCGAGGGCGGATAGCCCGGCCGTGAGCAACGTGGCCGTTCCAATGATCGCCACCGTCAGCATGGCTGCCGGGGCGAGCTCGAAGAGCACGTTTGTCCGGGCGATCAGGTAAACGCCCGCGGTCACCATCGTCGCTGCATGGATGAGCGCGCTGACGGGCGTCGGACCGGCCATCGCATCGGGAAGCCAGGTTTGGAGCGGGAGTTGCGCGGACTTGCCGAGAGCGCCCCCGAGAATAAGGAGGGCGGCGGCGAGAGCGATGCCGGAGCCGGGTTCCCAGTTTTCGCCGGCACGTCCGAGCACGTCCTGGATGTGAAGGGTCCCGAGTTCGGCAAAGAGCAGGAACAGTCCGATCAGCAATGCGGTATCGCCGATCCGGGTCACGACAAACGCCTTCCGGGCCGCCCTTCCATTTTCCGGATCGCGATACCAGAAACCGATGAGCAGATAGCTGCAGAGGCCCACACCCTCCCATCCAAGGAGTAGAAGAACGAAATTGTCGGCGAGGACGAGGACCAGCATGCAACCCACGAAAAGGTTAAGGTAGGCAAAGAAGCGCTGATAGCCCTCATCCCCTTCCATGTACTCGGCGGAGTACAGGTGAATCAGGAACCCGACTCCGGTAATGACAAGTATCATTACCAGCGACAGGGCGTCGAGGTGGAATGCAATGCCCGGCGCAAAGTTTGCGGTCTCGATCCAGGTCCATAGGGTCTGCGTGTAGAAGTCACCGGGCGGCGGGCTGCTGAGAAACTGGTGGCAGATCAGGAGGGCGATGGATGCGGACAACCCGACTGACGCGCATCCGATCGCGGCGACCGCTGAACGGGGAAGGCCTCCTGCGAGAACCAGAAAAAGGAATCCCGCAAACGGAAGAGCCGGAATCAGCCATAATAGTTCGAACATTGATTTACCCTTTCATGCTTGCCGCGAGGTCGGCATCGAGCGTGTGGTACCGCCAGTAAAACTGCAGGATCAGGGCCAGGCCGATTGCGACCTCGGCGGCGGCCATGGTGACGATAAAAATAAACATGACCTGTCCGTCGGGCTGGCCCCAGTGAGCGCCTGCGACGATAAAGGCCAGGGCGGCCGCGTTCAGCATGATTTCGACCGCGACGAGCATGAAGATCAGATTTCGACGCACCAGCAGGGTGAGCAAGCCCAGCACGAAAAGGATCGCCGCCAGGAAGAGCCCGTGTTCCATCGGAATATCCACCATCAGTCCGTCCCTCCTTTCCCGCGGCCGGGCGTTGAAGTTTCGTCGGTTTCATGTTGAACGTTGTCTTCGCTCATGATGGTCCTGCGTTCGTGCCGGCGCAGGTGCGATGCGCCCACCAGCCCGGCGAGCAATAGCAGAGCGGCCAATTGTACCGCGATAAGGTACGGCCCGAAAAGGGCGACGCCCACTTCGGCGGGTCCGACGAATTCGGTTTCGGACCGTGCGGGTTGGCCTTCCGAAATGACCCAGCCAATCACCGCCAGCAGGACGAACGCCACAAGGCCCGGCCCCGCCCAGACACCGGGCCGTGTCCATGCCCGCTCCTGGTTGACCTGTTCCTGCCCGATATTCAGCATCATGATGACGAAGAGGAACAGCACCATGATCGCCCCCGCGTAGATGATCACCTCGAGCGCGGCCACGAACGGGGCGCCCAGCAGGTAGAAGAGGATGGCGACGGAGAGGAGCGAGACGATGAAATAAATAAGCGCGTGCACCGCGTGCGTGTGGGTTACCACACGGAGAGTAGTGAGAACGGCCACGGCCGCGACGATGTAAAACGCTATCTCCATTTTCTTATGTCAACCCCCTGGGATCGATGGGCGGATCTTCGTTTTCGGCTTCACCCTTGCCCTTACCCCCGATGGCGAGGCCGGCAACCTTGTAGTAATTGTATCCGTGATACTTGCCCTCTCCGTCGATGAGAAGGTGTTCCTTCTCGTACACCATGTTCTGTCTGTTGTACTCGGCCATTTCGACGTCCGGAACAAGCTGAATGGCGTAGGTCGGGCAGGCTTCTTCACAGAAACCGCAGTAGATACAGCGGGAAAAATTGATTCGAAACATTCCGGGATAGCGCCGTCCGGTTTCGTCCTCGGCCGAATCGAGAGCGATGCAATCGACCGGGCAGGCGACCGCGCACAGGTAGCAGGCGACGCAACGTTCGCCGCCGTCGGGGTCGCGCGTCAGCACGATTCGTCCCCGGTAGCGAGGGGCGAGGTAGGCCTTTTCTTCCGGGTACTGAATAGTGACGCGTTTCCGGAAGGCGTGTTTGAAGACCAGCCAGAGAGTTCTAATGTTGCTTATCATGTTATCGAAACGGCTTTGTTCATGGCTATCGGTATGTATGCCGGCGTGACGCTTCCCGTTCGCTTTCAGCCTGCTCGTGCCAGCACGATCGCTCCCGTGACCACGAGGTTGAGCAGGGCGAGCGGAAGGATAAACTTCCAGCCCCAAGCGAGAAGTTGATCGAAGCGGGGCCGCGGAAGCGCGGCGCGCAACAGGATGAAAAACAGGATGAAAAACAGCGTTTTCAGTGCGAACCAGACGAACGGAGGGAGGAACGGCCCCTGCCATCCGCCGAAAAACAGCGTGACGATGATCGCGGAAATAACGGTGAGGCCCACGTATTCACCGACGAAGAACATGCCGAACTTCATGCTTGAATATTCGGTGTGAAAGCCGGCGATCAGCTCGCTTTCCGCTTCGGGCATGTCGAACGGCAGGCGGTGGGTTTCGGCGAGACCGGCGACCATGAAGATCAGAAAACCGGCGAATTGGGGAAGAACGAACCACATCCCGCTCTGGGCCTCGACGATCTCGCGAAGATTGAGCGAGCCCGAAAGGATCACCACTCCCATTAGAGACAGCCCCATGAATACCTCGTAGCTGAACATCTGCGCGGACATTCGCAGTCCGCCGAGAAGCGAGTACTTGTTGTTCGATGCCCAACCCCCGAGCACGGTGCTGTAGATACCCATGGAGGAGAGCGCGAGGAAGAAGAGGATGCCGATATTCAGGTCGAGAATGGCGATCCCCGGAGCGAGCGGTATGATGGTAAACGACAGAAGGGCCGTAATGACGATAATCGCCGGCGCAAGAATGAACACGGGTTTGTCCGCCCCTGGAGGAATCCAGTCCTCCTTGGTGATCATCTTGATGCCGTCGGCGACGAAAATGAGGATACCGAAAGGACCGCACCGGTTGGGACCGAGGCGATCCTGCCAGAGAGCGAGCAACCGCCGTTCGATCCAGACGAGCAAACCGGCAAGCGTAAGGAGCCCGACGAGGACGCCTTGAATCAGCAGGAGACTCTGTATGGCGGGATTCATTCCAATAAATGTCCGTCAGCTGGAAAAACGATTCCGGTCAGACCCGGCAGTCCGAAGGGAACACCGAGCACGCCGCGTGGAAGGTTTGGCCGGACGCAGGCGGGAAGCTTGTACTCGCGTCCGAAGATTCTTAATACAAGTTCACGCCCTTCGGTGACTCCGCGCGCGCGGGCGTCGGCGTCGCCGATCGCGATGTAAGGCTCGGGGATGCGTTCGGCGAGGGCGGGCGCATGCCGGCTGAGTTCTTCCGAGCCGAAAATATGATGAAGTCCCAGGACAACGAATTTGCCATCGTGCGGACTGAACGCGTCGGGGATTTTTGTGAAGTACGAATGAATGGGTTTCTCGGGTTCGATCAATCTGACGCCCGGAGCGCCGCCCCGATTGGCGCCGCCGACTTCGTCCTGAAATTTATTCAGCGCCTGTACCGAATTCCATCCCGGCGCCCAATAATGGCTGACCAGCGCGGCGGGAGGCATGGCGGCGGTTCCCTCCATCGAAAAGGTGAGCGGAGAATCGGGATCGTCCGGCGGTTTCGGCTCGTGGACGTCCAGGTTTGCGAGGATGGCGGTGCGCCCGCTGAATCGCCGGGGCGAACGAGGAAGCCGCGCTCCGGCCACACGAAAGTCGGCGCGCGGCGCGGCGTCTTTCGCTCCGGCGACGTCGGGAAGCTCAGCGGCCATCGCGTCCAGGACTTCGTCGAGGTTCTTCCACCTGGGTTCGTCGCTCGGCGCCGAGCCGGACTGAAGACGCCCGAGCCAGCGCCAGCTTTCGGCGACGTCGCCTTCCGGAGACAGAACCTGGAAGAAGCGCTGCGCGCGGCCTTCGTTGTTGACGAAGGTGCCGTCGCTTTCGGCGAACGTACCCGCGGGAAAGACAACGTGCGCGCGGTCGGTGGTCGGGCTGCGGAGCGAGTCGAGCGCGACAACGGTCCGGAGTCCCGTGAAAAACTTTTCCACGTCGAGCGCGTGGGTGCGCCGGTAAAGGTCGTTTTCCAGGATGATCGCGGCGTCCGCCTTGCCTGAAGACACCAGTTCAAAAGCGCCCCGGAGCGGAGCGCTGTCGAGCAGCGCGATCCCGACCGAATTGGCTTCCGGGACAACGAAGCTGAGCCCGACCGGTTTTTGCTCCCGGTCGAGCGCCCAGGCGATGTTGGCGGACGCTTGCAGAATCGCTTCGTTTCCCAGGCTGACTCCCGAGATGACCACGGGGTATTTCGCGGCCGACAGCGTTTTTGCCGTCCGTTGAACGAGGTCGGTTTCTTCATCGGAAAGTCCTTCCACCGGAGGGGCGTCGGCGTTGATTGCCCGGGCGACGGCAAAGCCGAAGCGCGCGATATCGTCCGGGGCGCGGTAAATGACCGACGTTGCGGCGTCGTCCAGGCGGGTTTCGTCGACGGCAGCGACGATCAGGGGTCCCCGTTCGGCCTGAATGACATCCCGTACGGCCCGGTCGTTCCACGGGGGAACGCCGACCGCGCGGGCCTTTTCTTCGGGCGCGCGCATGATCGACTGGCGGACCGCCAGCGCCATCCGGGGGGCGGTCTGGGTAAGATCTTCGCCGAGCACCAGCACGGCATCGGCGCCTTCGATTTCGCGGAGCGACGGAGTTTCGGCGGACCCGTTTCGGAGGATTTCCGCAGCGAGGGTGACGAGGTGCGATTCGGCGGACGGAAGGCCGTTGAAAAAGTAATCTTCACCGACGAATGCGCGAAGTGCGTAATTGGATTCCAGTGACGCTCTAGGGGAGCCGATGCCGATGACACGCCGGGCGTTCCGGAGGCGATCTCGGGCCTGCCTGAGCGCTTCCTCGGGAGAGCAGCTTTCGGGCTTGGAGAGCGTATCCGTGTCGCTCGCATCCGTGTGGAGCAGAGGATGGCGAATTCGCGAGGGGCGATTGACAAACTCGTATCCGTAGCGGCCCCGGTCGCAGAGAAAGTATCCGTTGACCTCGTGGTTGTAGCGGTTGAGGATGCGGCGGACGCCGCCGTAGCGGGCGCCGGCGAGAGTGTTGCAGCCCAGGCCGCAATGCGCGCACACCGACGGGCCGCTCTGGAGGTCCCATTTGCGTGTGTAGTGGTGCTTGAGCGTCTTGTCGGTGAATACCCCGGTCGGACACACCTCGACGAGATTTCCACTGAATTCGCTTTCGAGGGTGCCGTCCACCGAGCGTCCGAAATAGACGTGATTGTGAGAGGCGAACGCGTCGAGATCCCGGCCGCCGGCGTAATCCTTGTAGTAGCGCACGCACCGGTAGCACTGAATGCAGCGGTTCATCTCGTGGTTGATGAACGGACCCAGGTCCTGGTTGGTGAAGGTGCGCTTGCGGTAACGGAATCGCCGGTAGGCGTGGCCGGCCATTACGGTCATATCCTGCAGGTGGCACTCTCCTCCCTCGTCGCAGACCGGACAGTCGTGCGGGTGGTTTGTCATGAGCCACTCGATAACGCT
Organism: Opitutales bacterium; assembly: GCA_007130045.1. Lineage (GTDB taxonomy): Bacteria > Verrucomicrobiota > Verrucomicrobiia > Opitutales > T3Sed10-336 > PXDC01. The sequence goes on from SLTG01000109.1 coordinate 13,221, forward strand.
CTTCCGGAATTGACGCGCCTCTTCGTCTTCGATGGAAATCCGTGTTCCGTCGGCGGCGGGCACCATGCAGGCCATCACGATCTGGCCGTCTTTATCCTCTTCATTGCGGTACTGCCGGACCGCGCATTGGCGACAGGCTCCGACCGAACCCAGGGCGGGATGCCAGCAGAAGTACGGCAGGTCGAACCCGAGAGACAGGCTGACCTGGAGCAGGTTCTTGCCGGGGTCGGCGTCGTAGGATTTCCCGTCGATGTGGATTGTGGCCATGGTTACCGGTTCAAGGTTTGACGTTCAAAGTTAACGGGCGGCGGCTGGTTGCGGGTGGTACGGACAGCCCTTGCCGTCAAAGTGTCGGCGGAAGTCCTCTTCGAAATACTTCAGGGCGCTCTGGAGCGGTTCGACGGCGCCGGGAGCGAACGCGCAGAACGTCCGTCCGGGTCCCAGGAATTTCGAGTGTTCCTGGAGAAGGCCCAGGTCGTCCTCGCGTCCGCCGCCGCGTTCGATGTCTTCAAGAATTTTCTCCACCCAAGGAAGACCGTCGCGGCAGGGCGTGCACCATCCGCACGACTCGCGTGCGAAGAAGCGTTCGAGATTCAGAACCATGCCGACCGGACAAGTGCGGTCGTCGAGCACGATCATGGTGCCGGTGCCGAGCCGGCTTCCCGCTTTCTGCACGGAGGCGAAATCCATGGGAAGATCGAGGTGTTCCTCCACGAGAAAGTCGGTCGACGCGCCGCCCGGTATGACCCCGCGGAACCGGTATCCCTCGCGCATCCCGCCGGCGTGCTCCTCAATGATCTCCCGGAGCGGGGTGCCGAGGGGAAGTTCCCACATGCCGGGGCGGTTGACCCGGCCGCTCACTCCGTAAAGTTTGGTGCCGGCTTCCTCCGACAGACCGAGTCCCTTGAACCAATCCGCTCCGTTGCGAACGATGGGGGGAATGTTGCAGAGCGTTTCCACATTGTTGACAATGGTCGGTTTCCCCCAGAGACCGACGACCGGCGGGAATGGCGGCTTGGCGCGGGGGATGGCCCGACGGCCTTCGAGCGCGTTGAGCAGAGCGGTTTCCTCGCCGCAGATGTAGCGCCCGGCGCTGGTGTGAAGGTGGATGTCGTGATCGAACCCCGAGTCGAGTATGTTCTTGCCGAGAAATCCTGCCTCGCGGGCTTCGCGGATAGCATGAGCAAGGACTTCCTCGGACTTGTGGTATTCGGCGCGCAGGAAAATGTAGCCTGTCGGAGCCTGAATGGCGAAGGCGCCCAAGATCATTCCTTCGAGAAGAAGGTGCGGGTTGCACTCCATCAGGTAGCGGTCTTTGAAGGTGCCCGGCTCCATTTCGTCCGCGTTGCAGACAAAGTACTTTTCCCGCGGGGCGTTTTCGCCCATGGGAACAAAACTCCACTTCATGCCGGTGAAAAAACCGGCTCCCCCGCGCCCGCGAAGCTTTGAATCCTCAACGATCCGGGTCACCTCCCTCGGCTCCATCGATCGAAGCGCGTCGCGCAGCGCCTCGTACCCACCAGTCCTTTCGTAGGCGGCGAGGTCGAGCGGCGGTTCGCCCGGTTGGATGTGTTCTGTAAGCGGTTTTTCCATACGGCTTATTTACGGGACCGGAGAATTTCGTCGACTTTCTCGGGAGTGAGGTCGCTGAACAGCTCGCGTCCGATCATCATCGACGGCGCCTTGTCGCAGTCGCCCAGGCAGGGAATGGGCAGCAGTGTGAACCGGCCGTCGTCGGATGTCTCCCCTATCTCGATACCGAGGGAGTTCTTCAGATGCTCGCATATGCGGTCGCATCCCATCACCCAGCACGAAACGCTGTCGCAGAGATGAATGACGTTCCGTCCGACTTTCCGCCGGTAGATGAGGTTGTAGAAGGTGGCGACGCTGTCGACTTCGTGCTCGGTCATCTCGAGAAAACCGCCGACGTCGCGCAGAGCCTCGTCGTCGACCCATCCCCGGTGTCGCTGAACCACCTTGAGCGCTTCGATGCACAGGGCCTGTTTCCGCGGATAATGCGGGAGCTCGGCTTCGATTTCCTCGCGTTCCTGGTCGGTCAGCATGATCGAAATTCCGGGTTTCGGGTTGTGGGTTTTGGATTTTCTGCCGGCTCGCCGGGCGAGCGATAAATCTTGCGATGCCGGCGCGGAGTGCCGTCCAAATCACCCGGACGAAGGCCGGACTTAAATTCATAATCCGCACTCCAAAATCCAAAATCCTTATTCGTATTGATTGGCGTCATGATTCATTGTGTGCTTAAAATTTGAAAAGACATACGAGACGCCGCCTTACCGGTCGACGTCGGCCAGAACGAAGTCGGTTGCGCCGATGATGGCGAGAAGATCGGGAACGGTGTGGCCGCGGCTGATAAACGGAATGATCTGCATGTGGGGGAACGAGGAGGTGCGAATGCGCACCCGGTAGGGTATGGTTCCCTTCTCGCTGATCAGGTAGTAACTGTACAGACCCTTGGTCCCCTCCACGCATCCGGACGCCTCGCCGGCGGGAATTACCGGCCCCCAGCTTACGTTGAGAAAGTGGGTGATCAGAGTTTCGATGTCGTGCATGGTTCCGTCCTTGATGGGCGGAGTGGTGAGAGGGTGATCGGACTTGTAGGGTCCGTCCGGCATGTTGTCGAGGCATTGGCGAATGATGCGCAGGCTCTGGCGCATCTCTTCGATCCGGACGATCGCTCGATCGTAGCAATCGCCTTTATGGGCGATCGGGATCTCGAATTCAAACTGGTCGTAGCCTCCGTAGGGGCGCACTTTCCGCAGGTCCCACCCCATGCCGGTTGCGCGAAGGCTCGGGCCGGTGACGCCCCATTCGATGGCTTCCTCAGTGTTGTACGCGCCGATGCCCTGGGTGCGGACTTTGAGGATGCGGTTGCCCATGACCATCCCGTCGTACTCATCGATTTTGGACGGAAAGTAATCAAGAAATTCCCGTACCATGCGGTCCCAGCCGTTCGGGAGATCGGCGGCGACGCCGCCTATGCGAAACCAGTTGGGGTGCATCCGCGCGCCGCAGATTGCTTCGATGATACCCAGGAGGCGTTCCCGGTCGTTGAACATGTAAAACACCGGCGACATCTGCCCGACGTCCTGGGCGTAGGTACCGTACCAGACCAGGTGGTTGGAGATTCGGAACAGCTCGCAGAGCATGATGCGGATCACTTTGGCGCGGTCGGGAACCGTGATCCCGGCGAGCTTTTCAACGGCCATGAGATACGGAAGGTTGTTCATCACGCCGCTCAGGTAATCGACGCGGTCGGTATAGGGGATGTAGGTGTGCCAGGACTGCCGCTCGCCCATTTTTTCGGCGCCCCGGTGGTGGAATCCGAGCTCCGGGACAACGTCGATGATTTCTTCGCCGTCGAGCTGAAGAACGAAACGGATAACCCCGTGCGTGCCCGGGTGCTGAGGGCCGATGTTGAGGAACATGAAGTCGGCTTCGTCGCTCTTCTGTTCCATGCCCCATTCCTCCGGCTTGAACCGCAGGGCTTCTTCCTCCTCGATATGGCGGTCTTCGGGCATGCTGAACTGCCCCATTTCGGTGGCGCGGGCGGGATGGTCCTTGCGAAGGGGATGTCCTTTCCAGGTCAACGGCATGAGCAGGCGACGGAGGTTGGGATGGCCGTCGAAGCGAATCCCGAACATGTCCCAGACCTCCCGCTCGTACCAACTGGCGGTGGGCCAGAGGCGGGTGATCGAAGGAATGGACGGCGGGTCTCCTTTCAGCGGGACTTTCAGGCGAATTTCCCGAAACGGTTCAAGCGAGAGGAGGTGGTAAACGACGGTAAAATCGCTGTCGGGCAGGGTGTTGGCGTCGGCGCGGACCCGTTCGTCAACGGCGGTGAGGTCGTAAAGCATGGGAAAGCGCGGTCGGGCCTTGTGTTTGAGGTAGCGGAGAATGTCGGCGATCTTGTCCGCCCCCGTCCATAAGGTCGGAATCCCGTCGCTGGTGCTCTGTTCCCTGAAAGAATTGTCTCCATGTTTGTCTTTGATTTCCCGCATCAATGAACGGCTTTCCTGCGGCGCCTCTTCAGGGCGGGGCTGTAGGTCCGTTTCGTTCGTGCGCGAGTTCATGGAGTCAGCTTTTTCCGTTCGTTAATCCGTGTCAGGAGTTCGGCGGCGATCAGAGAATCCGCTGAAAAAAAGAATTGCTCATACTTCGGTGGGCGGGCGGAGGAATTTCGTTTTCATGCGATCCGCGGTCCTGGCATCCCGTTGCGAGTCCCGCCCGGGCTTTTCCACGCCCTGCGGTCCTATCCACCAGTTCAGAGGGCGCTTCTCCTTTCCAACCGCTTCGTGGAGCAGCACGATCCCCTGCATGAACGCGTCGGGGCGCGGCGGACATCCGGGAACATACACGTCGACCGGGAGAAACTTGTCCACGCCCTGAACCACGCTGTAAATATCGTACATTCCGCCCGAGTTTGCGCACGAGCCCATGGAAATGACCCAGCGCGGTTCCATCATCTGCTGGTGGAGGCGCTGAATGACCGGCGCCATCTTCATGAAGACCGTTCCGGCGATGACCATGACGTCGGCCTGGCGAGGGGAGCCGCGCAGAACTTCCGCTCCGAAGCGGGCGACGTCGTATTTGCTCGTAACGCTGGTGGCCATTTCGACGAAGCAGCAGGAGAGACCGAAGTTGAAAGGCCAGAGCGAGTATTTGCGTCCCCACGCGATGAGATCCTGGATACGCGCCATCGCAAGCACTTTTCCGACGACGTCGTCAAAGCGGGTTTCCGCGCCCGAGCTGCTTTCGGCTTTCGTCATCGATACCTTCATGATTCTTCGGCTTCCTTCCATTGTTTGGCCATTGCTTCCCGTCGATCCTTCAGGCGACGCTCGATCGCGCGCTCCGTCCAATCGAGGCTGCCCATGCGCCACTCGTAGATCAGCGCGGCGGCGAGGATAAAGATGAACACGACGACCCCCCAGAACCCGGGCCAGCCGAGTTCGTGGATCGAAATCGCCCACGCGAAAACGTACACCAGTTCCAGGTCGAAGATTACAAACAGGATGGCGATCAGGAAAAACTTGATCGAAATACGCAACCGGGCCGAGGTGGTGGTCGGTACGCCGGATTCGTAGGCTTCACCGGTGACACGTTCCCGGTGGCGGGGCCCGACCAGGGAAGAGACGATAATCATGCCCGCGACAAGCAAAAACACCATGACCGTGTATACCAGAAACGGCCAGTAGGGTGCGGCGGACATGAAGTCTCCTTTCGTTGTTGGTTGGTTGCGGAGTAAGTCGCTGGATTTTTAGAGCTGTCGTGTTGGCGGGATTGCCACCAAAAAATTCATAACCGTTCAGGAACGATTATGAACGAATTACTTTAAGCGAATCGGTGTGAATGATTGCTGAACGGCACGGACGTTACAACGACCTTCGATGGATTGACAAGAAGAAAAACGAATACGGGGAATTAGGGACTTCCTTCGCCTTTTCCGAGATGCCCGAAGGGCCGTGGATTTCGCCGGTATCGGGGTTTTGCCCGATGACCGGAACGGCGGTCGGAAACAAGGCCCGCGCCGGACGACGGACTTTACGAATTTGCGGCTCGTCAATCGCGGCCCGGTTCGGATAATAGGTAACCATGCGATCGACGCTCGCCCTTCGTTATCACGAACACGGGAGTCCAAGCGAGGTCTTGCGACTGGAGGAGACGGAGTTGCCGGACCCCGGGGCCGGACAGGTCCTGGTGGAAATTCTGGCCGCGCCGATCAATCCCTCGGACCTCGGTCAGGTGGCCGGCTCGTACGCGATTCTCAAGCCCCGTCCCGCGGTGGCCGGCAACGAGGGGCTGGGGGAGGTGATTGGGACCGGCGAAGGTGTGACGGGCTTCGAGCCGGGGGACCGGGTGCGGATTCCGGCGCCCGTCGGAACCTGGAGAAAACACGCGGTGGTGGACGCCGCCGGATTGATGTCCGTACCCGATGACCTGCCGCTGGAGCAGGCCGCGATGGCGTTCGTGAATCCGCCCACCGCCTGGAGGTTGCTGAATGACTTTGTGGCGCTGGATCCCGGAGACTGGATCGTTCAGAATGCGGCGACGTCGGCCGTCGGGCATTACGTCATCCAACTGGCGCGTCTAAAGGGATGGAAAACGCTCAATCTCGTCCGCAGTGAAAAGGGAATCGATGTCGTCCGAAATGCGGGAGGTGATGCCGTGGCGGTCGAGGGTTCGGATCTCGAAAAGACGCTCGCCGCGTGCTCCGGGGACCGGCGGCCGCGGCTGGGGCTGAATTCCGTGGGCGGTGCGAGCGCGATTGCCATGACCCGCGTGCTGGCGTACGGCGGCGCGCTGGTCACGTTCGGCGCCATGACCGGCGAGTCCGTTCGCTTTCCCACGCGCCAGCTTGTCTTCAACGATCTTCGCATGCGCGGGTTCTGGATCACCCGCTGGCTCCGGGATGCATCGGAGGAAGAGGTGCGGGCAATGTACGGACGCCTCTTTCCCCTGCTCGGCGACGGAAAGCTGTCCGCACCGGTCGCAGGAGCGTATCCTCTGGAGAAATACCGGGAAGCGCTTGCCCGCGCCGTACAACCCGGTCGCGGCGGGAAGGTTCTGTTCGTGATGGGCAGGTGAAACCGCCAGGACAGATTCCCGGCCCACCGGAAATAATGAACCCCAACGGATGATCCTGATTTGCGTCGTTCCCCCCTGTGGCGTGCTTGCTTGCAAGCGCTCGGCCGGCGCAATCCGGAAAGCGTCTGCGAGCAGACACGCCACAGGAATTCCCCCTTCGCGGAGAAAACTCCTCATCCCCCTGTGACATAGGTTACAATCCGCTTGGCGGGCTACACTAGCCGGACATCGCCGGTGCGTTGCCGGCGACGTACTGGTCGTGGAGAATCTGGAGGCCGAGAATATGATTCATCAGGGCGTCTTTCCGGGTGAGCGATACCGGGTCGGTGTCGCTGTCGTATTCTTCCAGAAAGTTCCTGATCTTCGCGGGATCGAGCAGGCCCGCCTCCTCCACCTTGGACGGTGACAGATAGGTGTCGATCAGTTCCGAAAGCGCCTTCCGTTTCTTGGTTTCGGTGTGTCCGGGAGGCGCCATGAAGGCGAATTTTTCGCGCTTGTAGAGGACCTCCGGCAGCACGCCTTTCATGGCTTCGCGAAGGACCCATTTCTCGATGTTTCCTTTGATGCGCAGGGAAGGGGGCACCTGGACGGCGGCCTCCGCGACGTGATGGTCGAGGAATGCCGGGCGTGATTCCATGGAATTCGCCATGTCAACCCGGTCGCCTCCCCAATTGAGGATCTGTCCTTCCAGCATGGTCTTGCTCCATGTGTATTGGGCAATGTCGAGCGGATGGCGTCCTTCGATCTGTGAGGGATCGAGCGTTTCGGCTATCGCGCGGATCGGATCGTAATCGCCGATCTCGTCGAGCGCGGAGCGGCTCATGAGGGGACGCGCGATCTCGAGCGTTGCCATCCATGGCTGGATCCAGGACGGGGTGAAGCCGCAGAGTTCGTCAAAGACCGGGTGGGCGGCGATTTCCTCGGCCAGAATCGCGCCTTTGAAAATCCGGTTGCTTTCTTCAAGGGCCTTCTGGAACGATTCGACCACTTCCGGCGATTCGTCCTTGAGACCGTGAAGAAACATGTCGCGTTTAAACGATGGATACCCGCCAAAGAGTTCGTCGGCGCCCTCGCCGGTGACGACGCTCTTGTAGTTGCTCTCGTGGACGTGGCGGCTCATGCAGAATTTGGCGACGCCGAGCGTATTGTAAAATGTCCGCTCGGCGTGGTACGTCGTGAGCAGGTAATTTTCGCCGTAAAGGTCGGCCGCCTTCATGTGGATCAGGTCCTGCTCGGCCTTCATGCTTTCGGCCATTTCGGTGGCGATCGCGGCTTCGTCGTAGTCGTCGCTGTCGAAGCTGATTGTGAACGCTTTTACGGGCGACTGCTGGGCGCCGCTGGCGAGTCCGAGGATGGAGCAACTGTCGATGCCGCCGGACAGGTAGCAGCCGACCGGCACGTCGGCTTCAAGCCGGAATGTGACGGATTTCACGAGTTCTTCGCGGGTGCGGAGAACGTGGTCTTCCGGCGTCAAAGAGGTGTCGCGCTCGTCCTGGCGCGGGAAATTCATATCCCAGTAGCACCGGTCCTCGATTTCGAAACTGTCGCCTCTTCGTTGGACGATCAGCATGTGCCCCGGTTTCAGGGCCTGGATTCCTTCAAACGCGCTCGTTCCCGGAACCATCGTGTGCATCAATTGATGGAGCGCAGCTTTTCGGTCCAGCTTGCAGGGGACTTCCGGATGCGCGAGGAGAGCCTTGACCTCCGAGCCGTAGAAGAGGCTGCCGTCGCGGACATGGTAAAACAGCGGGCGGATTCCAAAGCGGTCCCTGACGAGAACCATGCGATCTTTCTCCTGGTCGTAGAGGACGAACGCGAATTCGCCGCGAAGCTTTTCAATGAAGTCCAGCCCCATGCGCTTGTAGTAATGGATGGCGATCTCGCTGTCGGAACGGGTGCGGAATCGCGCGCCGTCGGCCATGAGGGAGGCGCGGTGACGCTTGTAGTCGTAAAATTCGCCGTTGGCGGTAAGGACAATCTCGCCGCTCTGACTGCACATCGGCTGCTCGCCGGTGAACAGATCGATGATCGTCAGCCGGGCGTGCCCCAGCGCGAGCCCGCGTTCGGCGTCGATGTGCGTTCCGGCGCCGTCGGGACCGCGGTGGTGGATCTTCGCCACCATCGATTTCAAATCTTGTTCGGCCCCCTCATAGAGCCCTCTTGGTTTCCAGAATCCGGCTATTCCACACATACAGGTAAGTTACCGCTTATTTGTTATTTGCTGACACCGAAATCGAAATTTTCTCCTACTTCAGGGGGATCCCTTCCGGCAGGCGTTCGAAGCGGTCGAAGATTGCGATCAGGAGCGCCTGGCGGGCGAAAACCGCGCCGTGCGCCTGTGCGAAGTAAAGGTTGTGCCGTGTGTCGTCGAGATTGGTATCCAATTCGCCGAGACGGGCCAGAGGATGCATGATTACGGCGTTCTTCTTGAGCGGGCTCGCTTTGTCGAGTTTGTTCTGGCTGTCCAGCGAACGGTAACTGTCGCCCAGGAACGCGATCGAATTCATGTAAATGACGTCGAGGTCCGAAACGATTTCCTGGATGCTGTTCGATTCGCTGAACTCGATGCCGGCGCGTTCGATCTCCTCGCGAAGTTCCGGACCGAGCGGATCGGCCATTTCCGAGACCACCGTGATCCGGCGGAAGTTTTCTTCGAAGAGCAGCGACATCAGCAGGAAACTTTTCACCGCGCGCATATTGCCCGGCGTGCCCATGATTCCGAGGTGCAGGCCGCCGTTTCGTTTCTGGGGCTTTTTCGCCGCGAGCGCCGGGGTCCATTTGAGCAGCGCGTACCAGTCGGCGAGCGCTTGGGTGGGGTGTTCGCCCGAGCCGTTGCCGGCATTGATCAGGGGAATGCGGAGGTTCCTGAGGATCCGCTCCAGGGCGTCGGTTTCCGTGTGGCGTATGATGACCAGGTCGCCGTAGGCATTGAACATTTCCCCGATATCGCCCAGGGATTCGCCTTTTTTGACGCCGGTGATCGCCGCGTCGGGAATGCTGATGATCTTGCCGTCGAGCCGGAGCGTCGCGCTTTCGAAGGAGGTGCGGGTTCGCGTGCTGGCTTCGAAGAAGGCGGTAATCAGGATCTTGCCGTCGAGGAGGTGGTAGGGCGCGATCTCCATCACCTCCAGCAGCGCTGCAAAACGGCATAATTCGACGACGGTTTTCCGGTCGAAGTCTTTGACGGACAGAACGGATTTGTTGACCAGTTTCTTCAACGTGCCCAGGTCGATAGGCCCGCTGCCAAGAAGTTCGCGGGGATCCGGACGCAGGGTTTGGGCGTCTTCGGGCGGTTCAAGGGGTTTCGTGCTCTGATTCGCCGGGAGAATCGGCGCGGGCTGGCCACTGGAATTGGCGGATTTCTTTTTCATGGATGAACTCGGAAAAGGTGAAAATGGTTGATGGTAAAACGGTCGGCCCTCCGCCGGCCGTGGATTACCGCGGCAAGGCGGAGGTTCAGTGTTATGGTAATTCGATACGGCTTTTCCGCGGCGTTCCTGTCTCATGCGGCAGGCCGCGATTTGTGTTTCTTAGCCTACCAGATGCGTTTTCGAATGAAATCGACAGTGACCATAATGAGCAGGATGACGGCCGCAAGGCCGGTCAGGACAAGGGCCCCGACGATTAGAAATTGGAGGAGTGGAGCGGGATAGTAAATCATTTGATCGTCCCTTTCTTGAGTTCTTCGTTGGATTCGTTCAACGAGTTCCAGTCAAAGTCCTTGGGCCAGATCAGCGTGCTGCCAAGGGTAATGACCATCGATACCGCGGAACCGACCAGAGCCCCGGAATACCACCCGAATCCGTACTCGTCGCTGTACGCCCAGAGTCCCAGAAGGCTTCCCAAGAGCATCGCCGCAAAGACGCCCCAAGGATTCGTTTTCTTCCAGAACAATCCGGCCGCCACCGGCCAGATCGCCGAGCCGACCAGCGGCCCCGATGCGAACAGAACCTGTGCCAGAGTGCCCGGATTGTTCATACACACGAGCCACGTCAGGAACCCGAGCCCGATGATGATTCCGATCGATGCCTTGCGAACGGTTTGCTCCGAGGCATCGGGATTTACGGCCTTGCGGTAGATGTCCTCGGTGACGAGGTCGGACGTTGCCGCCAGTAGGCTGTCGATGCTCGACGCCAGCGAACAGAACAGCACGATGAATATGATGACCGCGCCCGCGACCCCGAGTACTTGACTCGCGGCGAGCGGTCCGAGCATGTCCGGACGGGGAAGGTTTATGTCGAGCACCCCGCTCGTCAACGCGATGAACCCGACGGCGATCGGAATCGGGAGCCAGAAGAGTCCGCCAAGGACGAAGGCTTTGGCCGCGACGCCTTTCCGCATCGCAAAGGCGCGGCTCCACCAGACGTTGTTGTGGAAAATCTCTCCCATCCCGAAGAGGAGATTGTTGAAAAAAGCGATGATCGCCGCCGGAAGCAGCACGTACAGCATCGCCGGACGTTCCGCCAGCACCACGGCGTAGGTGACGTCGAAGTCGATCCGGTTGTAGATCACCGCTCCGACAAACACCACGCCGATCAGGATGATTACGCTCTGGATGAAGTCCGTGCCGATGACCGCGTAAAGGCCGCCAAATACGGTGTACAGCACGCAGACCAGAAGCACCGTCGTCATTCCCCACTCGAAGGGGATTCCGGCGATCGCGTTCATGAAGAGTCCGCCCGCCATGGCCATGCTGACCAGCCAGGCGAAACTGTAAGTCAGCGAAATGATCAGAAATACGATCCAGGCCGGTTTGCCGTGACGCAGCCGGATGAAGTCTCCGCTGGTCAGGCCGTTCGGCATGATGCGGCGGATGCGCCGCGCCATAGGCGCAAAGAAGAAGAGCCCGAAGCAGGCGGTCGAATACGCGAGCATGCCCCAGACGCCGAGCTCCAGCGCGAACTGCGGGGCGAGCATGGTCGTGTTCGAGGTCACCCAGGTGGCCATGGCGGTGGCCGCCGCGAGCGCCAGACCGACGTTCCGTCCGGCGACCATGTAGCCTTCCATGTTCTTCGCCTTTTTCCCCCAGAGAACGCCCAGGTAAACCCAGAGCAGGCCGAGCATGGCCAGGAGCAGCCAGCCGATCTGCGGTGAGAGAACCGCGGTTTCGTGTTCGCCGTTCATGATCCTTCCGCCTCCCGTTCTTTTCTGTCGGCTACCGTTCCGGCGACGACGAGGACAAGGGTGGCGAGAAAAACAACCCCGCCCAGCGCGAATAGGGATACCGCGAGCCTCATCGATTGATATTCAACTTCGACGTGAAGGGGGCGGCTCCATTCGCCGGACGCGCCGGATTCATCGACGGCCCGCACGCGGTAGAAGTAGTCGCCTTCGGCGAGCCCGGGTTGAAACGACGCGCGGTCCCGGCCTTCGTAAAGGGTAAGCGGTTCCTCGAAATGCGGATTGTCGGCTCGTTCAAGTTCGTAGGCGAAGGCGGCCGGGTCCGGGGCGTCCTCAACTTTCTCCTCATCATTCTCCGCCTGCCCGCCGTTTACGTCCGGCTTCGCGTTTTCGTCCGGGGGAGCGTTCTCTTGTGCGTCCTCCTCCTCGGTTCCGGCGATCGTCCAACTGAGCTGCACGAACGCGGTGTTCGTCTTGATAAAATCCACTGCGACCCCGTCAACGGTTTCCTCTTCGGTCCCGTCCACAGCAAACGCCGCCCGTGGCGGTTCGGTCCGAGCGAATGCGGAGACGGGAACGAAGGCGATCAATGCCAGAACGGCAATTGAGAAGAACAGACGATTCGGGCCGGTGAATGGCTTTGCGGCCCGTTGCCGTGGCGTCGGCGTTGGATTTTGAAACTCGATTTGGCTGCTCCTTTCGGGAATTCGCAGTTGATCTGGCGGCGTGTGCCGAAAGGGTGCATTTTATCGCACAGGGAGCCCGGCGGATCAACCGAAAATATTTTTTCGTTTCGGATTCGGTGGTTTTGGCGCTATTGTGGGAGGAAGTTTTTGAGGCCACCGTCCCTATTTACCGGACGAAGTCGGGGCCGACGGGGTATCGAAGGATTCATTGACGATCAGGCCGGCGACCGATTCATGCCGGGTCGCCGTTTTTGAAAGGAATCTTATGAGCATCAAACAGGAAAAAACCGGGACCGCCACGATTGCGGTCAACATGGACCGGTTGAGACGCGAAATACTCGCCCTTGCCGAGATCGGAAGGGATGAGGCGGACGGCGGCCTTTACCGGATGGCTTTCACGCCGGCCGATATGGAAGGGCGTCGTTGGTTGTGCGAGCGGATCGAAGAGGCCGGGCTGAAGGTGGTGCGGGACGGCGCGGCGAACCTCGGCGCGCGTTACGGCGGATTGCCCGGCGAGCCCGTGGTGATGGTCGGTTCGCACATCGACACCGTTCCCAACGCGGGTTATCTCGACGGCACTCTCGGGGTGCTGGTCGGGCTCGAGGCCATACGACGGATAAGAGAGGAGGGATGCGAAACCCGCCGCCCGATCGAGCTGATTTCATTCTCGGACGAGGAGGGGAGGTTCGGCGGATTGTTCGGTTCTCAGGCCCTGGCAGGGGAGGTCAACCCCGAGTCGATTCGGACCGCGCGGGATTTGAGAGGCGTCAGCCTTATCGAGGCGATGGCTGATTGCGGGTACGACGCGATGGAAGCGCTCAACGCTCGCCGCGATCGCGCCGCGATTCACTCCTATCTGGAGCTTCACATCGAGCAGGGGCCGGTGCTGGACCGGCTGGGTCTGCCGATCGGCGCCGTTGAGAACATCACCGGCTTGTTCAAATGGTCGGTCCGGTTGGAAGGGATTCCCAATCATGCCGGGACCACACCTATGGATATGCGGCGCGATCCGTTTATGGGCCTGGCGGAATTTGCGGGCGAGATTCCGCGCATCCTGGAGGAAAATGGCAGCGACTTGAGCCGGGCGACCATCGGCAAGGTGGACCTGTTTCCCGGCGCCGCGAACACCGTCCCGGGCGAGGTCGTTTTCTCCATGGACGTGCGCGATGCCTCGCGCGAGGTGATGGACCAGCTTTCCGATGTGTTTCGCAAGGCGCTCAGCGCGATCGGCCGCCGTCGCGGACTGAAATTCGAGTTCGATTTGATCAGCGACGTCCACCCGGCGCCCTGCGACCCGAAAATCGTCGAGATTATCGAAAGAAAATCGATCGATCTCGGACTGAAGTGCCTGCGAATGCCGAGCGGAGCGGCCCACGATGCCCAGATCATGTCTCATATCGCGCCGATCGGCATGGTCTTTGTGCCGAGCAAGGACGGACGGAGTCATTCGCCGGCGGAATGGACGCCGTGGGAAGATATCGAAGCCGGCGCCAATGTTATCCTCCATTCCCTCCTCGAACTGGCGTCCAAATAGGGGACGGTGATCAATTCGGGATACGGCGATTCGCTGTTCCCCGAACGAATCGTGGTTGACCGTGAAACAGGCGGTTCTGCAAGGAAGCTGAAAATCGTCAGGAATCCGGCCGCAGGATACGGTCCAGTTGTTCACGAATTTCCGGGTGAACCGCGTCAGGCGAACGCGAATCGTCCTCCCCGGCCAGTACGAGAATGGCCTGGGCGGCTACCGACCCGGTCGCCGCCGCCTCCCGCCAGAGCCGAATCGCTTCATCTCGTTCGTCGAATCGCCAGTGGTAACCTCCGGCGACGAATTGCATGGTCTCGTCGTCCGCCGGTACCATTTTCAGCCGTTCTCTGTGGTCGCCCCAATCGCCGAATTCCCGCCACGCCGGGTCGTCGACCAGGCGGAGGTTGAAGTAGCTGATCAGCAGAATACGGATCGCGTCGGTCCGGTCCGGTTGACGTTCAAGAACGCGCGAGGCATACTCGCAGGCTTTGGCGTCGTGTCCGAGTTCCGCGGCGGCGTTGGCGATGAGCGATTCGTCCTGAATAAACGTGGACGTATCCGCAACGGTCATAAAGCGGCTGAATGTGATCAGACCCGCAAAAGCGATCACGGCGCAGAACGACACGATGCGTCTTGTGTTTCCCGATTTGAATATCAACGGAAGCGCATACACAATTCCGCCGGCGAAAATGCAGAGCAGGGGAGCCAGGGGGAGCCGGAATCGCGCGCTGACTATGAAAAGACAGACGCCGGCGGCGTAGATCGCCGCAGTCGCGAGGAGGCCCCAGGTCCAGCGTTCTCCGCGCAGGAACGCGAGAAACGTTCCCGCCGTTGCTCCCGTTAACAGCACTCCCCAGCCGATCGGGTTAAACAGCAGCAACGGAATGTTCCTTTCGTGGTAGGCGTAGGTCAGGTTGTTGTACTGCTCCCAGTTGTTTAGGAGGTAATAAGCCTTGCGCGCTTTCAGAGCGAGCCACCCGGAGAAATCCTCCCGCACTGAGCGTGCCGTCGCTTCCCGCCAATGCGAATTCATCGCGTCGATCGAAAACGGGGGCTGGTCTCCGGTCTCCCGGGCGTAACGCAGTTCGGATTCCAGCCGCGTCGGGTTCTCGTGGGGTTCGATCTCGGTAAGGAAAATGGTCTGGATGTGGTAGCGTCCGTCGGCGCCCGACTCGTTTGCCGCGTAAAGATTGTACGCACCCTGCCAGGGAAGGAGGCGGAACTCTCCCGACAGCGACTTGTTGATTGCGCCGAAAAGCAGGAGGGCGACTACACAGGGAGCCCACACCGCAAATGCAGCGGGTTGAAGGTGTTTCCATTCGCCTCGCATCGCATGAAAAAGCAGCGGCCCCGCAACGGCGAGAGTCAGGAAATGCGGGCGCGCCATGACTGCGAGAGCTAGAAAACCGCCTCCGATGAGCGCGGCGGGAAGGACGCCTTTAACCGTGGTAAGATACCAGAGCCCTCCGAGAAAGAGCGCGATGGCCAACGTGATGTCGAAGGGAATCGAAGCGAAATAGACGGCGACCGGATTCACTCCATAAAGGAGTCCCGCCACCAATCCGGCATAAGGGTTTTTCCACAGTCTGGCGGCAAGCCGCGCCGTGAAAACCGTCGCGGCAACATGACATAGCGCTCCGAACAGACTGGCTATGAATGGCATCGATCCAATCGAGGCGCCGAACGTCAGGAATAGTGACAAGAGCCATGGATAAAGCATGGCGCGGTACATCGCTTCCCGTGGCAGCTCTCCGAGGGCAATCTGTTCGGCGATAGCAAGGTTCTCTTTTGCGTCCAACTGCGGCGACTGCCCAAGCGGAGTCGCCCAATACGCCAGCAGATAGGCGCCGGTGAAAAGTATCGTGGCAATGAGCACCCATCTCATCCACGGAAGCACGGTTTGGGCCTCCGGATCCGCCGCGACCGGATTCCCGGTGTCGGCTTCACTCTTTCCTTTCTCGGATCGGGTCATGGTGTTGGGTCGGCGGCATCAGGCGCACGGTGCGGACCGGAAGCCGGCGGTGTTCAGGCGCCTTCGGTCTTCTGCGCCTGTTCTGATTGCGATCGCTTTGGCGGGGCGCGACGAAAGAGATTGTATTTGAGGATGCAGACGATAGCGCGGAGTCCGTCCTTCCAGTTGATTTTCTTACCTTCCGCGTAGGTGCGGCCATAGTAGGATATCCCAACCTCATAGATCCGGAGGTCCCGTCCGGCGATCTTGGCCGTGATTTCCGGCTCGAAGCCGAACCGGTTCTCTTCAATTTGTATGTCCTGGATAACTTCGCGCCGGAAAAGTTTGTAACAACATTCCATGTCGCTGAGATTCAGGTTGGTGAACATGTTCGAAAGCAGCGTCAGAAACCGATTTCCGACCATGTGCCAGAAATAGACTACGCGATGCGGACCGCTCCCCGAAAAACGCGATCCGAACACCACGTCGGCATCCCCGCTTAATATCGGTTCGATCAGGCGAGCCAACTCCGACGGGATATACTCAAGGTCCGCGTCCTGAATGGCAACGATGTCACCGTTGCTCGCTCTCAGTCCGCTACGTATTGCCGCACCCTTTCCCTGGTTCACATCGTGCCGCAGAATTTCGCAACGCAAAAACCGCTCGGCGAGCTTATCCAAAACCTCCGCTGTCCCGTCCGTCGATGCATCGTCAACAATAACCACCTGCTTCAAAGGAAGGTCCACCGCAAAAACCCGTTCGACCAGCGTTTCCACGGTATTCCGTTCGTTGTAAACAGGAATGATGACGGACAAATCCATATTCATGTCAATGCAGATACCCGTTCCAAGAATCCTACAATCAGCTCCGGGTCAATTTCTAAAGCCACGCCACCCCGAATTCCCGCCCCGTGGCGTTCTTCGCCGTTAGCGCCTCTGCGCAGGTCGGTTGGGGATCCAAGTGCAGCACTCTTGGAGGATAATAAATAGACAGACTATATTTACTTGACGCAGCGATAAGATTTCTGGACAGAGGAGGGAAATCGCTTCGGTCATTGGAGCAATAGACCTTGATCCGGATTACCCGTAGTCCCTTTATGTAGGCGGGGCGGATTATGAAGAGAAACTCCGTCCGTCTAACGCGGCTCAGGCGGTGCAAAGGGAAAACGGTGCGGTGAAGCGGAACGATAAGCGGCGATGCAGGAACCCATGGTTCTGCAGACGGCATTGTAAGGGGCGAAAGTGGCGTGCATCCGCTTTCCAGTAAACCCTGAGCACTAAAGTTCGAGGCGAGGCATGGGCAATTCATCCATGCGGCCTATCGGGGAGGCGGGGAGGCGTCGAAGCCGGATGGCGAGCAGGGAAGTGCCGGGATCCCGTACCAGCTCGTCTTTCCGTAGGCCGCTCCGTATCGAGCGGGTACCTGTCCCAGGAGCCGGCTTGGATGTTGCGGGTCTTTTTTCCTTAGTTCCGGTACAGAAAGGATCTTTGGGAGAGCACCCCGCACCCTCTCATCCGAACACGTCCTTGCGCAAGTCTCTCGCCGTGCAAAGCCCGTCCCATTCCACTCCGCGCATCGCACGCGCCCCGCTCACCCGATTCGGGCCAAACCGCTCC
>SLTG01000090.1 GCA_007130045.1 Opitutales bacterium
CCCGCTTGTCAATAGTCAAGACGTGACGTCTTCTAGGTCGCCCGTCTTCTAGGTGGAACAACACAATACGAACTTTGGCCGAGCGAGGTTGGTCGCGTCGCCGTATCGCCAGGGAATTGGAGATCGACCGGGGGACGGTCGCCAAACACCTGAAAGAGCGGGCGGGGGCCGATTCAAATCCCGCCATTTCGACCGCCGGAGAAAATCCAGAACCGGCCATTCCGACCGCCGGGAGACGGAGCCTGTGCGGACCGTTCTCCTCGATCATCAAGGAGAAGATCGATGCGAGATTGGAGGCCCAACGTATTTATCAGGACCTGGTGGACGAACACGGCTTCGAAGGCTCGTACGAATCGGTAAAGCGCTGGTACAACTCAAAGACATCGGTAACAGCCCGGATCGGGATTCGGAGCCCAAAACGGATGATGGGTTGTCTTCGTCTAAGGGTTGTACCCGTTGAGGAAGACCGGTTTGCCGGTTTCGTTTCCGGTCACGGCGGCTGCATAAACTTCAGCCACCTGGGCCGCGGCCGGCCAGGGGGAGTCGTCCATCTTCATTTGGGTAGCGGTTTCTTTCACCAATGGGGGATGAACGATCAGAAGCCTGAATTTAGCCTCCAAATCGAGGGCCGCAGCTTTGACGAACCCCTCCAGTCCGGCATTTACCATAGCGATGGCTGAAGTTTGCGGCCATGGCTTGTAGGCGAAAATGCCTCCGGTGAGAATAAAGGCACCTCCGGGATTCAACCTGGAAAGCCCTTTGCGGACGAGATTGATTTGTCCCATCAGCTTGCTGTTGATGCAGAGTTGAAACTGGTCGTCGGTTAAGGAGTCGAGCGCACCGAATGCCGCATTGCCGGCCGCGCATACTACAGCGTCAATGGGGCCGGTCTCCTCGTAAAATTTATCGATGGACCCCGGTTGATCGATGTCGATTGGCGGTTGCGTGGAGCGGGACCCCTCAACGACCTCGTGTCCCTGCTTCCGCAGGAGAAGGGTGATTGCTTTTCCGATCGTCCCCGATGCTCCAATAACGGCGATTTTCATAAGCTGGTAGAATACCCGCGTCACTTGCCGGGTCAATCCCGATGATTTCCTGATCCTGTACCACGGCTGCCCGGGATCGAGGAGATCATTCTCTCGCATCCCTACAAGACCGGGATCATCGCCGAATCGCAGATCATAACCGACAAGATCGACGCCCGAAAACCGGCGGAGGTGCTGCTTTTTCCAAAACCAACAAAAACGGTTCCGATTGACTGGTCGGTCGGAACGATTATCCGAGAATGTCCTTCAATGCCTCGGCGTATTGTCGCAGGACCGGTTCGGGATCGATGCCACCGCCTGGTTTGTGAATGACCTCCACCGATGCATAGCCGTCATAGCCGGCTTTGGCGAGCAGTTGCAGGGGCGTGCGGTGGTCGAGGACTCCCTCGCCCAGGCCGACCGTTACGGTGTTCCCGTCGGGATCCGGCCAGTGGCCGTCATGGAGGTGAACGTGGCGCGTCAGCGAACCGATCACGTTCATCGTTTCCTCCGGACGTTCGAACACCCTCGCCGGGTGCATGAGGTCCCAGAGCACCCGGAGGTGCGGGTCGTTTACCCGTTCCACCACCGCCCGTACCAGCGAGGAGCTGCACCAGGCGTCGTGGGTTTCGAGCAGGAGGACGATGCCCCTTTCGCGTGCATGGTCGATGACCTCGCGGTAGGCGCGGGCGGCACGATTGACTATCGCGTTCATTTCGCCGCCGCCATGAGCGCCGCCGAAAGTCCGAACGTACGGCGCGCCCAGATCGGCCGCCAGGTCGATCGCCACCCGGGTGTCGGCGATGTGTTGCCGGCGCTCCGATTCATCGGGCTCGGCAAAACGCGCACCCGTGGCAATGCAGCAGATTTTTCTTCCTGCCGACTCGACGCGCTCGCGAATGGCCGCGCGTTCCTCAGCGGACATATCCGTGCTGAAGCCGGCCGCGTTGCTCCATCCCACCCGGGGCTCGAGGCCCTGGTAACCGTAGCGGTCCATCGCCTGAAGGATGCGGTCCAAGTCCCAATCGGGACAGATACTTGTCATGAAGGCTGTTTTGATCATTGGGGAGCAGAATAAGGGAAAGCCGGCTGTCGGGCCAGTCAAAATTTCATGCGTCAACGGTTCATTTCAACCGGATCCCTCCCGAACTGGGCACTGTTTTCAGTGTATTGCTGGAATTCGACCGCGATGCCGTTGGGGTCCTTTACCCAGAACTGGAAGGACCCGTCGGCGCCTTTCCTCACGGAACCGGGGCAAAAGCCCGCCGACTCCAGACGGGCCCTGACAGCCTCGATGTCATTCGTTTCCAGAGAGAAATGGCTCAATTGGTGATCGGTAGCCGAAGGTTTGGGCGCATCGGCCTCAAACACCTCGAGAAACACCCTGTCCGCAATGCGGAGATAAAACCCCTTCCGTTCTCCGTCGCGGGTAAAATCAAATTGGGGGGTAAAACCAAGAAGGTCGCAGTAAAAACGTTCCGTGGCCCCGATGTCCGTGGTCTTGAGACAAACATGAGCCAGCCGGACCACATCTTTCGTGTTCATTAATCAATCCTACCGGCAGCCCGGGGTCGAAATCAAGCATTGTTCCCGGTCCCGCGGAATACCGGCCCAAGCTCAATCGATTTCTCCGACTCAACCCGTGCCGCCGTTCCAATGGAGGGGGTGCCGACACGGAGGGCGCGTGCGAACGCATCCAGGGCTTCCATCGACGACAGAAAGTGGTATCCGCATCCCTCGCCTTTGAGAAGCTTCCTGGGGAATGCGCGTCCGCCGGCCACGACCACGGTCTGGAGTTCTCTCGCCTTTTCCTCGAAGGGAGACCTTTTCCGAAGAAACGCTTCTGACGCCGCGTCGGAAGTGAAGGAAAGCCAGAGCAGGCGTGGGCGTTCGGTTTCCATAACGCTTACAAGCGATTCAATCGGCAGATCGGCGCCGAGATTCCGGTCCCTCCATCCCGCCTCGGCGACGATGATCGATGCCATCAGCGAAGCAACGCGATACGGATCACCGGAAGGGGAACAGCCGATGGCTAGAGGAGCGTCGGCTGCGGGTTCGGAAAGAAAGCTTCGCAGGACGCTCAGTCCCTGAATGCATACTTCCGTGGACCTGTGTTCGATGTGAATCCCTTCCGGGCCATGGCGCCAGAGATCGCCGATCTGGTGAAGACCGTCCGCGACGGGCCCGTCAAACAGCGTCGCAACATTTTCCCCGGCCAGGTAACGGGCGGTCAGAACGCTGATGAACCGCCGTTCATCCCCCTTTTTAACCGCGTCTATCAGCGCGTCGGCGTGTTTCCCCGGTTCGTCTCCGTCTTCCGGTTCGATCCCGATCGCCGCGGGATCGGCCAGTGGAAGGCGGTTTGCCCGTATGTACCGGTACGCCGCGGCACGTGAAATCCGGCGGTGTCCGCCCTCGGTGCGCGAGGATTCAATTTTACCCTCGTCCGCCCATCGCTTCACGGAGGACTCGCTTACGCCGAGGGCCGCGGCGAATTTTTTTGGCGAAAGATAACGTTCAGTGACCATTTTAGATGATTTATATGATTCGTTTTCCGGGATGCGGCAATCTGAATAATTACTTATTAAGCCGGTTAAACGGAGGTTTTCAAATAAAATATTATTTTCAGTTGACATTGCTCCAGAAAGTATGAACGTTTTGAACGTTTAATGTTATCGATCCATGTCTTCCGCAACCGAAACCAATTCACGCCATTCCATTCTGACATCGCTGATCCAGTGGTTCGACGGCGATCATCCTCCGCGACCGGTGGGGGCTGCCCGCGACGAGCCTGACGAGGTGGATTGGCTGCGAACGGTTCCCTTCATTTTTCTTCATGCGGGGTGTCTCGGGATATTCTGGGTGGGGTGGAGCTGGACCGCGGTTGCGGTGGCGTGCGGGTTGTATTTTGTAAGAATGTTCGCGATCACGGGGTTCTACCATCGGTATTTTTCCCATCGCGCGTTTCGGACCGGCCGGGTTCGCCAGTTCCTGTTCGCGTTTATCGCGGCCACCTCGGCTCAGCGTGGCCCGCTCTGGTGGGCCGACCGGCATCGGCATCATCACCGGCATTCGGACGAGGAGGTGGATGTGCATTCGCCGGTGCGCCACGGTTTTTTGTGGTCGCACATCGGATGGATCACCAGCCGGAGGAATTTCCCGACCGATTACTCGAACGTTCGCGATCTCGCGAAGTATCCGGAGTTGGTGTTCCTGAACAGGTTCGACATCATTGCGCCCCTGTCTCTGGCTTTCGCGCTGCTGTTGGGCGGTTCGCTGCTTGCGCGGTTTGCCCCGCAGTTGGGAACGTCGGGACCGCAGCTTCTTGTTTGGGGTTTTTTCGTCAGCACGGTGGTATTGTTTCATGCGACCTCGTGCATCAATTCCCTGGCTCATTTGATCGGCCGGCGGCGTTATGCGACGGACGATGATTCCCGAAACAGTTTCCTGCTGGCTATGATCACGCTTGGGGAAGGGTGGCACAACAATCACCACCGGTACATGTCAACCGCCCGCCAGGGGTTTTACTGGTGGGAAATCGATGTCACCTACTACCTTCTCCGCCTGTTGCAGAGCATCGGCGTGATTCACGACCTCCGTCCGGTGCCGCGCGCGGCCTATGCGGGGCGGCCAGGAAATACCAAGGATCCGGTGGAGGGGATGCGGTCCGGAAATCCGCACTCGCAACGATCATGAATGATGTTGCTATCATAGGATCCGGCATCGCCGGCCTCGGGTGCGTTCACTTTCTGAATCACGCGTTTCGCCTGACTCTCTACGAGCGCGAGCCCCGTGCCGGCGGGCACGCGAATACCCTCGAAATCCGCGAGGGAGGACGTACTTTTCCTGTGGATACGGGTTTCATGGTTTACAACGAAGCCACGTATCCGCTCCTGACCCGGCTGTTCGCTTCGCTCGGGGTTGCGACGAAACCCGCGCCGATGTCATTCAGTGTTTGCCACGAGCAATCGGGGATCGAGTACCGCGGCACGAACCTCGACAGCCTGTTCGCGCAGCGGCGCAATTTGCTCCGTCCCCGCTTCTGGCGACTTCTCCGGAGTATTCTTCGCTTCAACCGGGAGGCGAGAGTCGCCCTTGAAAGCGGCGCCATTGGCGAACGCTCGCTCGGGGAGTTTTTGTGTGACGGCGGATTTGACGTGTCGCTGCGCGAACTTTACCTCGTGCCGATGGGCGCGGCGATCTGGTCCAGCCCCGCCGAAGAAATGCTCCGGTTTCCCGCCGAGACGTTCATCCGATTCTTTCACAACCACGGATTCCTCGGAGTTTCAACCCATCACCAGTGGAGGACGGTGGAAGGTGGAGCGCGGACTTATGTGCGTAAACTGCTCGATTCATCCGGGGCGCGGGTCCGGTTGGCGTCGCCGGTGCGAAAGGTCGAACGACGGGCCGGAGGGGTCTTCGTCCATGCCGAAAACGGCGAGGTGAGTCGCCACGACCACGTGATTTTCGCGTGTCACGCGGACCAGGCGTTGAGCATGTTGGCGAATCCGGATCGAGTGGAGAGCCGGACTCTCGGAAGTTTCAGCTACCAGCCGAACGTGGCGACGGTTCATGCCGATCCGTCCGTCATGCCCCGCGCGCGCAAGGCGTGGGCGTCCTGGAATTACCGCGTTCCTCGAGGGCTGGAGAAAGGACGGGCGCCTTCGGTGCATTACTGGATGAACAGCCTCCAGGGCGTGCCGTCGTCGGAGAACTGCTTTGTCTCCCTCAATGCCGAGGAACGGATCGATTCGTCACGTGTTCTCCGCACGCTTCAATACCGTCATCCCCTCTTCGATCTCGATGCGATCAGGGCCCAGCGCGATTTGCCGGAGTTGAACGCGCGTCCGGAAGCACAGGTGTCTTTCTGCGGAAGTTACTTCCGGTACGGCTTTCACGAGGATGCCCTGCTGTCGGCCTTCGAACTTTCGCGTCAACTGCTGGGACGGGAACCGCGGGACGGTGCGGGGTTGGCCGCGGGAGCTTCCCGGACAGCGAGTCATCCGCCGCAGGATCGCGACACAATCGCAACCATGAACGCCGGCGCGACATGAACTCAGCCCTGTACGAATGCCGGCTCCTTCATCGCCGGGTGGCGCCCAGGGAGCACAGCTTCCGCAATCGGCTGTTCTTCTTCCGCATCGATCTCGACGAGGTTTCGGAGATGGCACGGTCCCTTTTTCTGTTTTCGAGGAATCGACGGAACCTCTATGAATTCAGGGACGACGATTATTTCCCCGGCGCTGCGGGTTCGCCTCCGTCCGATCCCGGCGGTCCTTCGTTGAAATCGCGGGTGACGGACTACCTTCAAGGGCACGGACTTGCCGCGACTCAATCGCGGGTCGTCCTCGTGACGGTTCCGAGGATCTGCGGCTACCACTTTAATCCGGTTTCGTTCTATTACTGTTATGACGCTGACGGATCGCCTCTGTGCGCGATCGCCGAGGTCACGAACACGTTCCGCGAAGTGAAACAGTATCTTCTGCCTCCGTCGGCGCTGGGAGCAAAAGGCTTCAGGTTTCGGCTGCCGAAGTTTTTCTACGTTTCGCCATTTGCCCGCGCGGACGGCGAGTTCGATTTCTTTCTCGGCTTGCCGGACGAAAAACTCGTGTGCCGGATCGATGAATACGAAAGCGGCGAATTGCTGCTTCACAGCTTCGTGAGCGGGGCGCGCCGGCCGCTCGGCGACGCCGCGCTCCTGTGGTTCGCGTTGAGATATCCGGCGCTCGGCCTGCAGACGATGTTTCGAATCCATCAGAAGGCCCTGAAACTGTACCTTATGCGGGTGCCGTACTTCCGAAAGGCGGAGCACCCCGAGCACCAAAAGGACTTCCACGATCCGCATTCGACGGGTTCGAACGATCCCTGTCCCGACCGGCGGAAATCCGAACCCGTCAACGTTGAAAACACTTAATCCCGATTCTTTATGAGCACCGACGCAGCGATTCCACGATCATCCGCTCCGGGCGCGACTTTCGCCCGGAGAGCGATCTTCAGACTATTGAGTGAGATGCCTGCGGGCCGTCTCCGGTTGACCACTCCATCGGGCGAAATCGCGGTTTTCGGGAAGAACTCCGATGCGACCGTTTCGAGCGCGGAACCCGATGCGGAGATCCGCATCCGCGATGAAACGTTCTTTTCCCGGTGCCTCTGGCAGGGAGATATTGGATTCGGCGAGGCGTATATGGAGGGCCTTTGGGACACGCCGGATCTTGTGGGAGTGATTCGCTGGTTTCTCGCGAACGCGGAACATTCTCCGGCGCTGTCGGGGTCGGGCGGGCGATTTTCGCCGTTCAACCTGCTGGCGGTCGCCAACCGCCTGCGGCACGCACTGCGTCGCAATACCCGGCGCATGAGCCGGCGAAACATCAGCGAGCACTATGATCTTCCCCCGGAATTCTTCGCCTGTTTCCTGGAGCCGGGGATGACGTATTCCTCGGGATTGTGGGCCGACGGGGCCGACAACCTTGAAGAGGCCCAGCACGCCAAGTACGAGCGCCTTTGCGGAAAGCTGCGTTTGCGACCCGGGCACAAGGTCCTTGAAATCGGGTGCGGGTGGGGCGGTTTCATGGAGCACGCGGTTCGGAACCACGGCTGCGAACTTACCGGCGCGACCCTCTCAGGAGAACAGGCGCGGTACGCGGAGGCCCGGCTTCGATCCAGGGGACGTGATGACCGCGCCCGGGTTGTGTGGTCGGATTACCGGCAGTTAAGCGGTCAATTCGACCGGATCGTTTCCATCGAGATGATCGAGGCTGTGGGCTACCGGTACCTCCCGGTCTTCTTTCGTCGCTGCGCGCGGCTTCTCAAGCCCGACGGCCTGCTGGGGATGCAGTTCATCACCTATCCGGACTCCCGGTACCACCGTCTCCGCCGGGGAGTGGACTTCATTCAGAAGCATATTTTTCCCGGATCGCTCCTGTTATCGGTCAACCGGGTGAACGCCCTGATGCAGGAATCGGGATTCCAGCTTCACGAAATGAGGGACATGGGGAGCGATTACGCCCGCACCCTCGCGGAGTGGAGATCGCGTTTCGAAGACAATCTGGCCTCGGTGCGCGAGCTCGGGTTTGACGAGGCCTTCATCCGGAAGTGGCGTTACTACCTTTGTTACTGTCAGGCCGCTTTCGAGGCGCGGCACATCAGTGTTGTTCAGACCGTGCATACGGCGCCCGGCAACAGCGAACTCGACCGTTCCGCGGAACGGGTCGAAATCCTTGAAACCTCAGCGGAAACCGTTGCCGTGGGCGGCGGTTTCTCCCGTGACCAATGATGACTTCATTTCTTTCGGCATGGTTGATCGCGCTCGGGGCGGGACTGATTGTATTCGCGGGAACGTATTGGCTTGCCCGGAAGGCCGACAACTACGGCGTTGTTGATGTCGTCTGGGCGTATCAGTTCATCGCATACGCTATTCTCTACGGCCTGCTCCTGGATGGAGGGACATTGCGAACGGTCCTGTTTGCCGGCCTTGTCGGGATCTGGAGCCTGCGACTGGGGATCCATCTGCAACGGCGGGTCCGGGCGGAACATCCGCGCGAGGATCCCAGGTACGCGGAATTGCGTGAATCCTGGCGGGAGCGATTCGACTCGCGGATGTTCCTGTTCTTTGTCGCGCAGGGGATCGTCGGATGGCTGGTTGCGCTCCCGTTTTCCATTCCCGCGGGCAATCCGGCGCCGGGAGTAGGGTTCTGGGAGATTTCCGGAGTTATGCTCGGAGTTCTCGGCGTCGCGGTCCAGGCCTGGGCGGACCGCGACCTTCGCAGGTTCAAAGAGAATCCCGGTAATCAAGGCCAAGTCTGCCGGGCGGGACTTTGGGCGTGGTCGCGTCATCCCAACTACTTTGGCGAGTGGCTGGTGTGGATGGCGCTCGCCGTATTCGCGTGCGGTTCGCCTTACGGATGGCTCGCGTTTCTGTCACCGCTCTTGATGCTCTATCTTTTATTGGAGGTGACCGGTGTGCCGCCTTCTGAGAGGAGGGCGCTGCATTCCAAGGGGGAGCTTTACCGCGCCTATCAGCGCACGACAAACACCTTCTTCCCCGGCCTGGTGCGGGGAGAATCAACGCCAGGCAACAAGGAATCCCATGGGTGAAACATTTGAAACGACAATCCGCGATGAAACGTCCCGGCGACTTAACAGGCCGGCAACTGCCCGCGCGCCCGGCGAGGGGGTCGCGCCCCTCGACAGGCTGATCGAGCGGAACCTTCTGCCTGATCCCGTTTTGAGGTTTGGGATTCGAAAACTGCTGCGTGAGCGCTTGCGCGAAACGGTCGTGCCCGATCCGGTCGAAAGGCAGGAGCGGTTGAGCCGGTTTATCGAAGAACTCGACAAGGCGCCCGTAGCGGTTGAGACCGAGGCGGCCAACGAGCAGCACTACGAGCTTCCGGCGGAGTTCTTCGTTTCCGTTCTCGGGCCCCGGATGAAGTACAGCAGCGGTCTTTGGGAACATGAATCGGCGACGCTTTCGGAGGCGGAGGAGGCCATGCTCGAGTTGACCTGCCGCCGCGCCGATCTTCACGACGGGCAGGATATTCTCGAACTGGGGTGTGGATGGGGCTCTCTCACTCTGTGGATGGCTGAACGGTTTCCGCGGAGCCGGATCGTTGCGGTGTCGAATTCGGCGTCACAACGCCGGTTCATCATGGACCGGGCCGCCGGCGCCGGCATTGCGAACATCGAAGTGCTTACGCACGACATGCGGGAGTTTTCGATCGACCGGCGATTCGACCGGATCGTTTCGGTGGAAATGTTCGAGCATATGAAGAATTACCGGGAACTCTTTTCGCGGATTGCCGGATGGTTGCGTCCGGGCGGGTGCTTTTTCATGCACATCTTCACCCACCGGAACACCCCCTATCACTTTGTCGCCCGTGACGCGAGTGACTGGATGAGCCGGTATTTCTTTTCCGGCGGAATGATGCCTTCCGACCCGCTCCCGCTTTATTTCCAGGATCGCCTTGCGATTGAAGAGCACTGGGTTGTATCCGGACTGCATTACAGGAAGACGGCCGAAGCCTGGCTGGAAAACATGCGCGCGAACCGGGATTCGGTGATGCGCGTTCTTGCGGGAACCTACGGAGAAGCGGCGGCGACGAAGTGGTGGGCCTATTGGAAGGTGTTCTTTCTGGCGTGTTCGGAACTCTGGGGATTCCGGAACGGCAACGAGTGGTTCGTTTCCCATTACCGTTTCCGCCGGAAGGACGGACCGGCAGTAAGGCGAGAAAGCAGCCGCCAGGAATTGTCTCGTGCGGCCTGAACCGGCATTTCCGGATAAGAGGCTTCCCGGCCGCGAATGCGGCGCAGCCTTATGGCGATCGAGAGGACGGGATGCCAAGAACGGGTCAGTCCGTCGAATGAGGAAACCGTCGGGGTCGAAACCGTCGGGGGCAGAGAAGCCCTCAAGTTAAAAGTTAACCCATCTTCGACAGTTCCGAAAGAACGATTAGCTGTTCAAGCGGGTTTCCTGAAGATTTCACTGATTTTTCTCCACTACATTTTCGATGATTTTTGGGCGGGTGGGCAATTTC
>SLTG01000034.1 GCA_007130045.1 Opitutales bacterium
CGCCCTTGCGCAACGACAATATGCGGGTTGGCACCCGATTCAGAGCGATTTTGACCGGGTTTTCTTCTTCACCGAAATCCGCAAGTCGTTGATTCTCGCAAGAGGTGTCGAACTTGGGCTACGACTATGCCGCCGCGCGGGCTTTCATCCGGGACGGCGAAAACGGGGCGAAGGTTCCCTTCGACGACGGGAAGGCGTTCCTCGAAAAGACGCGTCAACTGGCCGCCGAACCGGCGACGCTCCGGTCGATGGGAGAGCGGGCGCGCGAGACCGCGCTCGAATTGAGCTGGGAGCGGGTGGTGGAGTCCTTCGAGCAGGAACTGATGGCGATTTCGGGAATCTCGAGCGAACCAAATGAAAAAGTTCAAATATAAAACGATTATCCTGTCGGATGTCCACTTGGGCACTTTCGACTGCAAGATCGAGGAGGTGAACGACTTTCTCAAGTACACCGAGTCTGAAAAACTGATTCTCAACGGCGACATCATCGACGGTTGGAGTCTGCGAGGGTCGAGGCGTTGGGATTCGGGTGGGTGGACCACCAACCATACGCGTTTCGTGCGGCTGGTGCTCAAGAAGATGGAGAAAAAGAACACCGAGGTGATCTATCTCAGGGGTAATCACGACGATATTCTGAGCCGGTTTCTTCCCCTCAGCTTTGTCAATCTTCGGGTGGTGGAGGAGTACGTTCACGAGACGCCCAAGGGCGACTACCTGGTCCTGCACGGGGATGTCCTCGATGCGGTCACCATGAACTACGTGCTTCTCGCCCATGCGGGAGATATCGGCTACAAGTGGCTGATGCGTATCAACCGGTTGTACAACCGCTGGCGCGCCTGGCGCGGAAAGGACTACTTTTCGTTGAGCAAGTACGTCAAGGGACGGGTCAAGAGCGCGGTCAGCTTTGTTTCCCGCTACGAAGAACAGATCGCCAAACTGGCCCGGAAGAAGGGCTGCGCCGGCGTGATCTGCGGGCACATTCACACGCCGGAAGACAAAATGATCGAGGGAATTCACTATCTCAATTCCGGCGACTGGGTGGAATCGTCGACGGCTTTGGTGGAGCACGTGGACGGCACGTTCGAGATCATCGAGTATTCGGAGTTTCGTCGAAAGCTGCAAGCATTGCACGGGGCCGAGGCTTTTTCCGGGAATGGACGGGAACCGGATGAAAATTGGTCTGGGGAAAACGCGTTCGGACATCCTGGGAAAGCACTCTACGGACCGTCGGAATCCCCTTTTTCCCCTTTGTAACAGAAGCGTCATCCATTTGTAACAAAAGGCCGCTATCTTTAGGCCGTCTCGCAGAGATATAAACACTCAATACAGTAGAAAAGAGATGATGACTATTAGAACGAAGAAGATTATCGCTCCCTTGGCCGGGCTTATCGCCCTCGGAGGCATTTCCCTTCAGGCGGCCGAAGACCTCGTCGATCCCAACCTGCCGGAGTACACCCGCGTGTCCGGCGTGTCGGGCAACCTCAACTCCATCGGATCGGACACCCTGAACAACCTGATGCAGCTCTGGGCGGAAGGCTTCCGGGAAATTTATCCGAATGTCAACGTGCAGATCGAAGGCGCGGGTTCCGGTACCGCTCCGGTCGCGCTGATCGAAGGCACTGCCCAGATCGGTCCGATGAGCCGGGAAATGCGTCAAACGGAAATCGAAAACTTCGAGGGAGTGTATGGCTACGCTCCGACCGAGGTTCGCGTCGCCATCGACGGAATCGCCGTTTACGTGCACCGCGAAAACCCGATCCGGGGATTGACCCTTCAGCAGGTTGACGGAATTTTTTCCAGCACCAATCGTCTTGGGGGATCGACTTTGGACACGTGGGGCGATGCCGGACTGGCGGGCGATTGGGCGAACCGGTCGATTTCGGCCTACGGCCGTAATTCCGCTTCGGGTACGTACGGATTCTTCCGTAACGTCGCGCTTGGGGGCGGTGACTACCGCTCGGCAGTGGCCGAGCAACCGGGTTCTTCCGCGGTCGTGCAAAGTATCGCCGCGAATCGTTTCGGCATCGGGTACTCGGGCATCGGCTACCTGACCTCCGGAGTCCGTACCGTTCCGATTTCTCAGGACGGTGTGAATTTCTACGAAGTCAACGCCGAGAACTGCGTCACCGGAAACTATCCGATCGCGCGTTTCCTGATTTTGTACGTCAACAAAAACCCGCGTGAGCGAATGGACACCTTGACCTACGAGTTCCTGCGCTTCGCGCTTTCCCGCCAGGGACAGGAAATCGTGGCTCGCGAAGGTTTCTTCCCGATGCCTCTCCAGGTGGTCGAACAGGTCATGGCCTCGTTGAAATAATCGATAAAATCCAAGAAGCGGGGCGGGATTCGTTTTGAATCCCGCCTCCCTTCTTTTTACGAGAAAAATAAAGTTGCCTCTAACCTAATCAGTTACCGGCTTTACTCCCAGACGCAATAAGTCCGATCCATGCCCGAAAAATCCGAACAATCCAAACGCAAGAACATTCCGGAGCGTTTCCAGGTGGCGCGTTCCACTCTGGTTTTCGATCAATTGATGAATCAACTGATCAAGATCGGAGGCATTGCGATCATTGCGGCGGTCGGCAGCATCTTTCTGTTTATATTCATTCAAATCCTTCCCCTGTTCCGGGGAGCTTCCGTGACGTATGACCGTACATTCGACCTCGATGATCTCGAAGTCGACGCGGTGGGAATCGACCCCTGGTCGGAACTGCCGCTGTTCGTATCGCCGGACGGCACCTTTAATTTCTTCGACGTCGCGGATATCGGAACCGATTACAACCGCGGTGTTTTCACGGTGCGTCCCGATTTTCCGGGCGACACCGAGTTTCCTTTCGTTCGCTACGACCAACGGCGCAATACGGCTTTGTTCGGCACCGGCGACGGGCGCTTTTCCGCTGTCGAGGTGACTTTCAATCAAACCCACCCTCCCCACCGGTCCCGCGAAGTAGTTCCGGTGGTGACGGCCAGCCCTTTGTTGCGGCTGGGACGGGACGACGCTCCCTACGAGCACATCGAGTACGTTGACGCCGGCCGCAACAAACTGGCGGTGGCGATTCAGCGGGTCGAGGGCCGACAGGTGGTGTATGCGCTGACGCTATCGCAGCGGCAGACGTTGCTCGGTCCGGGACCGTTGACCCGCGAGCGTGAGTTCTCACTGACCGATCTGTTCGAAGGCGAACCGGCCTTCGTGCGGATTACGGCGGATACCGATTTTGTGATTGTTGGTACGACGGAGGGAGACGTGCATCTTCTGGCCCGCGCCGCCGACCGGTTTTCTTTGCGGCAGACCGTACGACCATTCGCCGGAACGGCCGATGAGGGGATCCACTCCATGGATTTCATGTTCGGCGACCTTTCGCTGGTTTTTACGAACAGTGAAGGCCGAAACGTGATGTACAGCGTCTTCCATGACGAGGAGCGAGGTTACCGGATTCTTGGGCGGACCAAGGAATTCGAACGCCTGCCTTTTGGGAAAGGAGCGACCTTCTACTCGACCAGCTTGCGCAACAAGGCGTTTCTGATCGGGGCCGGGGACTTTGCGACGATCCGCTATGCCACCACGAAACGAACGCGGTGGGAAAGCACCCTGGATTTCGAGGTGCGGCACGCCGTGTTGGGGCCGAGGTACGATAAGATCCTGTTTGTGGATACGCAGAACCGTCTTCACTTGTTCGACCTGGTGGATCGTCACCCCGCGACCGGACTGCGCGCGTATTTCGGGAGAATTCACTACGAAGGCCGGGCGGGTCCGGAATTCATGTGGCAGTCGACCGGCGGCGGGGACGATTTCGAACCGAAAATCTCCATGGTGCCGCTGATCATAGGAACGATGAAAGGAACCGTTTACGCTATGATGTTCGCGGTGCCCATCGCGCTATTGGCGGCATTGTATACCTCTCAGTTCCTAAAGCCTGAACTCAGACGCATTGTGAAACCGGTCATGGAGATTATGGAATCGGTGCCGACGGTGGTGCTCGGATTCCTGGCCGCGCTCTGGTTCGCGCCGATTATCAGCGGAAGCGTGCCCTCGGTGTTCTTGGTTTGTGTGGCGCTTCCGGTGTCGGTGTTTGCTTTCGGCGCGATCATCGCCTCCCTGCCCAAACGCATGCGGGTTCTGATCAAGGACGGCTACGAGTTCCTTTATTTCGCGCCGTTTATGTTCCTGGTGGGCTGGGTGGCCTGGTCGCTCGGGCCGGTGTTTGAAAGTATCTTTTTTGTGGTCGCGGATCCCGACAGCGGAGTGGTGGTCGCCGATTTCCGGTTGTGGTGGCAGTTGAATTCGGGAATGTCTTTCGAGCAGCGAAACGCTCTCGTCGTGGGGTTGTTCATGGGCTTCGCGATTATTCCGACGATTTTCACGATCGCCGAGGATTCCATGTCGAACGTGCCGGACGCGTTCCGTTCCGGTTCTCTGGCCCTGGGAGCAAGCCGGTGGCAAACCGCGGTGAACGTGGTTCTTCCCACGGCGGCGGCGGGCATCTTTTCCGCGTTGATGATCGGTTTCGGACGGGCGGTGGGCGAGACCATGATCGTGTTGATGGCCACCGGAAACACGCCGGTCATGAACTTCAATATGTTCGAGGGCATGCGAACGCTGGCCGCCAACATCGCCGTTGAATTGCCGGAAGCGGCCCAGGGAGGCAGTCTCTATCGCTCGCTGTTCCTGGGAGCGATGCTGCTGTTTCTGATGACGTTTCTGGTCAATACCGTGGCCGAGATTTTGCGGCAACGCCTTAGGGACCGGTTCAAGGCGGTCGAGTAACAATGGCTGACGCCGAGAAAGAAATTTTTCCCTGTCCGATGAAGCGAATGAAAGGCAACGAAAACTCTGTTCGGAACGTAAAGACACCTCCCGGCGAGGCGGGTGTGTGGTTCGCCTCGATGGGTTTGGCGCTGGGGTTGAGCATGGTCGTGTTGCTGTTCGGGCTGATCTTTGTTCGCGGGTTCGGCTTTTTTTGGCCGGTCCCCGTCATGCAGATCGAATTGCAGGACGACAGCGAGGCCGCGTTCCGTGGCGCCACCACCTTCGCGGGCGCCCTGGCGAAAACCCAGCAACGAACCGACCGAATCGTATCGGAGAGCGTCGAAGAGTTCGAGCGGGATCAAGACGAAGAATCCGGCGCGTTGGCAACGATCGTCGACACCTACACGGAGATCCAACTCTTTGTCGGCAACCGCGATTTTTACGGGCAGTCCTTCCGCTACTTCCGGGAGGACGAGATTCAGTCGACCACCTTCCCGAGCGATATCGTCCGGGCGGAGCGCAGGATTGAAGGCGACGGCATCTTTTATCCGCAACGCATCCGCCAAGTCGACGGCTCTGAAATCACTGTGGATGAGGACGGGTTCGAGGAAACGATGGCCCGGTTGGTGCGGGAGGCGCGGGCGCGGCGTGCGGAAATCAATCGCATCGATCGGCGTGAAATCGGGGCGATCAACCTTGAGATCAACGACATCCACTTGGAACTTCGCTACCTGCAAAGGCACGCGGATGAAGGCGAAGCCCGGGAGCGGCGAATCGCCGCGCTCGAAGAGCGTGCCGAAAGGCTCAGGGAATCGTTTGCGATTCTGGAACAAAGGGCGGACGAATTGCGGCAGCTCAACCGCGGCAACACTTTGTTCTTTCAGCGGGCGGACGGAAGTGAAGGTCAAATGGCCATCGGAGACCTCTACCGGTTCCACTACCCGAACCGGATCGGTATTTTCGATCGGGTCGTGTTGTTCGGCATTCACTTTTGGGACTTTGTCAGCGGATACCCGCGCGACGCCAATATGGAAGGCGGCATTTTTCCGGCGATTTTCGGGACCTTGGTCATGACGCTGATCATGAGTATCGCGGTGACGCCTTTCGGAGTCATCGCGGCAATCTACCTTCGTGAATACGCGCGCCAGGGACCGCTGGTCCGTTCGGTGCGGATCGCGGTCAACAACCTGGCCGGCGTGCCGTCGATTGTGTACGGCGTTTTCGGCTTGGGCTTTTTCGTTTATTTTGTGGGCGGTTCGATCGACGCCCTGTTTTATCCGATGTCGACCGAGATGAACGTTCCCACCTTCGGGACCGGAGGAATTCTCTGGGCCGGATTGACGTTGGCATTGTTGAACCTTCCGGTCGTCATCGTCGCGACCGAGGAGGCGATCACGGCGGTCCCGCGGGGCGTCCGTGAGGGGTCTCTGGCCTGCGGCGCCTCCAAGTGGCAGACGATGCAGCGGCTGGTCATCCCCGCTTCGGCCCCCGGGATCCTCACCGGAATGATCCTGGCCATGGCGCGCGGGGCGGGCGAGGTGGCGCCGTTGATGTTGGTCGGAGTGGTGGCGCTGGCGCCGAACTTGCCGGTCGACACCAATTTTCCGTTCGTTCACCTGGAGCGCAAGTTCATGCATCTCGGCTTCCATATTTACGACGTCGGTTTCCAGTCGCCCGATTCGGAAGCCGCCATCCCGACGGTGTTCGCCACCACGCTGATCCTGATTATGCTGATCGTGGCGTTGAATTTGACCGCGATTCTGATACGGAATCACCTTCGCAAACGGCATAAGGCAAGCGCTTTTTGATTGGGAAGTTAGCAATAAGAAATTTACGATGGATACAAGTAACGACAATTCAGAACGCAGCCCGGACGCCGGGGGCGAAGTGTCGCAGCCAAGAATGCAGGTCGAACGGCAGGCGCTGGGGGAACGGGGAACGTACCGGCAGGACTACATCAGCTTCCTGAACTACAGCTTTTTCTACGGTCCGGCTCAGGTCTTGTACGATATCGAGCTGGCGATGCCGGATCGCCAGGTGACCGCGCTTATCGGACCGTCCGGCTGCGGCAAGTCCACCCTGCTCCGCAATATCAATCGAATGAACGACCTGATCGATGGCGTCAGGCACGAAGGCGAGCTGTTGATCGGGGGAGAAAGCGTGTACGACCCTCACTTGGAGGTGATCTCCCTGCGGAAGCAAATTGGAATGGTGTTTCAGAAATCAAACCCGTTTCCGAAATCTATTTATGAGAACGTCATTTACGGGCTGCGTGTCGCCGGACGAAAAAAGAAAAGCGTTCTCGACGAGGCGGTGGAACGCAGCCTGAGACGATCCGCGTTGTGGGACGAGGTGAAAGACCGGTTGCACGAAAGCGCGTTCAGTCTCTCGGGGGGACAGATGCAGCGCCTTTGTATCGCCCGCGCGATCGCCAACGATCCGGAGATCATCCTGATGGACGAGCCCTGTTCCGCGCTTGATCCGGTGGCCACGGGGAAGATCGAGGATCTGATTCACGAACTGAAGGAGAATTACACGATTGTGATCGTGACCCACAACATGCAGCAGGCGGCCCGCGTTTCGGACCGAACGGCGTTTTTTTACCTGGGAAAACTTGTCGAATACGGCGAAACCCAGCAAATTTTCATGAACCCGGCCAACAGCCAGACCGAAGCCTATGTGTCCGGACGGTTCGGTTGATATCCATTTACACCACACGACCATGAAACGATTTTTCGATGAAGAACTCAATACGCTCCGCTCCCACCTTTCGCTGATGGGTGAAAAGGCTATCGAGCAATTGCGCGCCGCGATCAAGGCGCTGGTGGAAAGGGACCGGGGCGCGGCCGAAGAGGTGCGGCGCAACGACGATATTCTGGATGAGCTGGAGGTTAAGATCGACGAGGAAGCCATTCGTTTCGTCGGGCTGCGCGGCCCGGTGGCCCGCGAACTGCGCCTGGTCATCGTCGGCATGAAAGCCGGCCACGATCTCGAGCGGGTCGGCGACGAGGCCAATAATATCGCCAAGCGTGCGATCAAGCTGGTGGACGAGCGACCGGTCAAGGAATACGTGGACATTCCCAGGATGGCGGCCATGGCGGAAGACATGTTGAGGGACGCCCTAAGCGCGTTTTTCGACGGCGATGAAGCCAAGGCGATCGATGTTTGTCAGCGCGACGGCGAGGTCGATAAGATCAACAAGCAGTTGTACCGGGAATTGGTCGGCTGTATATCGGAAAGGCCTTCGACCACTACGGCGGCCATCGAGCTGATGTTCGTGTCCAAGGCATTGGAACGCATCGCCGATCACGCCACCAACATCGCCGAAGAAGTCATCTTTCTCCTTCGCGGCAAAGACGTTCGTCACACCGACGAAATCAAGAAGACGCAGTAAAGAAAATCGGGCCGCCGTTCCAAGGGCCGGGACGCCGAACACAAGGGCGTCCATAAGCGCTGCTGTTTCTTCCCGCGGCAAGCGGCGGCCGGCTTGACGAAAGGTGAACAAATGAGCATCTTTCTTGAGCATGACGAACCATCGACAAGCGGCGGGGGGTGGCCGGGCGGCTGTTGTCGCGGAGCTTCGGGAGCGTGCGGGGGGAGCGCTTTCGCCGGCTGCTTTGCGAGAGGAGAAGCGTTTCAGCCTGGCTTTGCCGGGAATTGACGATGTGTGCGGGGGAATTCCGGCCGGCGCTTTGACCGAGGTGGTGGTCCCGCCGGCTTCCGCCGGAAGCGGGCTTATCCTGGAGGCCCTGGTGGAGCTGGCGCGGCGCGAGAGCGCGTACCTGGCTCTGGTTGACGGGAGCGACAGCTTCGATCCGGAGACGTCGGGGCTCGAGAGGCTGGAGCAGCTTTTCTGGGTGCGTTGCTCCCGGCCGGAGCAGGCGGTGGAGGCGGCTGACATTCTTTTGCGCGACAGTAATTTCCGGTTTCATGTCGTCAATTTGAGTCACCACGATCCCGGTCGATTGAGAAAGATGCCGGGGCACGTCTGGTACCGGTTTCAGCGTCTGGCCGGGCAGGAGGGCGCGGTGGTGGTGTTTTTTTCTGCTGCGGCGTCGATCCCCAGCGCCCGGCTGCGGTTGTCATGTCCGGCGGGAGGCGGAATCGAGCGGATGGATTGGCCGCGGGAACGTCTGGCGGCGGGGTTGCGGGTCGATGTTCTCCGCGATCACCGGCCGGCCGCGCCGGCGAAGGGAGGGAAAGATGGCTTATTGGGTCTGGCGGCTTCCTGATTTTGGCTTGCAGGCGGTTCGTTATGCCGACCCGAACCCGGGGCGGGGGCCCGAGGCGCTGACGGTCGAACGCGCCCGGCGGACCCTGCTCGAGGCTTGCAACGAGGCCGCCCGCGCCGATGGGGTGGCGCCGGGGTTGAGTGTTTCACGAGCCCTGGCCCGTTGTCCGGGGTTGCGCCTGGTGAGCCGTTCCGTTTCGGCGGAGAAGCGGCTCGACGCCTGGTTGCGGGCCGCCGCCTGGCGTCACTCGCCTTACGTGGAGTTGACCCGTCCGGGAACGGTCACGTTGAGGGATCCGGTGCCTTTCCTGGCCGACACCGTGTCCCGGGTGCCGGAAATCGATTTGCGGCGGGGGGGCGGGCCGACTCCGGATCTCGCCGAATTGGCCACCGGCTTGACCCGTGCAGGGGAGCCGGGGATCCGGGTTTCCGGACCGGAAGCTCTGGACCGACTGCCCCTGGCGTACCTGGGGCTCCCGCCGGAAACCGAAGCCGTTCTGGAGTCGTGGGGGTTGCGGGACTGCGGGGCGTTCCGTCGTTTGAGCCGCGAACAGGTGGCCGGACGGATGGGGCGGGCGGCGGCCGGGGCCTGGGACCGACTTTCGGGGCGCGAAGTCCGGCCCTTGCGAATCGCGGCGCCGCCCAGGCGTTTTGTCGCGGAGTTGGCCTTGGAGTATGCGATCGAAACGCTGGAGCCGTTGCTCTTCATCCTCCGCCGTTTGTTCGATGAATTGTCGATGGCGTTGGAAGGCGCGGTCAAGGTGGCTGCGGCGATCCACTTGCGGTTGGCGCTGGAAAACGGGCATCCGCCCTACGTTCGCACGTTTCGTTTGCCGGAACCGACCTGCCGGCCCGAGAGCCTCTTGCGCACGGTTTATACGGTTCTGGAGACTCTGCGCCTGGAACACCGGGTGGTCGGGGTGGCGCTGCGCATCGTTCCCGCTCCCGAACGCCCCCGGCAACGGGATATGCTGAGCACGGAATTGCGCGATTCCCACCGCTTCAACGAAACCCTCGCCTGCCTGGCGGCGCTGGTCGGACCGGAGGCGTTGGGGACCCCGGCATGCCGCGACACCCACCGTTCCGACGCCGTTGTCCTGCGCCCGTTGGGGTCGGTTCGCCCGCCCGCCGGCAACCCGGAAAACCGTTCCCCGAAGCCTGAATACCGGGGGTATTCGCTCGACCGGTTCCGTCCGCCCCGCAGGGTGTCGGTGAGTGTGCGCGCCGGCCGTCCGCGCGCGGTGGAATCCGCATTTTGCCGCGGCCGCGTTGTCGCCGCCCGCGGTCCCTGGCACGGAAGTGGGGAGTGGTGGGAGCGCCTTCGTTACTGGAGGGAGGTCGAGTGGGACGTCCAACTTGAAAACGGGATGCTCCTTCGCCTGGTCCGGACGGGAGGCGATTGGCGTCTCGCCGGGATCTACCGGTAGGCGCCACGGGCGCGCGATCTTTGTCATTGGCCATGTCCTTTTCCGCCTTAAAAGCCTCTTATGTCGAACTTCACGCCCGCAGCGCTTTCAGTTTTCTGCGGGGGGCCTCGC
>SLTG01000138.1 GCA_007130045.1 Opitutales bacterium
GCGGTGATCGGGACGAAGCTGTACGTGGAAGGGGTGATTAAAGGCAACGCGGATTATTTCGGAAGCGGCAGGAAAAGCGGAGCCAGCCGAATGCGGGCGCAGGCGTTGAAGGATCTTTACAACGGGCGCAACCTGCAGCGAGACGTCATTGGTTAACCAAGCCCTCTCAAGTATCACCATCCGATTCAGTTGCAAAAAAGACAGGCCAAGTTTTGTTTTGGCTCGTTTGCAGTTGATCAGGATGCGCTGACCGTGGCGTCCTCTTGCGTTCCGGATGAGCGGAGCCGCCACACAAGGATCAGCGAAGCGATCGATCCCAGAAGCATCAATGTGATCAGTGTTGCGGCAAATGCCTTCAACTCTCCCTGGGCGGTGGCGATCCAGCTCGCGCTGGAGCGCCAGATGAAAACGGCGGCAAGAAACGCGGTCGTGACTCCGGCGACCGTCTGAGCCCACCGTTGCCGTAGAAGCATCAAGATGCCCCATACGATCGAGAGTCCGCCGAAAACGCTTCCGGAAATCAGCGCGGTTTTCGCATCGGTCGGATTCGAAAGGAAACCCGCGAGTCCGCAGATAAACAGAAAAACGCCGTAACCGACGAACCATTTGCCGCAAAACGTCATGAGACACTTCTGAATGGAAAAATATGGCGAACGCAAGGGAATCCGGGATTTCTTCGAGTGTGAACGTTCGTTCGTCAAAGACTGATCGTAAGCGGGTTGGCATCCGGTAGGCTGAATAAGGTTTTGGAAGACAGCGCGGAATCAAACTAAATAAGGGTTTCACCCATGAAATAGTAAGATTTATCCGGATGGAATATAGCTCCATTAGCTTATATCCGGATTGAAGGATTCGAGGTAGATTTCTTTCAACGAGAGAAAAGTGTCCGTGAGCGGCGTGCTCGCCGGGCGCTTACTCGAAACCTTAAGGAAATCAAGAGCTATGGACAAAGAAAAGATGGAGGAAATCGTGAATCGATTGAGGACCGCTTTGTGGCCAATGGCGATTTATCGTTTTGACTATCCCGGGAATGGACAGGGGATCGGAGGCGGGGAGGAACTTAATCTGTGTATCGTTGTGAGCGATGACGACGAAAGCACCTATCATAAATCGCTCAAGGCGTACAGCAGTCTGCAGGATCTCGCGTTTCCTAAGAACGTAATCGTTCGTCACGAGAGCGAATTCCGAAAACGGTCGCACTGGCTGGATGCATTGGAGCGCGAGATTCGCGCCGCGGGAGACCTGGTGTACGGCCGGATCGACGAAGGGCATTTTATTCGTCGTCTGGCGCAACAGGAGGTGGCGGCCGCGCATGGCCGCTATTCGTGCGGGACATTGCAGCGAGGCCACGCCTGATCGACGAGGGCTTCGCCAGGCTTTGCGTGGTCGGCCTGGCGGAACGGGAGAGACGAAAATTCTGTCAACGGTCGGCCTCGAACTCCAGCTTCCATTGTGCTCGAAGGGCATCCAGCGATTCCATGATTGCCAGGGATTCGTCGAGCGGTATGACCGGGCTTTCGATCAAGCCTTCGCGCAGGCAGCGCATCGCTTCATTGGCTTCGTATTGCATGCCGCGCCCCATGCCGTTGTCTGTGTACGTTTCTTCGGTGTTGTCGAGCCGGGTGAGAGTAGCTTTCTTTGCGGCCAGAAAGACGGGGATGTGAATCTTGCCTTCGGTGCCGATGACGAGTGCTTCCGTGGTCAGCGGCAGTTGCACGGCGTCCGTCAGCGAAGCCATTCGGCCCGCGCCGTAATCAAACAGCGCGGTAAACCATTCGTCCACGCCTGTTTCCCCTATATACGCGGTGCTTTCGATACGGGAGGGCTGCGCGCCGAAAACCCACGAGGCGAGGGAAACGGTGTAGATGCCGGTGTCGAGTACCGCGCCGCCGCCGAGTTTCTTGTTAAGGTGCCGCTGATCCGGATTCCTCGGAGCTCTGAATCCGAAGTCGGCATTCAACATTTTGACCTCGCCGATCGCTCCGTCGTCTATCCACGCTTTCACTTTTCGCATGGTTGGCAGGAAACGGGTCCACATCGCCTCCATAAGAAAGAGGCGGCGTTCGCGCGCAAGCTCGATTATCTCCCGCGTTTCCCTGGCATTGACGGTAATCGGCTTTTCGCAGAGGACCGCCTTGGCCGAGCGGAGACAGCTCAGAACGTTTTCCCTGTGCTGCGGGTGGGGGGTGGCGATGTAGACGATATCGACTTCGGGATCGGACGCCAGCGACTCGTAGTCGCCGTGTGCGTTGGGAATCTCGTGGTTCCGGGCGAAGGCCCGAGCCCGTTCGATCGACCGGGAGCCAACTGATTGAATTGTCGCGCAGTCGGCGAGTTTAAGGTCCGATGCGAACTTATCGGCAATGCGGCCTGGCCCCAGAATTCCCCAGCGAATGGTTTTGTTCATGGCGAGGACGATCAGGGCAGAAGAGAAAAAAGGAGTCAAGATAGAGATTCCGCAATGCCGACCCGCGGCACGACGTGTCCCGTTAGCCCATCTTCGACAGTTCCGAAAGAACGATTAGCTGTTCAAGCGGGTTTCCTGAAGATTTCACTGATTTTTCTCCACTACATTTTCGATGATTTTTGGGCGGGTGGGCAATTTCAGC
>SLTG01000078.1 GCA_007130045.1 Opitutales bacterium
CTGCCCGGTTGCTCGACCCCGTATTTCGCCAAACAATGCCGCCACGAACTGGAGGATTCGCCGCTTCTGGCCGTGGTGGAAACGTCATTGGAGGCGCTTGACGGACTGAATGCCCAGATTAGCGAAAGGGGCGTCCCGGACGTCAACCCCAGGAGCCCTTCCCGCCATCGCCTCGCCCGCTTGAGCCCCACGCTGGATTGCCGGCCGGATCGCACAACAACGCCCTATGTCCAGTCTCGCCCCCGACCAGCGAGCTTGCGAGCGCCAGGCGGGTCCCCGGGCGATATTGGATATAGGGTACGTTGTGCGAGGAGGAAGGCTTCCGAAAACAAAGGGCTCGAGCGGGCGAGGCGATGGCGGGAGGGGCGGCCGATTGGAACCAGGGCGGGCCGGTTGGCGTTTGGCGAAGGGAAAAGTGAGTGTATTCGGAGAGTGGATTTGTCAAATGTCGAGACGTGACGTCATTTGCTTCTCCCAGATAGCTGTCCGTCTCCATATTGGACATCCGACACGGGTGAGTATGAATTTGAAAAGGAAGCTATGTTAAAATTCCGGTCGCGCCAGGGAAACCCGTCGCCGAATGCGCCCCGCTCAAATTCGTGTGTCAAGAAATGCTTCATACGGCTCCTGCCTCGAGTGGTTGGCGTCATAAGCGGACCTTGGGATATGGGTGGACAACACAGGAGGCTAATTATATGCGTTCACCAGCGCGGGAACGAGGCGGTCGGTCAATACGGCGGCGCTGTTTGCCAGGGCGTTTTTCGCGGCGACGCTTTCGGACAGATCGACGTCCACCTCGGTCTGCCGGTCCATCAGGAGCACGCGTCCGGTGCCGCGTTCGCTGACCTTGATTTCCACGCGTGCGCGGCAGGAAACAAGATTGCCGCGGCGCAGGCCGAGTTCGCTGAACGCCTCGCCGCGGATGAGCACGTCGGGGCGCGCTCCGGAGTCGTTAGGATCCAGCAGTTCGAAACCGAGTTCACCCAAAATCTTTCCAATCTCGGTCTCGGCCGCCGGATCGAGGATTACGCGGCTCAAATGTTCTTCGGGGATTCGGATGGACACTGACGGCAGCCGCTTGCCGTCGACCAGTTCGCGAAGCCGCGCAATGCGGGCGTCGGGTGTGCGCGGCGGCGGAACGAGTTGGTCTCCCCGCTCGCGCAAGGTTGCTGCTATTTTTTCCGCAAGCTTCATCGCCGACGCCGCAACGCGGTCGTCGCCGGCGACCGTGACCATTTCGCCGAAAATGCGACTGGTTTCGGTTCCCATGATGCGGGCGACGGCGATGAAGTCGTCGCCGCTGGCAAATGCCCGGCCGGTGATCAGCACCTTTGCGCCCGTCAGCCGTCCGACCTGCGCGGCCTCGTTCGCACTCACCATCCCCGACAGACCGAGCTCCTGTTCGCTGAGCAACGTGTCGAGATCTTCGCGCTCGACAACAAGCAAGCCTTCTTCGGCGGAGAGGAGCGCGCTCAGAATCGCGGCGATCTGCGATCCGGCGTCCCGGTTTTCTGGGTCGCTCGCCTGGAAATCCAGCACCGCCGCACTGAGAAAGCGGCGCTGTTCATCCGAATCGGATGCGGGCGAACGGGGAGTTCCAGCGAAAAGAAGCAACAGGCACACCGTCGTCATAAGATGGCGCCGGCACCTGGATAAACCGAAGCGATTGCGTTTCTGGTTTGGATCCTGAATCGTTGTGAATGGGTACATGTTCAGCCTGTTGATAAGTTTTACTGCCGGTCCTGAAGTTTTGAGAGAATACATTCCGCTTCGAATAGAGAAATTCCGCCCGTTTAACGCGAGATTACACACATAAGAGACTAACTATCGGTCCGGTCGAGATGCCCCCGGGCCATTTCGATTATTTCGATGAACGTTTCCTGTGCAAGGGGATCCTCTTCCAGGCGTTCCAGAATCGGAAGTTTGATTTCCATGACAGTCCCCTCGCCGTCCGGACGGAGAACCGTGCGCGGCATTCCGGAAAAATCGTCCAGGAAGAACAGGAAGAGCTGCTCGTTCGAAGGCACCGGTAATCCTGCCGGGTCGTGTCGGGGA
This sequence comes from Opitutales bacterium, assembly GCA_007130045.1. GTDB lineage: Bacteria > Verrucomicrobiota > Verrucomicrobiia > Opitutales > T3Sed10-336 > PXDC01. The sequence continues at coordinate 2,056 of SLTG01000078.1, forward strand.
GGTGCTTCGAAGAGAATCAACCCCTTGTCGATATAGTTCCCGGAGGGAGTTCGCCGGGCGGTTCGGAAGGATATATCTTCCCTTTTAAGCAGTGCTTCCAACCGCGTACTGTCGCCGCCAACGACCAGCGGTTCGTCGCGCGAGTACACGCGTACGGCGTCGAGCAAATCACCCGGGTGAACGCGAATCCGAATGGGTAAAAGGCGGCTCCATTCATTCGAATCGTTCAGGCGCACGCGCGGAACGAGAATCAGATCGGCGGCCTTTTCGACGTCCGGGACCTTAAACCGGAGCCGCGCGTGCCGTCGAGGCTGTTCATCCGGCACCGGCTCCGCCTCGATCGTGACTTTTCGATCCAGGGGCGCGGCGAGCCGGTAACTGCTCGCGAACAGTTCCGCCTCGGCATAGAGAACCCCTGTAAACGGCGCAACAAACTCGTATTCGAGCACGAGTATTTTTCCGCTGAATACATGACGAACCTGAAGCGTCCTGTCGTTTACCGTGTCTGGAGAATCGTGCGCACTGATCCCGGCCATTGCGTGCGGTCCCGCTATCAAGAGCCCCCCAACGAGCCCCATCAGCATCACCCGCCCACAGGCCGTTCGCGCTTCTTTCCCGATCCATCCGCCTCCCCGCAGCCGCGGCACCGGGTCCTTACCCGATAAGGATCCACATTCACAAAGATCGATACCCGATAAAAAACCGTCACGACATCCCTTACACCGGTCGCAGAGCCACCGAATCTCCAATCTCGCCCACGTCTCTTGTAATTGAAAATTCATGACCTTTTGAGCGGCGCGGCGGTCGCCTGCACCCCTTCGACCGGAAACGGTTGCGACGGCGTCCAGATGAAATCCTCGGCGACCAGGATGATCTCGTCCTGTCCGCTGAGCAGAAGCTCGAATATGTAGCGCCGTCCGTCCAGCTCGACATCGACTTCTTGACCGCTGAAACCGATGTACCTGATCGCCTTTTCGCCGGAAGAGAACCGCATTACGACCGGCTCGCCGCGGCCGGTTTTATATTGAGAAGGATCGTCGTTGATCATTATGCGGCTTTCACCGTTTTCGAGGACGATCGCCGCGAGGGCGCCGGCGAAGAGTTCATCGAGTTCCCCGAACACCCGCCGCTCCGAAGCGTAGGGGTCCGCCTGTTCAGGCGGCGGGTCGGCCCGGTCGCCGGGCGGCGCGCCGGGCTTGGGGATAAGTAGGAGGAAGCCCGCCAGCAGCGCCGCACATCCCGCTGCGATCCCCGCCAGTTTCCAGGGGTAGTGGATCGGGGCAGTTGGGGCAGTTTTGGCGGACGCAGGCTCACTTCCAGTCTTCAATGCCTCTATTGAGGCGTTGAACGCGCGCTTGCGGGCTTCCTCCGAAGGTTTCGGCATTTCAAGCCGGTTTAAATGTGTTTTAAGTTCGCCGTCGATCATTGGGAAACTCCGTTTTCGATCAGGTACGGTTTGAGTTTCTTTTTGGCGGTAAAGACATGCCAGGAGACCGTGGTTTCGGCGCAGCCGAGAACTTCGGCCGCCTCGGAATGGTTCATGCCTTCAAAGTATGTCAGGACGATGACCCGGCGTTGCCGCGGCGAGAGCAGGTCCAGCGCGGCGAGTACGATTTCGGAAGGCGAGCGGCGGCATCCGGCGGCGGCGATTTCCGTTTCTTCGGCGTATTTGCGATGGGCATCATCCTTGCGCTTGCGCTTTCTCTTAAAATCCCAGGTCGCGTTGAGCGCGATCCGGTAGATCCAACTCTTGAACGAAGCGTCGCCGCGGAAATCGCGGATCGCGCGAGCCGCTTTGACGAAGGCCTCCTGCGTGAGGTCTTCGGCATCGTGCGCGTTGCCGCAAAGCCGATAGGATAAATTGTAAATCATCTGGTAATGCTCCTCAAACAGAACCTCGAACGATTCCCGGTCCCCGCCGGTCGCTTGTCCGACCATAGGCGCCGTCTCATTTCCACGAATTTCATCCATTCTGCAGGAGTTTATGACATTGGACGCCGCCACGGCACCAATCCTTGGGGATTGGCGGAATATTGTTGGAAATTTTCCGGCGAAACACAATTGCGAAGCATTCCGCGTTGCCGAACAAACTCCGTTCGGTACGTCAATCGACCTCTGTTGGCCGGGGAGTTTCCATTACTCCGTCGAACGGGCTCCTATTCGGATCCCGGCGCATTCGTTTCCTCAATCTCGATAAAATCCCGGGCGCTGTAGCCGCGGCGGTCGCGATAGTCGGGATCGGCGCCGTGGCTGAGAAGCAACCGGACGATATCGCGGTACCGCCGCTGCGCCGCGACAATGATAGCCGTGGCGCCGTCCTGGGAGCGGGGCTGATCGACTTCCACTCCGTGTTCGAGAAATAGCGTCACTGTCTTAAGTATCTCATCCTGCGAGGCGAGGGACATGACCGCGTGAATCAGAGGCGATGCCGGAAAGAGTTGCCCGCCAGAGTCGTTTACATCGGCGCCCGCTTCGATCAGGATACGGGCGATGGTGTGATCGCGGTACTGGAAAGAAGCGCCGAGGATCGTTCTCCCGATCGAGTCCCTTGCGTTGACGTCCGCCCCCATCGCGATGAGTCGGCGGACGCGTTCCGGATCACGCTCGCCGAACAAGGGGCTATCCATCCGTCTTCCCGTTCCGGATTTAGCCCCGGCCGACCGGAGTCGATCGACAATGGCGTCATGGTGTTGATTCTTTGCGAACATCAGGGCCGTATGCCCCTCGCGGTTCTCGATACCGGGATCGGCCCCCTCGCCAAGCAGAAACGTGACCATTTCAAAGTCTCCGGATTCCGCGGCAACCATGAGTGGGGTGCGCCCAGCGGGATCCTGCCGGTCGATGTCGGCGCCGGAGGCCAGGAGAAGCTTAACGATGCCGATGTGATTGTCTCGAACGATGTTCGAAGGAATACCCGAAACATTCGGATCGGCGCCGTATTCCAGCAGCAGTCTCTCGGTTTCCTCGTATCCGTTTTGAGCGGCCCAGTTAAGTGCGGAGTTTCTTCCGTAACCGAGGCTTTCGATTCTCGCTCCGCTCAGCAGGAGCCCTTCGACCAATTCGGTGTCCCCGTCACGCGCGGCGTCGCGCAGGCGCTCGTCGAGAAGTTCGCGCTCCACGATATCCGGTGCCTCGAACAGCTCTTCGATCTCGAAATAGCCGTTTGACCGCGCGATGTCCTTTGCGCGCCGGACTTCCGCGCCGGCGGCAAGGAGGATCCGCACGTTCTCCATGCGTCCGTTCGATGCGGCGCGCTCGATTGCGGTCCTTGAATTCGCATCGTTGGCGTTGATATCGGCACCGGTCCGGATGGCTTCCGAAATGAGTCTTCCGCCGTCCGCGTCGAACCGCGCGAGCACTGTGAGCAAGGTATCGCCCTCGGGATCGATGCAGTCCGGGTAGTGCGTCTGAAATATCAATTCGGACGCGACACCGTAGGCGCGGTTTTCCAATGCGGTCCGCAGTTCGGAATGATCGCAGTCGGCGTCGCCGCTGGTGCGCGTCTCCGCGTATCCGGACGCGAACATCGCCAGGACGCCCAGAACCAAAATAAAGATTTCCAAGCACGACCGCCGCGACGGAAGGACGATTATGAATGAAAGACCGTTGCCTTGAGTATTCATTTTACGGATACAAAATAGCTCCATTTTCGACGAGGATCTCCACAATATCGTTCCGGCTTCCCCAACTGCGAATAGTGTGTGCGTGCCAGAGAATGCCGCGTCCTTCCTCGTCGGTGGTGTTAACGTCCGCGCCGTGCTCGATCAGCAGTTCGAAGATGCGGCGCTCGACGGCGCGTTCGGTGGCGATGAGCAGCGGGAGCTTACCTGTCGCGGGTTCGGCGCGCGACACATCGGCGCCGTGCTCGATGAGAGCGCCGACGATTTCCACAGCGCCGTAATCATGGCCGCTTGCGAGCAGGTAATGAAGCGGTAGCCGCTTTTCGGTACTGGGGAGGTTTGGATCGACACCTTCGTCGGCGAGCAAGTGCCAGACCCGTTCGGGGTACCTGTACTCCAGCGCATCGATGAGGAGGTCGGAACCGTCTGGGATCGCGCGGGGGCCTTCCTCGAAAAGTGTCACGATATCCTCGTGTCCGCGTTCAATCGCGAGTTTCACAGCCGTGTTGTCATTGCTGAGCCGGAGCATGACGTCCGCGCCGTTTGCCAGCAGAAGACGGACGGTCTCCGTGTGCCCGCGATGCGCGCCCTGCATCAGGGCGGTAAAGCGATCCCGTCCGACAAGATCGATATCCGCGCCGCGATCCAAAAGCTCGGCGACCACAGCGGTGTTTCCGGCAGCGGCGGCGCGGGCGAGTATCGGGCGACGGTAGGCGTCCTGCAGATCGGGATCGGCGCCCGCCGCGAGAGCCCGGATTGCCATTCGAGTGTCATTCCCGCGGACCGCCTCGAACAGGAGAAAATCAGCGACATCCGAAGAAATTCTCCGGGGAGACAGGTCAGGGGAACGGACCTGGTCGGGCAATCGTTCTTCGGGTTCGGAGGTCACCCCATGGTAATCGTCGATTTCGCCGAACATTGGATCGGCAGGTGCAAGCTCCGCCAGAGTATCGGCTGGAACGGCAGGGGTTCCGCGAACCGATGGAATGCGCGGGTCCGCGCCATGGGCGAGGAGGAATCGAATCACCTCGTCTTGGCCCCGAAGCACGGCATCGTGAAGGACCGTATTTCCTTGCGGTCCCTGCAAATCGAGATTCGCGCCGTGGCGGACCAACAGGGGTATCAGTTCGTAGGCCCCCATTTCCATGGCATATTGAAGGGGCGTCCAGGACGAGGCGTCGAATGTGTTAGGATCTCCACCGTGGTCGAGCAGAAGGGAAACAAGCATCATGTCACCGTTTCGTGCCGCCAGGTGCAATGGAGTTTTCCGAAAAGTGCCCTCGGTTGCGTCTATCGGAGCGCCGGCGCGGAGAAGCATCCGGACGATTGGCCGGCGGCCCAGATCGACCGCACTGTGGAGGGCGGTTCCGGGGATCCGGGACCCGCCGGAAGCGGACGGGTCGGCCCCGTTTTCGAGCAGGACGCGGACCACACCCTCGTGTCCACCCCGGACAGCCGCCATCAAGGGAGTCCAGCCGGCATCGGTTGCGCCGGAATCCGGGTGGACCCCACTCTCCAGAATCGCCTCGACTGTCGCCAGGTCTCCTTTCCATGAAGCTGCCAGAAGTCGTTCGGCAGCGGAAGGCAATGATTCGGCGTTCGGTTCGGAATGTTGGCCTTCCCGCATTCGCAAAACATCCGGCTTCGCCACTTCCCAGAGCGGTTCAATTGGGTTGTCAACCGAAACCCAGACGCTGTCGAATGTGTCTTCAATTGCGAGGATCCTTCCCGGAAACGGGATGTATCCGCACCAATCGGGGAAATCCCTGTGAAAGACCAGCAGAAAGCCGACGCCGTTTTCGGAGCCGGTTTGCGCGGAGGCGTCGTTCATTCCAACCCAAAGAGCCCGATCGCTTGATGCAACCGCCGCAGGCCAGGAGGACAACCCGTGGACCTTTGTTCCCGGGTAGGCGTCGCTATCCGGTTGGTACAGAAATACACCGTAATTCGTGATCGACCAGAATCCTTCAGCGGTTCCCGAAAGCGCGCGGGTCACTAACGGAAGTTCGCCCGCATCGGCGAAGCCGGGAGCGTCGAGCAGCTCCCATTCCCGTGTGGATGGGCGAAAAAGGGCAGGATAGCTTCCGCCGAAAGCGATCCGGTCTCCGGATACAGTTAGCTCTGTTTTCGGGTTGAATCGCCTCCCGTCGGGCACCTCTATTCCGCGCCACGACTCGCTGTTTTCATCGTATGCGTTCACAATAAGCCGATTCTCTTCCTGTGCGGCAAAGAGGACTGTTCCGTCGGCCTTCGATGCGGAATGGATATTCATGGAAAGGAGTCCGTCCTCGCTTGTGAATGCCGTCCAGTTCCCGTTCGCAAGATCCAGTTTGCGGAGCCCTTCGTTTTCAAGTCCCACCCAAAGCGATTCGCCGTCAGGATAAACTGTGCCGATTCGGGCGGGGAATCCCTCCTCCGGATGCATCCGTTCAAAAGTGTCGTGCAGGGGCGAATACCGGAGCACGACCGGCTCGAAATCCGTCATGTCGGCCTCCAACGATCGGGGCTGCGACGGGTCGAACCGGCTGTAGGGCGCGTTCCTTGTCATTCGCCCGGCAATCCAGAGGTATCCGAAATCCCATGCCAGGTGATCAATCAGAAATCCCGGGCCCCGCGTGTTCAAAGAACGCGTACCCGGCACGCCCAACGCTTCGGCAATTCGATCGATCTGGATAACCGAGCGTCCCCACATGAGCGGACGGACATCGAGGTTTCCGATTTGCGGCGCGGGATGCGGCGGAGGTTTGAGAAATTCCTTGAAGGACTCCTGGATTCGCGCAGGAGAGAGGCGGCGGAAACGGGCGGTTTCGTCCGCTTCGACGCTGGCCGTCGCGGCGTGCGTGGTTGTTGACAAAGGGGCATCGTGTTGAGAGGCAACCTGCCGCAATGCTTCCATATCGATTCCGAGCAGCGTGAGTCCATCGTTCAATCGTCCCATCCGGTTGAATACGTCCAGAATGCCTCGTTCGAGACGCTCCCATCGAATATTGTCGCTTGCGCTTAAGTTGCCTTCAACATAGTCGTCGTGACCTGCCTTGATAAACGGCCAGAGGACATCGATCACCCGGAGGAGCAGGTCGGGATCAACGCCATCGTTAAGCGCGGAGGCAAGAACTCTCCTCGCCGCGTCGCCCGCGTTTCGTTCGATTTCGGTCGCCGGGTCCGCGCTTCCGAACCACCGTTCGATCTCGCGAACGAAGTCTTCCGCGAGCGCGCGCCGGCGACCCGCGCGAACTTCCGGAGGCATGTCGGGAGGCAATCCGGCCCGCTCCAATAAAGGCGCACGGAGAAGGTCGGGGAGTTGCGCCTGAGCGGTCAACGCGCTTCGGACCCGGCTCCAGACCGGCCTTCCATCGGAGGCGCGTCCGAGGTTCTCCAGGACGTCCCGAAAATCGCGTGCGCGCTCCTGCCGTACGTGAAACTCTCCTCCTCGTTCATGGAGGCTATGCCATTGCCGCTTCGCCTGCATCAACCGATTATAGGTGTGATGGTCGAGCGGGTGAAAGAAACGGGCCGTTTCCAACAGCGAAAGGTAATACCGCCGCAGGGATGCGTCTCGAGAATCGGGATCAAAGTTGGCCGGATTCGAGCGGGAGGGAAGTCGTGCCTGGATCTGATCGGCGCGTTGCCGCAGGATGCGTGAGATCTCCTCCGGAGCGGCGTTTCCGCCGGGCGCTTCGGTCGCCAGTTCCAAAATCCGCTCGGAGATCTTCTCCATCCAGTCGGCAAAGGCGGCTACTTCGCCCGCAACGACAAACGACTTCGGCGCGGCGGTTCCGGACCACACCCAAATCTCAGCTTCGACCTCGACCTCTTCGAATGGAGTGTCCACCGGGCTGCTCTCGCGATACTCGCCCCATACGTACACATCGGCGACCTGTTTCCACGCCTCGGGGTCGGCGTTGACAAGCCCAAGGAGGACCAGTTCGCCTTCCTGACGGCCTTCTCGGGGGCGGGAGAGATTGAGCACTCGCATTCCGGCGTCCGCTTGCCGGAGCGCAGAAGGTGGTCGTGCATGTCGGGTTCCCAAAAACCGAGTCGCTGTCCGGGATCCGTGTTTCGGAAAAACAGCGGGGCGATTACGGTGCCGCCGTTCGCCGAATCGAGCCGCGCGGCGGCATTCGTGACAAGCTCCTCAATCGCGGCGGCGGCTTCCGGAATCGCATCGGATCGAAATTGTCCCGGGCGCACTTCGTCCGCCAACAGAAGCCGGGAAACAGTGCCGAGAAGATCTCCACGTTTCGGGTCAACGGCTTCCAGTGTCAGCGTGCGCGTCTCATCACCGGTGCTCAAAAGGGCGCCGGAAACCAGGATATCGGCCTCCAGCCAGGATCCGATGCGCAGTTGTGTCGCCGCGTCACCGCCCATCCCGAGGTGGAGTGCCATTTCGCCCGTGATCCGTTCCCATTGAGCCCGTTCCACCCATTCGATGAAATCGAGTCCTGTGGCGGCGACGCGCGCGGCGTCCATCAAACCCACCGCCCGCTGCTCGGCCCAGTAGAGATTCCGTTCCGGTTCCAGATCAAAGAGCGCCACCCGCAAGGGACGCGCGTCATCGGAACGGGACGGGTCGGCGAAAGAAGTGAACACCGGCACAGTCATTCCCCACAGGAAAACCGTCCCTGCAATCAAGCATGGGAAAGAAATGCTGCGGAGGCTTTGGTGCAGGGCGTTCACTTTACAAATCGACTGGGCTCGTGTCGCGGCGACGCAAGGATGAACAAAACCGGAATTTCACGGCACCACAGGGATTGTGACGTACCACAGGCAAGTATCCTTTGTCGAGTGGGAAGAAAACATTCGCTCAGGATGATTCATGCCGCACAGGGAACTCCGTCGATTCCACGGAATGAACTACGGGAGGATTGCGGCGGGAGCGACCGGGACGGCACCGCCCTTATGGCAGGCTTCTATTTTCTCATGATTTCGGCCGGAGCCCGCTCGGCCTGGAGCAGAGCGGTCATTTTCTTCATCCCGGATTCGGAGGCGCGGAAGAATTTCTTAAATCCGGCGCAAAGATAATTGAGGCCGGGCTCGCCGTCGGGGGTGGTGAGGAAGCGGTGTTTCGGACAACCTCCGTTGCAGGCGAAGAGGTACCTGCATTTTCGGCAGTATTCGGGGAGAGTGTCGGTTTTGTCGTTGCCGAATTTCGTCTGCTGGTCCGAGATCACCATTTCCCGCAGGTCGCCGTTCATGATGTTGCCAAGGAGGTACTCCGGGTAAACGTAGTGATCGCAGGAAAAGACATCGCCGTTCGACTCCATCGCCAGGGCGCCTCCGCACTTGGGGGCGAAGGCGCAAAGTCCGGCAGGAGCGCCCGCCCAGGCGCCCAGGGTGACATCGAACATCTGCACGAAAACCCGGCCGACATCTTTTTTGACCCATTCCCGAAAGATCGTGGCCAGGAAATCCCCGTAATCGGCCGGGCGGACCGTCCAGGGGGTCACGTGCCGGTCCAGACCGGATTCGTCCTCGAGATCCGGTGGCCCGGCCAGGGTTTCGGAGTCGGGATCCTCACGCTCGACCACGGGAATGAACTGGATGTAACCGCTGCCCACCTTTTTGAGAAAGCTGTAAACGGTTAACGGGTGGCGGGCGTTGTGGCGATTGACCACAGTAAGCGTGTTGAACCGGACGTTGTGTTTCTTGAGGATTTCAATGCCCTGGAGCACACGATCGAAGGAGGCGCCACCGCCCTTGTCGGTGCGGTGGACGTCGTGCATGTGGCGAGGGCCGTCGATGCTGATGCCGACCAGAAACCCGTTGTCATGCAGGAATGCCCCCCATCGATCATCAAGCAACGTGCCGTTGGTCTGGAAGGCGTTCGCGACTCGCCTTCCGCCGGCATATTGTTTCTGCAAAGCGACCGCCTTTTCGAAGAACTCGACTCCGAGCAAAGTCGGCTCGCCGCCCTGCCAGCAAAACTCGATCTCCGGCAGCCGGGCGGGTTGGCTCTCGATAAAATGACGCACGTAGCGCTCGAGAACGTCGTCCGGCATTCGGTGTGAGCGGCGGGACGAGTACAGGTCCAGCTTCTCGAGGTAGAAACAGTACCGGCAATCGAGATTGCAAAGAGGTCCGACCGGCTTGGTCATGACGTGGAAGGGAACGGCTGGCTGTGCGTGGCTCATATTGAGGTTGGCTGTACCTGCAAACCCACTTTGCGTCATGGGAACGCTCATCGCCTTGCGAAAATTGCCTTTTTTCGGGCGTGAGTTGCCCTTTGTCCGCCATTCACGGCGACAGCGGCGGGACATGGCCTTATGCGAAGCGTCTTAGAATAACCCAAGCTAAGAAGGACCACCCGCCTTCCCTCAACCTCTACGGGCTTTACGTTTCGGCCATGTTTCTGATCGATTCCTGAAGCGAGAGGTCAACCATCAGTTCATCGGCGAGTTTTTCAAGGTCGGCGCGAAGGTCGTGAAGGTTGCCGTCATCGGGGATCCGCAGAAAGGCTTTCGCGCGGAAGAGAAGTTCACCGGTCATCGGGGCGCTGTAGCACTCTGTGGTCAATTCCTCGACGTTTACGGCGTGGGAAGCCAGGGCATGCGAGATGCTTCGTATGATTCCCGGACGGTCCTGGCCGACGACTTCAAGGACCGCGGCGTGGCTTGGGCGCGGCACCGGCTTTCCCTCGTCCTCCCGGACGACGACCGTCAGGCCCCTGCTCTCGAGACCCCGCAGGGAAGCGAGCAGCCCATCCCTCGCCTCTTCGTCGATGTCCAGACGCAAAATGCCGGCGAAATGCCCCCCGAGGTGTGCCATGCGGCTTTCCAGCCAGTTACCCCCGCAATCGGCGACGATTTTCGAGATCGCATCGACAAGGCCGGGCTTGTCCTCGCCGATGATAGTCATGACCAGAGGCGTCTTCATCCGATCATCCTTGGGTCCCGATACCCCGAAGTCAAGCGGCGGTACCGAATACGCCGAGAGGATGAACGTGCGTCCGGAATCGCATCCGGAGCGCGGACGGCTCAGAACTTCGGAACGGCCGCGAGAAGTTTCTTCGTGTAGTCGTGGCGGGGGGACTCGTAGATTTCCCGCGCGGTGGCTTGCTCGACGATTTTTCCCTCGGTCATGACGAGGACATCGTCGCTGATGTGCTCGACCACCGCGAGGTCGTGGGCGATGAAGAGGTAGGTCAGCCCGAGTTGTTGCTGCAAATCCTGAAGCAGGTTGACGATCGCGGCTTGAACGGAGACGTCCAACGCGCTGACCGGTTCGTCACAGACGATAAACTCGGGCTCCACCGCGAGCGCCCGGGCAATGCCGATTCGCTGGCGCTGTCCGCCGCTGAATTCGTGCGGGTAGCGTTCGAGGTGCCGGGGTTCGAGCCCGACCTGCCGCAGGAGGTCGGCGGAACGGTCGCGCCGCTCCGATCGGGACATCCCGGGGAAATGGATGTCCAGGGCCTCTCCGATAATCGACTCCACCCTCATCCGCGGATTGAGGGAGTTGAACGGGTCCTGAAAGATCATCTGAATCTTCTTCCGGTAGGGAAAAAACCGGTTCCTGTTCAGGGGAGTGATCTCGTTTCCGCAGTAAAAAATCTTACCCGCGGTCACGTGGGTAAGTTTCACGATGGCCCGGCCGATGGTCGTCTTTCCACTGCCGCTCTCCCCGACCAGCCCCACGGTCGTTCCCTTCCCGACCTTGAATGAAACCCCGTCCACCGCGCGGACGTGATCGACCACGCGGCGAAACACACCCCCGTAAACCGGAAAATGCACCTTCAGGTCCTTCACTTCGAGAAGCGGTGTTTCGGATTGGCTTTCAGTTTCGTCAGGCATTGAGGAGGAAGTGAGTTGTTGGTTGCGAGTCGATCGTTGGTCGTTTGCCGCCTGGATCCGGCGAATCCCGATTATCGGGTCTTTGCCGATGCCCCGCAGCGGCCGTTGAATGGCGGGGTCCCGTTGTGCTATATGTGTCCGGTTTCAGGAGTTCGGTCGATTGGTGGCGCCGGCTTTATCGAGTTCGTCGTAATCGATCGTGGTCAGGCGTTTCTGCCGGACCCCGATGCGCGGGATGCAGGAAATGAGGGCTTTGGTGTACGCGTGCCGCGGGTTCCTGAGCACCTCTTCGGTCGGACCGGCCTCGACGATCTTACCGCGAAACATCACGATCACCTTGTCGGCAAATCCGGAGACGATGCCGAAGTTGTGCGTGATGAGGACAATCGACATGTCGAGCTTTCCTTTCAGATCGTGCAGCAGGTCCATGATCTGCGCCTGGATGGTGACATCCAGAGCGGTGGTGGGTTCGTCCGCCACAAGCAACTTGGGGTGGCAGGCGAGCGCCATCGCTATCATCACCCGTTGCTGCATCCCGCCGCTCAACTGGTGCGGGTAGTCCTGGTAGCGCTTCTCGGGATCGCGAATCTTAACGATGTTGAGCGCGCGGATAATCTCCTCCTTCACCTTCTTCACTTCCGGACGATGAAGCTTGATCGCTTCGGCGATCTGGTTGCCGATCGTGAAGACGGGATTCAGCGAGGTCGCCGGCTCCTGGAAAATGTAGGCGATCTCCTTTCCGCGATACTTCCGGATCTCCCTATTGGAACACCGGGTAAGATTCTTTCCCTCGAAGAAAATGTCGCCCGAAATCCTGCAAACCGGTTCCTCCGGCAGAAGGCGGGTAAGTGCCATCGCCGTGACGCTCTTGCCGCTGCCGCTTTCTCCGACGACGGCGAGGGTTTCGCCTTTCTTGAGGTCGAAAGAAATCCCGTCCACGGCCAGGTTGACCTCGTCCCGCGATCGAAATTCGATCCTGAGATCCTTTACCTCCAGAAGCGGCGCCTTCGGACCGGAAGCGGGACTGCGAGTTTCTCCGTTGGTGGACATGGATTTCGTCGGAATTAGCGATTCAGGAATTTCTGCTTGGGATCGACAATATCCCTAAGGACGTCGCCAAGGACGTTAAAGGCAATAACCGTGACAAAGATGGCGGCTGCGGGAATCAAAAGCCACCAGAAATTCAGCATAAACACTTTCATGTCCTGGGCCTGGCTCAGCATCAATCCCCACGATGCCGACGGTTCCTGGATGCCCAGACCAAGAAAACTCAATGCGGCCTCCCCGAGAATAAAACCGGGAATGCTCAGGCTCGCCGCCACGATCAGGTAGCTGAATACGTTGGGCAAAATGTGTTTCCAGATGATCTTCCATGACGACTGACCGAGCACTTCGGCCGCCAGCACAAACTGCCGGTTTCTCAGGGAAAGCGTCATCCCGCGGATGATACGCGCCGTTCCTCCCCACGCGAGGAAACTCAGAATAAGCACAATCAGGAAAAACGTCTGCGCCGGACTCAGATGCTCGGGAAACGTAGAACGAAGCACGAGCAGCAGGTACAGCCCCGGGATCGCCATCACCAACTCGATAAAGCGCATGGTCACACTGTCAAAGAATCCCCCGAAATATCCCGCGAAACCGCCGATCATGAAACCGAAGACCATTATAATGGAGATTCCCACGAGCCCGATCGAAAGGGAAATTCGCGACCCGAACAACAGTCGCGAAAAGTTGTCCCGGCCCGTCTCATCGCTTCCCAGCAGAAAAATCCGGTCGGGCGCTTCCACCTGAAAAAGGTGCCGGTCCATCGGGATAAGTCCGAGGAGGCGGTATTCGAATCCGCGCGCAAAGAATTGGATCGGCGCTCCTTCTCCCTCGATCTTCGCGTATCCCATCACTTCCGGATCCGCCAACTCGTAACGCTGCACCTGCAGCCCTCCGTCATCCCAGAAAACCGCCGTCGGCGGGTGATAGGTCTTCTGCAGATCCTGGTCCGAGGTTTCGTACGGCGACAGGAAATCCGCGAACAGGGCGATCAGATAAAAGAGCCCGAGCACGCTTAAAACGACAACACCGAGAGGCCGCTCCAGCACCTGCCTGAACATGCCCTTCCTCCTAGTCATATCGGATCCTCGGATCGTTCCATGCCAGCAAAAGGTCCGCCAGCAGGTTGCCCATGATCAGCATCGTGCTGCCCATAACCAGCGCCCCGAGCACGACAAACTGGTCCTGTTGAAGCAGCGCGTGGAACACCAGATGCCCGATGCCCGGGTAATTCATCACAATCTCGACCATAAGCGCCCCGCTCAGGACGGTTGAAAACGCGAACCCCGCAGCGGTAATCAAGGGGTTGATCGCGTTTCGGAACACGTGCCGGAACATGACGATTCCCTCGGGCACTCCCTTCGCACGCGCGGTGGTGACGTACTCAGAGCGAATATTGTCGATGAAATTCGCCCGCATGATTCGCATGATGCTCGCGATGCTTCCGATCCCGACGACGATCGTCGGAAGCACCAGATGATGGGCGATATCGAATAATCGCCTTATCGGCGACATGAATTCATACTCCGTCGAGGTAAACCCGCCCAGGGGAAACAGACCCGTACGCGCCGCGAAGAACAACGCCAATAACGCCAGGAAGAACTCCGGAATCGACAGCGCCGCGTAAGCGAGGATCGAGCTGACCCGGTCGAAAATCGAATCTTTGTAAATCGCGGCCAACACCCCCAGGGGAATGGCGATAATCCATGCGAATGTCAGGGAAGTCAGCGAGAGGATAATCGTTGCGGGAAGTCGTTGTCCCAGCAACTCCCAAACATCCACCTTGTAGTGGAAGGAGTAGCCGAAATCCGAACGAAGATCCCACGGCAAGACGTTTTTCAGCCACAGAAAATAGCGGACGTACCAGGGGTTGTCCAGGCCGAACTCCCGCTCGAGCCGTTCGATGTAGTCGGGATCGGCGTCGCGCTGCATCCTGACCTGGTCGAGAAAATCCCCCGGCGCCAAACTCATCAAGAGCATGGCGAGGAAAGTAATCCCCAGCAGCATGGGGATGAGCGCAAGCAGGCGCCTGGCTATTACCGTCCTCATGTCAACGCAACAGGCGCTTCTCGGCCCAGATCTCGTCGAGATTCCAGATGAGCGATCCCATGTTGGGAGGATCGATGTTGTTCCATCGGTTGCGCAGCCCCTCGTAAATATTCGGTGTGATCAAGTAAATCAATGGCATCTGCTCGCTCATAATTCGTTGCACTTCGTTGAAATACTCGCGCCGCTCGTCTTCGTCGAGCGTGCGCAATTGCATCTGCATCAGTTCGTCGATACGCGCTTCCCAGTCCGTCGCCGGCTCCGGCTGGTTCGGGTGCCATACGTGCAGCCGTCCGCCGCTGCTGTAAATCGACATACCTCCGTGCGGATCGCGCCCGCCGGTGAATCCGAGCAACCCGGCCTCGTAATTGAAAGATTCCATGATCCGGTTCACGAAGTTGCTGAAATCGAGCAGGCGCAGGCGGACTTCGATCCCCAGGTCCTTCATGTTCTCCATGAATACCGTGGCCATGTTCGCGCGCAACCGGTTGTCCTCATTGGTAATGATTGAAAAAGTCACGCGGTTCCCTTCCGCGTCGTAGAGATTCCCATCGGCCCGGCGCTCGAAACCCGCCGCCTCAAGCAATTCGCGCGCTCTCTCCGGATCGTATGGATATTGCTTCACGTCCGGATTGTGCCACTGACGGTTGGCGGGACTGATCGAACTCCATAGCGGCTCTCCACGCCCGAATATCACGCCGTCGATCAGCCCCTGCCGGTCGATCCCATAGGAAATCGCCTGACGGAATCGCTGGTCGGTGAACCATTTCAGCTTATGCGGCTCGACAAACGGCGTCCCGTTTTCGTTGGATCCCGGATTCTGATTGAACCAGATAAAGCTCGTGCTGGTCGAAGGACCCCGGTCGCTCACGGTGTAATCGTGCAATTCGGCGTTCCTGCGTATCCACGCCACCTGGTCCGGGGTGATCGCCTGATGATCGCTCTGGCCGGAGGCGAACGCCACCATGGTCGCGTTCTGGTCCTGAACGAAACGCTCGATAAAGAAATCGACGTACGGCAATCGCCGCCCTTCCTGGTCCGCTCTCCAGTAGTGCGGATTCGGCTCGTAGATCATGCGCTGTGCGGGACGAAACGAGCGAATGCGAAACGGCCCCGTTCCCACGATTTCCCGGGGTGTCCGCGATGCCGTGCTGATCGTCCACGCGCGCAGCAAGGTGCCGTTCTCATAGGCCTCGTACAACTTGTGTTTCGGAAGAATCGCGGTGCCGATATAAAGCAGAAACGGCGCATAGATTTCGGCCGTCGTGATCCTAACCGTATAATCGTCAATCTTCTCCACCTCGAACGGCTCGCCCCCGACGGAAAACTCCATCTGCATCCTGTTCGGATACCGCTCGTCGTAAATCGCATCGAACGTGAAAATCACATCGTCCGCCGTAAAAGGCTCCCCGTCGCTCCAACGCACTCCCCGGCGCAGGTGAAAGGTGAAACTCCTGCCGTCTTCGGATATTTCCCACGATTCGGCCAGCGACGGAACGACTTCATCCTTGACCGGATCGAATCGGGTCAATCCCGAGAGGAGTCGCTGGATCGCGTCCGACGAAGTGGCGTCCTCGGCCACCAGGGGATTGAAAGTCGCGGGCGTGCCGGCCGATGTTCCCGTGAAAATGTCCCCGGCCACCCCCGGCGGTCGCTCCACCACGTCCACTCCTTCCGGCAAGGGATGCTCCTCCCTCCCCTCCGACTCGATCTCCGAGCCGCAGGCGCAAAAAAACACCGCCAATCCGGCGAACCCGATCCGAAATACCTTTGAAAACCGAATATCCCTCATTAAACGTTTATCGACCGGAAAACCGTAGATTTTATCCCCGAAATTTCAATGCTTCATTTTTCAGGGTCCGGTCAGAGCGCCAACGACGCGGTTATCGCATTGATTTTGCATTAACTAATTGACATCCGGATTCGTTTTCTGTTGAATTCAAAGGATGCAGTCTTAGAAAGCTCCTCTTTCGTCCAATGCAGTTTCATCGCAACAAATCTTATCTTTTTGCAATATTCGCAATTTCATGCCTGCTGTCGGCCTGCACTCCGCCGGACCACACCGAGTGGAATGACGAAACGGACGAACGCCTTCGCGTGGTGGCGACATTCAGCATTCCGTCCGATTTCGCCAACGAGGTGGCGGGAGACAGGATTCTCCTGCACACCCTGGTTCCGAGGGAAAGCGATCCGCACACCTTCGATCCCAACCCCTCGGACACCCGGCGGCTGGCAAGGGCGGACCTGATCCTCGAAATCGGACACGATTTCGAACCGTGGTTGAATCGTCTTTACCGCTCCTCGCGCTCAAGTGCCCGCCGCGGCGTACTGACGGAAGGAATCGAACTTCTTCCCGTCGATGAAGCAAGCGTCCACTCGCGGTTCCTCCACGAACATAAATCCGCGGAAATGGATCCCCACGTCTGGCACGACGTCCGTCACGCGAAGGCAATGGTGCGGTCCATCCGCGATCTGCTCGTCGAGCTCGATCCCGGCAACGCGGAACACTACACCGAGAACGCCGCCCGGTACCTGGCGGAATTGTCCGATCTCGATGCCTGGATCATCGCAAGGACCGAATCACTGTCGGCTGTTGAAAGAAAACTGTTTACGCATCACGATGTCTTTCAGTATTTCGCCGGCCGCTACGGCTTCGAGGTGATCGGCAACGCCCTGACCGCCGCGACAACCGAAGTCTTCGATCCCTCGGCTTCTCAGGTGGGGTACCAGATCCAAACACTCCGCGCGGAGGGTGTGCCGATCGTGTTTCCGGAATATGGCGGCGATTCCCGCCTCATCACCCGGATCGCGAACGAAGCCGGTGCGCGGATCGGTCCGCCTCTTTACACGGGCTCCCTGTCAAAGAGCGACGGAGACGCGCCAACGTACGTCGAAATGATGCGGTACAACGTCGATACGCTGGTCCGGCACCTGACTGCGGGAAACGAAGGGTGAGCCTCCGTCCCCAGGCCCGAAGCGTCCGCAAGCGGACACGCCACAGGCCGGTTGCCGGGTCACCCGCGATCATAAATCGCCCTCGTGAGAGGTTTCGGACAGCGAGGCGCCAACATTTTTGGCTCGCGCCGGAGGCACCCGGGGATTTGGGATAATGCAAAGCTGCACCCGTGCTTAAGAACAGATTGATAACTTACAGCGGCTGTCACCATCCGCCACCCGTTGAGAGCGCTCCGGCGCTTGAAACGTCCGGCCTGTCCACCACCTACGAACAGAGCCGCGTAGCCGCCCTGCAGGCGATCGATCTCACGGTCGAGCCCGGCCAGCGCGTCGCGCTGGTCGGTCCAAACGGCGCGGGAAAGTCAACGCTACTCAAGGTCGTCGCCGACCTGCTTCCGCCGACGGGCGGCTCGATCCGCATCTTCGGCCACCCGGCAGGCACCTGCCACCACCGCGTTTCGTTCCTCCCCCAGCGCACCGAGCTCGACTGGCGGTTTCCCGTCAATGTCGAGCGTCTCGTCATGGCCGGCCGCTACGTTCATCTCGGATGGCTGCGCAAGCCGACGGATGCCGATCGCCGACTCGTCCGGGAGAAGATCGATTTGCTCCAGTTGGACCACCTTCGGGACCGGCAGATCGGCGAACTGTCCGGAGGCCAGCAGCAACGGGCCATCCTCGCCCGCACGCTCGTGCAGGAAGGCGAGCTTCTCCTCCTCGACGAGCCCCTGAACGCCGTTGACGCGCGTACCCGTAAGATCATTACCGACGTCCTCGACCAACTCAGGCACGACGGAAAAACGGTGATCATGGCCACCCACGACATCGGACGGCTTGAATCGGACTTCGACCAGGCCGTGTTTCTCGTGGACGGGCGCCAGGTGGACGCCCCGCCGGACCAGCAGGAACATCGGCATTTCGGGGACTGACCAATGAACTGGCTACTGGATCCGTTTGAATACGCCTTCATGCGCTCGGGATTCCTGGCGGTTTTTTTCGTGGGAGTGACCTGCGCGACGATCGGCGTTTACGTGGTCCTGCGGCGTATGGCCTTCATCGGCGACGCCCTCGCCCACACGGTCCTTCCCGGGATTGTTATCGCCTACTTCTACGGATGGAACCTGTTCTGGGGAGCGCTGGTCGCGGGTCTGATCACCGCGCTCGGCATCGGCTGGCTCTCCCGGCGCCAGGAGTTGCGCGAAGACACGGCGATCGGCGTTCTGTTCACCGGCATGTTCGCGCTCGGCATCCTGATGATGAGCACCGTTCGCTCCTTCCGCGATTTCCAGGGCATTCTCTTCGGGAACATCCTCGGAATCACGCCGACAAACCTGGTATTGCTGGCAGTGGTCGCCGTATTCGTCCTGGGAATACTCCTGGTGCTGTTCAAGGAGATGGAGCTGGTGTCCTACGACCCGAATTTCGCCGAAGCCATGGGTCTCAACACCGAGACGCTCCGGTACGTTCTCATGGTGCTGCTGGCCTTCACGGTCGTTTCGGGAATCCAGGCCGTCGGCGTCGTGCTCACCAGCGCACTCCTGATCACACCCGCCGCCGCCGCGTCCCTCCTCACGGACCGTCTCCCGAAAATGATGCTGCTCTCAAGCCTTTTCGCGATCGCCGGCGGGATTGTCGGCCTGTACACATCCTACTATTTACCCGTATCATCGGGCGCGGCGATCGTTTTGGCATGCACGGTCATCTTCGGATTCGCGTACGCCCTCCGCGCCGTTCGCAGGAGAAAGAGCCGGCAGGTGGCGTAACAGGTTCTTCGCTTGCCAATCCATCGCTCCTCGCATTTACCTCTTCAGGATGGTTTACGATTTTGATCGCGTGATCGACCGGAGCAACACCGGCAGCGAAAAGTGGGCGCCGTTCGAACAGCAGGACGTGCTTCCCATGCCCGTGGCGGACATGGATTTCGCCTCGCCGCCCGAGTTGATTGACGCGCTCCGCGAGCGGGTTGACCACGGAATCTTCGGCTACGCCCAGCCGACGCAAGGCCTGATCGACACGATCGTCGGGATGTGCCGCGAGCGCTACGACTGGGAAATCGATCCCGAGTGGATCGTGTGGCTTCCCGGCCTGGTCTGCGGGATCAACGTCACCTGCCGCGCGATCGGAAGCCCGGGCGATTCCGTCATGACCGCCGTCCCGGTCTATCCCCCGTTCCTGACCGCGCCGCGAAACATGAAGCGCGAGTTGATCACGGTTCCGCTGAAGCTGGAGAACGGCGGTCGCTGGACGTTCGACTGGGACGCGATGGCTGCGGCCTGCACGCCGAACACTCGCCTCTTTCTGCTCTGCCAGCCGCACAATCCCGTCGGACGGGTATTCGAAAGGAAGGAAATCGAGCGGCTCGCCGCCTTTTGTCTGGAACGGAACATCGTGCTGTGTTCCGACGAAATCCATTGCGATCTGATCCTCGATGACATTCCGCACCGCCCGACCGCTGCGTTCAGCCCTGAGATCGCCCGGAACACCATCACGCTCATGGCCCCGAGCAAGACCTTCAACGTTCCCGGGCTGGGCTGCGCGTTCGCGATCATCCCAAGCCCGAAGCTCCGGGCGAGTTTCCACCAGGCCAAGGCCGGAATCGTTCCGCAGGTCGGCGTCTTCGGCTACGCCGGTTGCGAAGCCGCATACGCGCGCGGCGAACCGTGGCGGCGGGAACTGATCGGTTACCTGCGCGGAAACCGCGATTTCCTGATATCGTTTGTCGAGAACGAGCTTCCCGGAGTTCACACCTATCCCATCCAGGCCACCTACCTCGCCTGGTTCGATGTACGGGACCTCGGTCTCAACGATCCGGCCGGCCATTTCACCAATCACGGAGTCGCCCTGTCCGACGGGCGCTTTTTCAAGGGCTCCGGTTTCGTGCGCATGAACTTCGGCTGTCCCCGCAAAACCCTGGAAGAAGGACTCCGGCGAGTGAAGGCCGGCGTTAAATCGCTCGGGTAAAAGGGGCTCCCGCTCGCCGCCGCCCACCACGACGCCTTACCCTTTTCGGTCGCTTTCCTTTCCGGCGCTCACGCGCCGGCCTACATCGACATTTCTTTTTTCAAATTCCACTCCCCCCGCTTCGTTCACGGCAAAAACCGCTCCGTCTCTCCCTCACCGGGCAACCGGCACGTCTCGTAGCGGCCGAACCAGGCGTAGCGGTTCCGGGCGATCCAATCGTATAAAGCGTCGCGAAGCCCTGCGGGAATCAACCGGCCTACCCGGGACACCCGCCAGGCGCCGCCGATGTCGTTCAGAATCTCCAACACGGCCCGTGAACGCACGTGGATCTCTTCGTTCCCCGACCCGAATCCCCGCACGTACACCATGGTTTTCAGACCCGGATCCCTGCCGGGGTACCGTTCCCAGATCCCGCCCGCCGTTTCGCCCTGCAGAGGAGCAAAGCGGAGCACCCCGCGCTTGTCGCGTTCCAACAGGAACCGGACCGTACTGTTGCACAACGCGCATACCCCGTCATACAAGACCAAGCCACCGGAATCGTCGTCCGGCGTGTCTGTCGTCGTATCAGCCATCCGCACGATTCCTTATCAATCGAACAAGCCTCGACCCGCCGTTGCCGGTCCACGCCTTCCAGGGTCAAGCGTCACTGCGCCTCCTCCGTCGTCAACGCTTTCCCGATCAGATCGGCAGCCTCGCTGGGAAGCGTTCCCGCCAATCGCAGCGCTTCCTCGTGTCCCCGCTTCGACATTTTCGCCCAGGTCTTGCGGATAATGCCCAGGACTTTCTCCTCCTTGTGTTTCGTCGCGAATTCGGCGAATTCGTTTTCCAGAAACACCAGGCAAATCACGTCTTCCAGCGTCTGCGTGTCCGGGTCGGTCTTGAGCCCCTTCTTCTCCAGCAGATCTTTCACCCGCGAAACCGTCGCCTTGTCGAAACCGCATTTGCTCAGGATCTTTCCCGCTTCTTGTCCGTGAAACACCGCCATGTCCCGCCGCCAAGTCTTGTATCCGGGTTTTCCTTCCGGATAACCGGTCCGCGGTATCTTCCACCGGCGGATGTGCTGGCACCGCGCGGCCAGCCGCAATGGCGTGGAAGCCTCCGGTTCGAATCGATCCAGCCAGTGACTCATCCGCCAATGATAGTGGGACGACCAGGGAATTTTTTTCCCATTGATCGATACCGTGCGCGGATCCTCAGTGTGCGCATCGTCAAAAAGCCGAAACGCGTCCTCAATACGGGACTCCTCCATTCCTTATTGCTCCGGGACTAAACCTCAACCTTGAGTGTGTCGCCGGCAACCTCCACTTTGTAGGATTTCACGCCTTCGACGGCCGGCGGACATTCCACTTCGCCGGATTTCAAATCGAACTCGGCCTGGTGCCAAGGACAGACAACCCGGCCGTCAACAACTTCGCCTTCATGAAGCGGCCCGCCGGAGTGGGTACACACGTTGTTGACGGCATAGAACTGCCCGTCCACATTGAAAATCCCGATTTTTTCCCCCTCGACTTCAAATGCGCGGGCTTCGCCCGGCGGAATATCGCTCACCTTCGCCACTTCAACTAACTTTCCCATAACACACTCCTTTCGTTTTCGTTGGTTCGGTTTGAAACGCAGCAAATCTAAACCCAAAATCGTTCGTATTCAAGAGCCAAGCCCAAGGAGCCTTGGCTCGCCGACTCCCGGCGCTCACGCGCCGGCCTACAGACGATCCCGCCGGGTCGAACACACGGATACCCTCCCGGCGCTCACGCGCCGGCCTGCAGACAATTCCGCCGGATCGAGCACCCGGATCTCCTGGATATTTCCTTGCTCATGAACGAACTCACGCGAAATTGTTTCTTATGGCGCTTCTAACGCTCAACCAGGTCAGTCTCAGTTTCGGGGGTCCTCCGCTGCTGGACGGGATCACGCTTGAAATCCAGGATGGCGAACGCATCTGCCTGCTGGGACGCAATGGCGAAGGCAAGTCGTCGTTGATGAAGCTGATCACAGGAGAATTGCCGACCGACAGCGGCGATGTGATTCGCGATCCGGGAACCCGGATCGCTCTCCTGCGCCAGGAAATTCCGGAAACCGACGACGCCACCGTTGCGGAGGTCGTTGAGGGACCCGGCGATCACCACGACTGGGAACGCCACGCCCGCGCCGCGAAATTGATCGATCAACTCGGCCTCGTTCCGGACACTCCCGCCTCCGACCTTTCCGCCGGTCTCAAGCGGCGATTGATACTGGCGCGCGAACTGGTCGAGAACCCCGCCCTTCTCCTTCTCGACGAACCCACCAATCACCTCGATATCGAATCGATCCTCTGGCTCGAATCCTTTCTGGCAGATTTTTCAGGCACGTTGCTCTTCGTCACCCACGACCGCGCCTTTCTGCAGCGACTGGCCACGCGCATTCTCGAACTCGACCGCGGAAACCTGACCAGTTGGAGCTGTGATTACGAGACCTACCTGCGACGGCGCGACGCCCAGCTCGAGGCGGAGTCGAAACAGCAGGCGGCGTTCGACAAGAAGCTCGCCCAGGAGGAATCCTGGCTCAGACAGGGAATCAAAGCTCGCCGCACCCGGAACGAAGGCCGCGTTCGCGCGCTCAAGGCCATGCGCGAGGAACGCCGTACCCGGCGCAACCTCCGGGAACGTGCGCGCTTCTCGCTTCAGGAAGACGAACGCTCCGGCGAAAAAGTCATCGTCGCCGAAAACATTTCATTCGCCTACGGCGCCCAACCGATCGTCAAAGATTTCTCCACCCGGATCATGCGGGGCGACCGGGTCGGTATCCTCGGTCCCAACGGCGCCGGGAAAACGACCTTACTCCGCCTCCTGCTCGGCGACCTCGCTCCCCGGACCGGCACCCTAACCCTGGGTTCCAGGCTGCAAGTCGCCTACTTCGACCAGCTGCGGGAGAAGCTCGATCTTGAAAAAACCGTCCAGGAAAACGTGGCCGGCGACAACGACAGGATCGAGGTCCAGGGCAAATCCCGTCACGTCATCAGTTACCTCCGGGATTTCCTCTTCACTCCCGAACAAACGCGGAGCAAAGTCAAAAGCCTCTCCGGCGGGGAACGCAACCGTCTCCTCCTCGCGCGCCTTTTTACGCGTCCGTCCAACCTTCTCGTTCTCGACGAGCCGACCAACGATCTCGACATGGAAACCCTGGAACTCCTCGAAGAGCGATTGGTGGAATACAACGGCACCCTCCTGCTGGTCAGTCACGACCGTGCGTTCCTCGACAATGCCGTCACCCAGTTGCTCGCCCTTGAAGGCAACGGACGAATCACCGAGTACCTCGGAGGCTACGACGACTACCTTCGACAGACCCGAGGATCCGCGGCGGCGCCCGGCGGGGACGCTTCGGCAAAGACCGGCGACGCCAGACACTCCCCCCGCATTCAATCCTCCCCCTTTCCAACCGCGGACCGGAAACATTCAACCACCCCGAAAACCCGCAAACCCCGCAAGTTTCTCAATCGGGAACGCCGCGAACTCGAGGAACTCCCAGGCAGAATCGAAGGGCTCGAAAACGAACTGGAGCAGCTCGGCGCCGCACTGGCCGACCCGGCGCTCTACAAAGAATCGCAGGACGAACTTTCAGCCAGGCAGTCCCGTCTCGACGAACTCCAGGCGGAACTCAATCGACTCTACCACCGCTGGGAAGAGCTCGAAAACCTTCGCGAGAGCCTGGAAGACTGAAACCCGGCATTGACCGGAATCGGTATTCATATTTTAACTACATATTAAGAAAGCCCCGCCCTTGACCCGCGCGGATGCGGGGTGTGGACAGGGCAAAAGTGAAATCACGGAAAACCCCGCAACTCCGGCGCAGGAGCCCGTTGATCCGCAATCCGTCCCGCCTGGCGAACCCAAAAGGCCGAAAGCTCCCAAGACATACGGTCAGGACGCCAGCCTGCTTCCCGCCGCCGTATCCACCAGCCAATACACCTTATCCTTGTAGTGGCTCAGTATCTGCGCCGGTCGCAGGTCAGGCTGGCTGATGCCCTCGAAGATGCTGATCAGCGGCAGTTTCTTTCCCTCTCCCATCACCATCACCACAATAATCCCGCACCTCGAAAGGCCGTGCGGGGTAACCGTCAACCGCGGCCCTTTGCCGGGCACGTCAACGGCGGCGAAATGCGTATTAACCGGATTGGAGATCAGGGGACTGTGTGGAAACAGCGACGCCGTATGACAGTCGTCGCCGATCCCTAGAAAACAGATATCGAAGCACTCGGCCGGTCCGCGCTGTTTGTTCCAAAGTTCGTTGAACACCTTGGCCGCTTCGGCCGGCGCCGACCCGGTCGGCCACGGATACTTGTCCTCTTCCTTGATATCGTAATGCCTGAGCAAAAGACGGTCCAGATTGCCGAAATTGCTTTCGTCGTTGTCCACCGGAACCATGCGCTCGTCGCTGGTGTACCAGGTCCCGTGCTCGATGAACGGCTTTGGGATGGCGTCGTTGTCTTTGCAGTACGCGAAGAACGCCTTGGGAGTCGATCCTCCAGCCATCGCCCAACTCGGGCGGGGAATTTTATTCGCGGAGCGATTCTCCTCCGCGAGCTCGATCGCCTTCCTGAACAGATCCTCCCGCCCGCCGATAATTAATGTCCCGTAGGGTGTGTTCTGTGTATTCATGGAGCCACCGAATAACCGGTTTGAATTGATGCGAGGCCGCCAATGGACAACCCTCCGACGCGGTTCCAAGAGTATGCACCCGAACGGGATCCTGTCGAGGGAAAAGCGGTTTCCCTCAATTCCCGTTCAATCAGGCTCCGCACCACCTCGATGAATGGAGAAAAATCGTCGGGCCGCGGTTTCGAGAACGCCGGCACGTTACCGCTAACGGCCGAAGGCCGGATCCCTACTGGGTCAATTCAAAAAGAGCGTAGCCGCATAAGAGGTTTTGGAAATAGCCGCAGGGCGTTTCCCAGTCGCCTCTCAGGTAAACCCGGCGGGTCACCGTAATCTCATGACGGCTGCAGAACGACTCGAAATCGGCGATGGAAATCTCGTGTGTGGGCCGCCCCTGGTGCCACTCGTAGGGCGTCACTTCCCCGACCGTTCGGCTGCCGCTGAACAAGTGGTGAAGGCGGTTCTTCCAATAGCCATAGTTGACGAATCCCACGGCCACCGTGTCCGCCAGACGGAGGGCTTCCAGCAGGACCGCGGCGGGACTGCTCAGCTCCTGGAGCGTACGCGAGCAGATCACACAGTCGAAAAACTTGTCGGGAAACGTCTTCATGAGCTCCGAAAGGTCGCCCTGGAACGCGGGGACCCCACGCTGAATGCACGAGCAAACCTTGTCCATGTCCCAGTCCACCCCCACCCCGAACACCGACTTCGTCTGGATCAGGTATTCGAGAAGGGTTCCCGGCCCGCATCCCAGGTCGAGAACGCTGCTGTCCGGATCGATCCAGTCACTGATCAACCGCATATCGACGGTGCGCTTGTCCGGTTGTTTCTCCATGCTCACTTCTCCCAAAGAAATGCCACAATCAAACGGTACAGGTTCGGCGCGTCGACAAGGAACGAATCGTGGCCGAAATCCATCGGGACCTCCGCGTAGGTGGCGTGTTTGCGCTGCCGGAGCAGGGCCTGAACGATTTCCCTGTTCTGTTCGGGGGGGAAAAGCCAGTCGGAAGTGAATCCGACGACCAGTACCCGGGCGCGCACGTCGCGGAAAGCGTCTTCGAGCGAACCGTATGTGGCCGGAAGATCGAAGTAATCGAGCGCGCGCGTGAAATAAAGATACGTGTTCGCATCAAACCGGTTGATGAAGCTCTGTCCCTGGTAGCGAAGGTAACGCTCGACTTCGAAATCGACGTCGAAACTGAAATTGATCTCGCCGCTGTCCCTGCGGCGCCGTCCGAATTTCCGCTCCATTCCCTTGTCGGAGAGGTAGGTGATGTGGGCCATCATCCGCGCGATGGTCAAACCCACCCGCGGACCTGCCTCCGCCTCGTAGTTGCCGCCCTTCCACTCGGGGTCCTGGATAATGGCCTGCCGCCCGACCTCGTTAAAGGCGATGCTCTGGGCTCCCTGGCGCGACGTGGTGGCCAACGGCACAATTCGTTTCACGAACGACGGGTACTCGATCGCCCATTGCAGGACCTGCATGCCGCCCATCGAACCCCCTGCCACCGCGTACAGCTCGGGAATATCGAGGTGGTCGATCAGAAGCTTCTGAGCCCGGACCATGTCGCCGATCGTGACGAAGGGGAAATCGAGATTGTAGGGTTTTCCGGTTTCGGGGTTTATCGACTCGGGGCCCGTGGACCCCTGGCAACCGCCCAGACAGTTCGAACAGATGACGAAGAAGCGGTTCGTATCGATCGGCTTTCCCGGCCCGATCATGTTATTCCACCAGCCGGGCTTGCGATCCCGAACCGAATGGATTCCCGCACAATGATGATCGCCGCTCAGGGCGTGACAGATCAGAATCGCGTTGTCGCGACTTTCGTTGAGCGTTCCGTAGGTCTCGTAGCGCAAACGGAACCGGGGAATAGTCTGCCCGTCCTCGAACGTGAACGGTTTTTCGAAATCGAAGTCGCCGTACCGCACCAGACCGACTTCACCCGGGCCGGTGAGCAGTGGATTTTCGTCGGCGTCGCTCATGAAACAATACAGTCGTCCGGCAGGAGCCCGGATCGGTCAGCCGGCCTTCTCCAGAAGCGCGTCGTCAATATCGTAATTCGCGTACACATTCTGGACATCCTCGCATTCTTCGAGTTGTTCGATCAAACGCAGGACCTGGCGCGCGGTATCGGAGTCGGAGACGGGGACGAGCGTGTTGGGGACGTACGCCAGTTCGGATGAATCCGGCTCGATGCCGATCTTATCGAGCGCCTGGCTCACGCTGTAATAGGCCTGGATCGGGCAAAGGACTTCGAAGTGGTCCGGGGCCGACTTGATATCTTCGGCCCCGGCTTCGACGGCGGCTTCCATCAGATCCTCCTCGGTCGTCTTCTCGGCCGCGATCAGGAACTGGCCCATGTGCTGAAACTGGAACGCAAGCGCGCCCGGACCCGCCAGATTTCCGTGATTCTTGCTGAAAACGCTGCGGACATCCGAGGCGCTGCGGTTCTTGTTGTCGGTGGTCACCTCGACAATGAACCCGACGCCACCGGGACCGTAGCCTTCGTAAACAACCTCCTCGTACACCGTGCCGGGAAGTTCGCCCGTCCCTTTCTTGATCGCGCGCTCGATGTTGTCCGCCGGCATGTTGGCCCCGCGCGCTTTGAGAAGAACCGTACGGAGCCGGGGGTTCATGTCCGCGTCGCCTCCGCCCTCGCGGGCCGCGATCGTGATCTCCTTACTGATCCTGCTGAAGATCTTGCCCCGTTTGGCATCCACGGCAGCCTTGTGCCGCTTCGTTGTCGCCCACTTACTGTGTCCGGACATTGCTCACTTCTTCCGTTTCCCTTTGGGTTTCTTCCGTTTCGGTTTCTGCTTTCCCCCTCCGGCGGACGCCTCTTCGACCGGCGAAGGCTCGAGGTCGATGTCGTCCTTCTGGCGGTTGATCAGGTGTTGCTGGAGGATCGTCAAAAGATTGTTCACCGTCCAGTAAAGAGTCAACCCCGCCGAAAACTGGTAAAGCATGACCGTAATGACCGGCGGCATGAACATGAAGATCTTCTGCTGCATCGGATTGGCCGTCGCGGTGGGCATC
>SLTG01000094.1 GCA_007130045.1 Opitutales bacterium
AAGGTCGATGTTCGCCCATGTCAGCCGGGCAAGGTCTCCGAGTCGCTGGCCGGTGTAAAGTCCGGCCAGAATCATGCCCCGCCATTCGTCCCCGGCGACGGCCAGCATTTTCTTGATTTCCTCCAGCGTGAACGCCCGGCGTCCGTCGGTGCCTTGCGGCGATTTCTTGATTGTTTTAACGAGCGCGGCCGGGTTCGTGAGAATCAGCCCGTCCCGCAAGCCGTCCTGCATGACGGACCGAAGGATTTTCAACTGATTGTTGGCGCTTGTCGCGCTCAAGGTTCTTGCGACGTGGTCCCGGTATTCGGCGAAGTGTCGTTGCGTCAGGTAAGCGAGGTCCTGCTTTGCGGTATCGCCAAGATAGGCGACGAAGGAATTCACAACGCCCTTGTAGCGCTCTATCGTCCGCGCCCCGGTCTCAATCTCTTTCCGCTCAAGCCATTGCTCGCAGTATTTATCCACCGAAGACGAAAGAAGCCGTTCGCCGTGGATTTCCTCGAATATGTCCGCCATGACCTTCCGGGCTTGCGCTTCGGTAAGGTGTCGGCTGTAGGCGTCCTCCCATTGCTCGGCAATCTTCATCGCCTTGGTGCGGTTGACGGTCTTGGTGGAGCGCTGGCGCTGTTTCCCGCTGCCGTCGGTGAAGCACGCAATCCAGAATTTGCTTTTCGGTTTCCTTGTCAGGCTGGCCATGGTTCCAATGAAACTTCCAATGACGTGGACTGTCAAGCATGCCGTAGAGAAAAATAAATGGCTTATCTAAGCCGTTTGCGGCTTGGTTGCTAGGCTTTGGTCTTCACGCGGGTTCGATTCCCGCCCTCACCTCCCTGAGGTGTTGATTTTCGAATCAATGCCCGTCATAATGCGGTGGGTATGGAGAGCCGTGGGAGGGGCCGGCTCTCTGTTGGTTCGTTGCACGAGCTCAGTCGGCGTCACTGCTTTGAGCCGCTGTTCGCAGCTCGCTCATGACGCGCCTGCGCTCCTCCGGCGGCAGATCGCGGAAATACTTTTCGAAACGCTTTTCTATGTGAGGATTGACCGTTTCTTCCTCGGCGATCTCGGTCTCCCGACTCGAAAGGTCACGGAGTTGGCGGCGAAACTCGGCCCTTTCCTCTGGCGACATTTTTCTCCACCGCTCGCGCTGGCGGGCAATTTCCTCGGGTGACTGACTATGGAAAGCGCGGACCCTTTTCCGAAGCGTCTCCCGTTCCTTCTCGTCCATTCGCTCCAGTCGTTCAATCAGCGCGCGGGTGTTGGCGAGCCGTTGCGGAGACATATCGAGAAGACTTTCCAGCATCTCGGCCTGCTCCCGCCTCGTATCCTTTCGCTGTGAAGGGGCGGATCGCTCCTCGCTTGACGCCCGTATGCCGGACTCTTCGGAATCGGAATCCGCCCGCAGAACCCCCGGCGGCACCCATAACAGGGCGATCGCAAGTACTGCATGGTAAATTGATTTGTATTTCCTATTCATGGTTTTCCTGCTCTATCGGCGCCGTTTTCCGGCCGGCCGAACCCCCCTGATTATTTTCAATCCTTCTTCCATACGACAACGCAACCCTATCAGCCCCCCAGGAGCAATTCCAGCGTATCCAGCACATCCTCATTGCCCAAGGCTTCCGCCCCGTGCAACATGTCTTCGAGCATGTGAACTTCAGTATAGAACTCGTTTCCGTTTTTATGCATCCCGATGACGTTCGGCTCTTCCGTTGGCGTGAATCCGAACCAGGCGATAAGCGACAGAACGACTGCGGCCGCGATTCCGTAGACAGAACCGCGCATTACGCGATCGATTCCGGATGCCCTGGCCGTCACGTTGCGGCAAACCTTGTCGGAGTAGCCGCGAGACGCGGAAACCGGGGTCGCTCCGAGAAAACGATCCAATTCGAGGTCGAATGACCTTTCTTCCGGATTGTTGCTGTGATCATCGGTTGGTTTCATCATAAGCCTCCTTCAGTTTTTGTCGCGCCCGGAAGATCCAGGTCTTGACACTGCTTTCATTGGTTCGCATGGCATCGGCGATTTCGCGGTAACTCATCCCCTGTTGCTTGAGGAGCAGAATGGCGGTGCGCTGGGATTCCGGAAGCGACTTCAATGCGGTTTGAAAAAACTCCTCGATTTCGCGAACCTTCCCGTCATCGGAGTCGGCCAGAAAAGTTTCCGAAACACTGCCGTTATCGACCAAACCGAACATCTTTCGCCGAAAGAAGCGGCGATGGTTCTGCAGCACGCGGCGCGCGATCACAAAAAGATAGGTCGAAAACCGCGCCTCCACCCGATACCTCGGAGCAGCGCGATACAGCTTGATCATTACACTCTGCATCAAGTCCTCGGCATCCTCCCGCGACCCGGTCGAACGATAAAAGAAATTCAAAAGCGGCGTGTGCCAACGTTTCACAATCTCCGCCAGAGCAGAATCATCGCCTGCTGCGAGACGGCGCATGCAGGCGGTATCTTCATCGTCAGCCATCCGCTCTTCTATTTCGGTTTCTTCGGCCAAGTGGCCGGGAAAACAGCCCCGAGGCGCCTCTAACGCGTGAACTGTCATTTAAGAGACTAATCACCGCAAGATAGTGAAAAGTTGCAGCCTGATGCAAATTTTCTTTCCTTCGGACCGATCCTCCGTTTCCCGTTCCCGGGATCCGTGGCGAGGATTTGCATCGGCAGGGCATCCGAAAAATTGCCGTTTTTTCTCCTATTTCCGCGCAACTTTCGCTAATTTCCGGTGATGAACCTAATGAAGGGTCTCGTGCATGCAGACAACACGGCCCGCCGTTCCAGCCAGAACCATCATCTATCGAGAATCACACCAACCGAGGACGTTATGTTTGAAACTATTTTGAAGAGCCTCAAAGCATCTCTTGCCTTCGCGGTCGTTCCGCTCCTGGGAGCATCCGTCCTTTTCGCCCAGGAAGGCGAAGAGCTCTCCGATTATCTCGAGCGAGTCGAGTTGCGATCGGTCGTCAGCTTGCCCGGCGGAACGATGTTCAGCATCCATGATCCGGAGTCGGAAAACACTTTCTGGATCGAGGTCGGACAGTCGGTAAACGGGCTCGAAGCAGTCGGTTTCAATGCGGCGACCAATCGCCTCAGCCTTCGTGTCGGCGATTCCGAACGCGAAGTCGGCCTGGCCCGTCGGCGGGTGGGCGATCCCGACGCCGTCAACCCGGAAGATCTGAGTCGGGGCGAGCGTCGCGAGTTGCGGAGGGAAGAAGCGCGCGAGCAGTGGCAGGATTTCCAGCAGCGTTTCCAAAGGGCCGCTCAGGAGTCGCCCGAAATCCGGGAAATCCGGGAGCAGTTCGGTGAGTTGCGGGGTGAATGGCGTGGACTGCGGGAAGAGATGCAGGGGATTGACCGGGATTCCGACGAATTCAATGCCCTCCGCGAACGGGGCCGCCAACTTCGCGAGGAACAGCGAATGCTTCACAGAGTGGCCAGGGACGTTGTTGCCCAGTCTTCTCACTTCGAGGAACAGCACGTCGAGTTCGTCGATCGCATGTTCGGGCGGGGCGGCAGCGATCGGAGGCGGGGCCGGTAGGATTGGAGCCCGGAAGCCGCCAATGTTTTCGACGATGCGTTGCCCGGGAAACCGGGCAACGCATGTTTTTTAACTGCAAAGAGCGCATACACAAGTGAGGGCTAACAAAGAATGGTTCCAACGCAGCGGGGTTTGATCCGATCCTATGTCTCGATCGCGGTTTGCGGGGTCGCCGCCGCGATGCTGGCAGGCTGCCAAAGCGCCGCGAAACACCGCTCCGAGGCGGATAGCGCCGCAGCCGATATCATCGACCAGATGCAGCGCGAGGCGTTGGGAAGAAACGAGCCATTTACGATTGATCGTCCGAGCCAAACCTTTCGGCAGCGCCTGATGCTCGAGCAGAACCTTCCGGCGGTCGGACCCGCTTCGTACGGAGTGGATGAGTTGGAGGAACCCGAACACTGGCCGAACGTCGGAGAGCCACAGCCAATGGAGCGGACGGAATCGTACATGCCCGAAACAGTGGACGAGGACGGTCAGTTCGTGCTGACGCTCGTCGACGCGCTCCAGATCGCGGCGGCCAACAGCCGATCCTACCAGTCCGAAAAGGAGTCGGTTTTCAATACGGCGCTCCAGCTCGACCTCGAACGATTTCGGTTCGACACCACGTTTTTCGGCACGCTGCAGGGCATCTTCAGCACCGACCAGGCATCCAACCAGACGGGCGCCAGGGGCACCGCGGAGGGCGGCTTTCAGCGACAATTCGAGTCGGGAGCAGACCTCAGCGGAAGGCTGGTCGTGGACCTCGTTCGCCTCTTGAGCGGCGAAGGCCGGACATCACTGGGTCTGCTCGCCGACGGCTCGATCTCAATCCCCCTTCTGCGGGGCGCCGGACGGCACATCGTCACCGAACCCCGCACCCAGGCGGAGCGCAACGTTCTGTATGCGCTCTACGATTTCGAGCTGTTCAAACTCAGCTTTGCCGTCCAGGTGGCAAACCAGTACTTTTCAGTGCTTCAACAGCTCGACCGGATCACAAACGCCGAAGCGAGCTACCGAAGGCTGATGTTGCTGGTCGAACGGACCGAGGCATTGCACGACAAGGGCCGGACCACCGGAATCGAGGTCGATGAAGCCCGCCAGGATCTTTTGCGGGCGCGCGACCAATGGATTGTGGCGCAGGACGGGTATTCGCGCCAGCTCGACCAGTTCAAGATGACTCTCGGACTTCCCTCCGATGCGCGGATCGAGCTTTCGACAGCGGAATTTGACGAGTTGATGGCTGACGCCGAATTGATGCTCGGCGATCACGTTCCTCAGGTGCAGGTGGAAATCGAGGAGAACGGGGAGGATCTGGAGGATCTCGTAATTCCTGAAACCGATCCCGCGGAACGCGGACGCTACGAACTCGACGAAGACGTGGCGATCGCGATGGCCATGGAAAATCGCCTCGACCTGCGGATTGCCGAAGGCGACGTTTACGACGCCCAGCGCCGCGTCATCATCGCGGCGGACCAGCTTCGTCCCGGCCTGAATCTCACCGGCAACGCCACGTTCGGGGAGCGTCGGAGCGGGATCGGCTCCGCGACGGCGCCCGACGCCCGGCTGGATCCGTCGGACGGGTTTTATTCTCTGGGCGCGCAACTCGATATGCCGTGGTCCCGCCGTTCGGAACGGATTGCCTTTCGCCAGAGTCTCATTCGCGTCGAAGCGGCGGTCAGGAACTTTCAGAACATTGAGGACAATGTGAAATTGGACGTCCGCGATTCATTACGGGATTTACGTCAACAACGTGAAGGATATAGAATCCAGGAGCAGGCGTTGAGCATTGCCGAACGGCGGGTCCGTCAGACGCAGGCGTTTCAGGAAGTAGGCAGAGCCGACACCCGTGATGTACTGATAGCGAACGACGCATTGCTCCAGGCACAGAACTCGCTCGTCAATTCGCTCGTAAGGTACAGAATCGCGGAATTGAGCCTGCAACGGGATCTGGGATTATTGCAGGTGGACCACCGGGGGCTTTGGAACGAATACGAGTTGAACGGGGTCCAAAATGAGGAGGAAGCAGAGTGAGGCGTCCATGAGTAACACAATTCAAGCTGAGGAAAAGAAGGGCGATTCCGGTCGCGGCGGGCAATTTATGTGGCCGATACTGATCGGCGTCGGCGCGTTGGGCATCGGGGGACTCGCGGTGAGTTGGTTTGGCGCCGGCGGGAGCACCGCCTACGCGGGCCCCACTGCCGAAGCCCGGCGGGGCGATCTGACCATATCGGTGACCGAGTCCGGAAATCTTCGCAACCGGGAACAGGTTGTCGTGGCGAACCGGGTGGAAGGGCGGACCCCCATCCTCTGGATCATCGACGAAGGCCAGTACGTGGAAGAAGGCGATCTGCTGGTGGAACTCGACTCGAGCGACCTCGAGGACCGGTTGATCGAGCGCGAGATCTCCGCTCAGAACGCCCAAGCCGACTACATCCGGGCGCAGCAGGAACTCAAGGTGACTGAGAGCCGAACCCAAAGTGAAATCGCCCAGGCCAGACTGGCCTTGCGGTTCGCGGAACTCGACCTGGAAAAATACCTTGCCGAAGACGGAGAGTACCAGCAGGAATTAAACCGGCTCAAGGCGAACATCGATCTGGCGCGAGAAGAACTCACACGCGCGGAGCAGGAGTTCAAGAATTCGCAGGATCTTGAGTCCAACGGCTTCATTACTCCGCTCGAACTGGAACGGGACCGGTTGGCCTACGAGCGGGCGGCCGTCGATGTGCGGATTGCCGAAGGAAACCTGCATCTGCTGCAAACCTATACGCATCAGCGGCAACGGGAACAGCTCGAAAGCGACGCGGAGCAGGCGGCCGACAGTCTGGAGCGTGTGATCATGCGTGCGGAATCGGACATCGTTCAGGCGGAAGCAAACTACAACGCAAGGGCTCAGGAAAAGGCCCGCCAGGAACAGCAACTCGCCCGCCTTAAACAGCAGATTGAAATGTGTGTGCTCCGCGCACCCGCAAGCGGAATGGTGATTTACGAAACGACCGCGAACCCGGGACGATGGGGCAACCAGGAACCCCTGCAAGCGGGAACGGAGGTGCGCGAACGTCAGGAGTTGATCTATATCCCCGCGTCCGAAGGGATGGTTGCCGATATCACCGTCCACGAGTCGGCGCTCGACCGGATTGAAGTCGGAATGCCCGCACGAATCACCGTCGATGCGCGTCCCGGTCAAATCTACTCCGGCACCGTGCGCCGCATTTCGCCGATGCCCGACGCGCAAAGCATCTGGCTCAACCCCGATCTCACCGTTTACAGCACCCAGGTCGAAGTTGACGCCGCCAACCTGCGCACCGGCATGAGCTGCCAGGTGGATATTATCGTCGAGGAACTGAGTGACGTGGTTTACGTGCCGTTGCAGTCGGTCATCCGATACGACCGCCGCTACTTCGTTTACGTGGTCACCCCGCGCGGCCCCGAGCCCCGCCGCGTGGAGATCGGTCTGGACAACAACCGGGTCGTCCACATCAGGGAAGGCCTCGAAGCCGGAGAAATCGTCCTGCTGGCGCCGCCGATTTTCGAACGGATTGAAGAAGAGGAAGAACCCGGAGAAATGGTTCCCGGCGTCGCGGAAGAGCCGGACGAATCGGAAAGCGCCTGATCTCGATTCGTGAATGGAGGCGCCTGTCCCTTCTTCCGAACCTGAACGATGAAAGACATCCAAACTCAAACAGACAGCGACACAGTTACCGCGGCGACCGAGTCCGAGGCGATGGTCCGGCTCGAAGATGTCCGTAAAATCTACGAAATGGGCTCCGAACAGGTCCATGCGCTGGCTGGTGTCAGTGTCGAGTTTGGATCGGGGAGCTTTTGGGCGATCATGGGTCCGTCCGGTTCCGGCAAGAGTACCATGCTCAACCTGCTCGGCTGCCTCGATCGTCCCACTTCGGGGAGGTATATTCTTTCGGGTCAGGATGTCAGCCGCCTGGAGGATGACGATCTCAGCCAAATCCGCCTGACCTATCTCGGATTCGTCTTTCAGAGCTTCAATCTGATCGCCCAACTGACCGTTCGCGAGAATATCGAACTGCCGTTGTTCTATCTTGGCTGGGAATCCCGCGAAAGCGCGAAACGGGCGCTGGAGCTCGCCACCCAGGTGGGACTGGAAGATCGGCTCGGACACCGCCCGGCGGAGCTCTCGGGCGGACAGCAGCAGCGGGTGGCGATCGCCCGCGCGCTCGCCAACGACCCGCATGTGATCCTCGCCGACGAACCGACGGGAAACCTCGATTCCTCGACGGGCGAGCATATCATGGAACTGCTCCGGGACCTGAACAAACAAGGGAAGACAATCGTAATCGTCACGCACGAACCGGAGGTCGCCAGGTGGGCCCACCATCGGCTGCACATGCACGACGGGCTTATCGATCGGATCGACTGAATCGTTTTTGGCGCCAATGAACCTTCACCGTTTTTTAAGACTCGTTCGCCTCGGCATCAAAACGCTCCTGCTTCATAAGCTTCGCTCGATGCTCACCATGCTCGGGGTCGTTTTCGGCGTGGGCAGCGTGATCGCGATGCTTGCGGTCGGCACGGGAGCCAGCGAGGAAGCCCAGGAACAGATCCGGCGGCTGGGAAGCCAGAACATTATCATCAACTCGGTCCAGCCACAGGAGGACCAATCGGTCGAACGGGTCCGCATGAGCATCTACGGGCTCACCTATGATGATGAACGCCGGATCAACGAGACCATTCCCTCGGTCAGCCGTATCGTCCCGGCGAAACTTATTCCCAGTGACGCCCGGGTCGGCGGGCGCCAGATGGAGCTCCGGATAGTCGGAACCACTCCCGGCTGGTTCGATCTTGTCGAACGTGAACTGCTGGCGGGCCGCCGGCTCCAGGAGAGCGACATGACCGGTAATTCCAACGTCTGTGTACTGACGGAACGGTCGGCACGACGCCTGCTCGCAACCGAGGAAGTATTGGGAAATCGAATCCGTGTTGGCGCGAATTATTATGAAGTTGTGGGAATCATCCGCAGCGAATCCGGAGGCGCCGCCGGCGGGGTGCAGACACCCGACCAGGAGATCGACGCCTACATTCCGATGACCACCGCCCGCGAACGGTTCGGCGACATTGTTGTCCGCAGTCGTGAAGGCTCCCGGGAACGCTCGCGCGTCGAGCTTCACCAAATGGTCGTCGAGGTGGACCACATCGACAATGTGCAGTCCACAGCATTGGCGATCGAGAACATGCTCGAGCGTTTCCACCGCCGCGAGGATTACCGCGTGAGCGTGCCGCTGGCACTGCTCCGGCAGGCCGAAGCGACCCAGAGGACCTTTAATATCGTCCTTGGATCGATCGCGGGCATAAGCCTGCTCGTGGGCGGGATCGGGATCATGAACATCATGCTGGCCTCCGTCACCGAGCGGACACGGGAGATCGGCATTCGCCGTGCCATCGGCGCCCGGCGATCACAGATCGTGGGGCAGTTCCTGATCGAGACGATCGTCCTTTCGAGCACCGGCGGGTTGATCGGAATCGCCTTCGGCGTGACCATTCCGCAGATCATCGAGTATTTCGCCGGCATGCCTACGATCGTCCCGTTCTACGCGATCGCGCTGTCCCTTGGGATCAGTGTCGCCGTCGGCATCATTTTCGGTCTTTATCCGGCAATTCGCGCGGCCAAACTCGATCCGATCGTCGCTCTGCGATACGAGTAGGGCTTCAGTATCGAAATCCTAGCGCAGCCCAACCGGGCCGGATATCTTTTTGGCGGGATGAAGCTTGATCCTCTCTCGGATTGGCGAGCATGATGACGGGACCATGTCGACATCCGTGACAACCGATTCGCAGACTCTTTTCGAAAAAGCCCGCAAACTGATACCCGGCGGCGTCAATTCTCCCGTCCGCGCCTTCCGCTCCGTCGGCGGTACTCCGTTCTTCACGGAGAGCGCAAACGGTCCGTACCTTCACACTGTCGACGGGAAGTCGCTTATAGACTTTGTCTGCACCTGGGGCCCGGCGATTCACGGACACAACCATCCGGACATCCGCGCGAACCTGGAAACCGCCATCAAGAGGGGAACCAGCTTCGGGACCCCGTCCCGCGGCGAAATCGAGATGGCTGAAAACATCACCCGAATGGTGCCTTCGATTGAAAAGGTGCGCCTGGTCAACAGCGGCACGGAAGCCACTATGTCCTGTGTCCGGCTTTCCCGCGGGTACACCGGGCGCGATAAAATCATCAAGTTCGCCGGGTGTTACCACGGCCACGTCGATTCCCTTCTCATCGCGGCCGGCTCCGGCGCCCTCACACACGGCCG
Source organism: Opitutales bacterium (assembly GCA_007130045.1). GTDB lineage: Bacteria > Verrucomicrobiota > Verrucomicrobiia > Opitutales > T3Sed10-336 > PXDC01. The sequence continues at coordinate 9,793 of SLTG01000094.1, forward strand.
GCCGGACAGCGCCGGAATCCCCGAATCTTTTGCCCGCGAAACGATCGTCCTCGACTACAACGATCCCGAATCCCTGCGCCGCGCATTCGAAGCGAATCCCGGAGAAATCGCCGGGGTTATTCTCGAACCCTGTCCGGCGAACGTCGGGCTGATTCTTCCCGAGCCGGGCTTCCTCGCCGAGCTTCGCCGGCTTTGCGATGAAGCCGGGACTCTGCTGATTTTCGACGAAGTCATGACGGGCTTCAGAGTCGGTTCCGGAGGCGTGCAGGAGGCCGAAAAGGTGCGTCCGGACCTCACCGCGCTCGGGAAGATCATCGGCGGCGGGCTCCCGGTCGGCGCTTTCGGCGGGAGGGCCCGAATCATGGACCACTTGGCCCCCGACGGACCCGTGTACCAGGCCGGCACGCTGAGCGGAAATCCTCTTGCAACGGCTGCGGGAAACGCCTCTCTCGACCTGCTGAGGGAGACCGATCCCTACCGCCGGCTCGAGGCCCGAGGTCGGGCGATCAAAGACGCCGTCCTCGAAGCGGCCGGCGCAAAAGGGCTTCCGTTGCAGGTGCCGCAGACCGGATCGATGTTCTCTTTTTTCTTCTCGGAGGAGCCGGTCAAAAATTATCCGCAAGCGGTGGCGGCCGACCGCGGGCATTTTGTCAAACTGTTCCACTACGCCCTTGAACACGGCGTGTACCTGCCGCCCTCTCCGTTTGAAACTTGCTTTATCAGCACCGCCCACGAAGACGACGTTATCGACCAGGCGTGCGAGGTTCTTCGAAACGCTCTGAAAGCGATCTGACACCGCCGCCGCACCTCACTCGCCTCAACCGAAACAAATCAAGTTCTCAACCTGATCGGCAACCGACTTCTCCGAAGCCGCAGCCGGCTTTAGGCGATCAGGTGGGACACGTTCTTCTTGTAGAACGCCTCCGCAAGGGAGAAAATTTCTTTCGGATCGTCGAGTTCAAGCACGTCCTCGGCCAATCGCTTCATGTCCGTGAAATCGATGTTGCGAATGATGTACTTAATCGCGGGCAATCCGGAGGATACGATGCTCAGCTCATCGATTCCGAGACCCATGAAAATAGGCACGAGCACAGGGTCGCCGGCAATTTCACCGCACAGGCTGACGCGAATGCGTTCGGAGTGGCCCGAATCGATCACCATTTTGATCATGCGCAGAACAGCCGGGTGCGTCGGTTCGTAGAGGTGGGCGATTTGCTCGTTTATCCGGTCGATCGCCAGCAGGTACTGGATCAGGTCGTTGGTGCCGATGCTGAAGAAGTCACATTTACGCGCGAGAACATCCGCGGTAATCGCCGCGCTCGGGATCTCGATCATCGCCCCGACCTTCATGTTTTCATCAAATGCGATGCCGTTGGAGGAAAGCTCGTTCCTGGCCTCGTCGAGAATGGCGTTCGCGCGGTCGAGCTCGCCGGCGCCGCTGATCATCGGATACATCAGCTTGACGTTCCCCTCCTTTGAGGCCCGGAGAATGGCCCGAAGCTGGGTCTTGAACAAGTCCGTATTCTCCAGGCACAATCGAATGGCGCGGAGTCCGAGAAACGGATTGGTCTCGGCACTGGGGCGGTAAACGCTGTTGGGAAATTTATCACCCCCCATATCCAGGGTGCGAATCACGACGGGATCCGGCGCCATCGCCTCAGCCACCGTCATGTAAGCCTGGTATTGCTCCTCCTCGGAGGGAAATCCAACCGAGTTCAGGAAAAGGTACTCCGTCCTGAACAGTCCGACCCCTTCAGCCCCGTACTGCCGAATCCGGTCGATTTCGTTGGCCCCTTCGATATTCGCCATCAGGTCGATACTTACCCCGTCCCGGGTCTTGGTCGTGCGGCGAATCTGCGCGAGAATCTTCTTCTCCAGCGATTTCTTCTCTTCCTGAAACTTACCGTACCGGAACAGGGTTTGTTCGGACGGATTGACCACAACCTGGCCGTCGTAGCCATCGACCAGGATTTCGTCTCCGTTGTTGAGAATCCTAGTGAAATTCCGCATTCCGACGACCGCGGGAACCTGGATGGAGCGCGCCATGATCACCGCGTGACTCGTCTTGCTGCCCGCGTCGGTGATGAAGGCGAGGACTTTCCCCTTTTCGATATTCGCCGTATCCGAAGGGGAAACGTCTTTTGCAACAATGATGCGCTCGTCACTCAAACGCGACAACCCGTAATGACTCTCCCCGACGAGGTTGTGCAACAACCTCTTTGAAATGTCGCGGATGTCGTTCGCGCGCTCCCTCAGATACTCGTCGTCCATATTCGTAAACGCGTCGATGTAGCGCTGGGCGACTTTGTGAAAGCTGTAGGTAATATTCCTCCCGCAATCACGCATTTCCCGAATGGTTTCCTCGATCAACGCACGATCTTCGAGCACGAGAAAATGGGCGTCGAAAATTCGCGCCTCGTCTTCGCCCAACCGCTCGGCCACTTCCTTCTGAAGTTTGAGTACCTCCTGGCGGGTTTCGAGAAGCTTCTTCTCGAAACGTTCGACTTCGGCTTCCTGTTCGCTTTCGTCCACCGGATCGTCCGGTATATCCAGCTCTTTGGGAAGGAAAAGATAGACCTTTCCATGGGCTACGCCTGGCGAGGCCGCTATCCCCTTAAACACCTGCTCGCGCTGGCGATCGGAATCCATTCAAGTCATCTCCTTGAAATCCACCTGATTCGTTTCAATCCGTTCTTGTCAAAGTTAAACAAACTATTAACAGACTGACGGTAATTATAGGCGGGTCAATGCCGTTTTGACGCGGAGTCCCGACTAAGTGCGATTTCCGCCGAAAACGGACAGCGGACCGGTTCCGAACCCCCGCCAGTCGCCGGTTCACACCATGATTCCGGTTCGTGGTGATTCAATACTATAGCGCCATTCCAGGCGGATTACACAGGAAATATCGATTTCCGGAGGCGCCGGCCGCCCGGGATCGGACCCAATTCCTACCAAACGATCCCGGTTTCGGTGCAAAACCCTTCTGCTCCGAAAGCCTCACGAACCGATTCGGCCACTTCACCGCCGGAACCTTCCTCCCGCAACAAAGCAAAGCAGGCGCTCCCGCTTCCGCTCATGTGAACGGGGATCCCGAACCGCTCCCGTAATTCGCGAAGCAGAACCCGGATAGCCAAATACTTACTCCCGACCACGTCTTCAAAATCGTTCCGCATAATCCCCTCCGCCGAAACGGTTCCTTTTTTCCACGCGTCGAGTCCTTCTTCCACCGCCGCCGGCTTAGAATAAGCTCCTCTGCGCGCAAGCTCCCGGTAGGCCCAACCCGTCGAAACGCCGAAAAACGGCTTGAACACAAGGAGACGCCGCCCGCGCAGCTCCCTCTCCCGCTCGGCAGGCAGTGCCTCAATGCGCTCCCCCCTCCCGCGCACGATAACGGGACGCCGGTGCAGGAAGAGCGGACAATCCGAACCGAGGCCGAGCGCCAGCTCGTTCATCGATTCGGTATCCGCCGGGCAACCCGAAAGCTCGTTCAACGCCAACAGGGCGCCCGCGGCGTCGCTGCTCCCGCCTCCCAGGCCGGCGCCGGATGGAATATTCTTGTGCAGCTCAAAAACGAGCCCCCCGTCCTCGCCCGGAAACCGCTCGATAAACCGGTTCGCCGCTTTCACGACCAGGTTCTCCCCGCCGGAGGGCGCCGGTTCACCGCTCATCTTCAGAAGAATTCCCTCCTGAGAAACCCGCCGCACTTTCAGCTCGTCGCCCAGTTGGATCGGGACCACGAGGGAAACGAGGTCGTGGTATCCGTCGGAGCGCCGTCCTGTCACTGCGAGTGTCAGGTTGATCTTGCCGGGACAGAATATGGACACGTTTTCCATGCGGGTTCCCATCTTCGCAGCGATTCCAAACGGCAGGCAATCCCTTTGTCGCGGGAACGGAAGGGGGCGGGTTTTCCGTGCTTCGTTACGGTTTTGGAATGGTGGAAGCGGTCGAAACAATTTGGTTGCATGAATCTCGAACAGGCACGATACCGTTCAAGGAATTATGAAATGCGATGTCGCACTTGCCCTCGACGTGGAGTCACGCGAAGATGCCCATGCCATCCTCGGCCGGGTCGGCGCGTCGCTCAAATGGGTGAAGATCGGCCTGCAACTCTTCACCCGCTACGGCCCCGACCTGGTCGATGAAATCGCGGAACTCGGCTACGACGTTTTCCTCGACCTGAAGCTTCACGACATCCCCAATACGGTTGGGAACGCGATCCAATCGGTCGGCTCTCTCCCCGTACGGCTTCTCACTCTCCACGCTTCTGGAGGCCCGGAAATGCTCAAGCGCGCCGAAGCCTCTCGAAAAGAGCATGCACCCAACCTCCGGCTGCTTGCGGTTACCGTCCTGACGTCGATGGACGCCCGGGAGTTAAAGGCCGTCGGGATCAATCAACCCCCGCTCGACCACGTCCGGCACCTTGCGAAGATCGCTTCGATGAGCGGCCTCGACGGGTTCGTCTGCTCTCCGCACGAAACAGCCGTCCTTCGGGAGGATCTGGGCGAAGACGCGTTCCTTGTTACCCCCGGCATCCGCCTTGCCGGGGACTCATCCGACGAACAAAAACGCATCACAACACCGGTTGACGCCGCGAAAGCGGGCGCCAATCTCATCGTCGTCGGGCGTTCTCTCCTCCGCGCGGAGAACCCCGCAGAGGTGCTCGCCTCCATCCGGGAACAACTCGGGCCGTGATCGACTCCTCCGCCCCTGCACCCGGGAACAACTCGGCCTTGTTGCTCGCCGGCGGCATGGGTTCGCGCATGGGTGAGGCGACTCCGGACAAAGTCCTCCATCCGATCCACGGAAAACCTGTCGTCCGGCACGTGCTGGACGGATTCGCGGCGAGCGGGGTCATTCGCGATTTCGTCGTCGTTTACCGCGACGAACTCCAGCGCCGCGACCTCGAAAAAGCGATAGCATCGACTCCGTCCTTCGAATCCCAACGGTTCTTCTGGACGGCCGGCGGAGCGGAACGGCAGAACTCTGTTTACAACGGTCTTCAACTTGTCCCGGACGATTCGACACTCGTATTCATCCACGACTGCGTCCGTCCGCTTGTCCGACCCGAAATCGTGACCGAACTCGCCCGCCTCGCCCGCGAAGTGGGCGCCGCCTGCCTCGCCCGCCGCGTCACCGACACCATCAAACGCGTCGAATCGGCTGACGGAATGCCGTGGCGAACCCGGCTGACCGACGTCGACCGGGACCGCCTCTGGGCGACCGAAACGCCCCAGGTTTTTCAACGCGCACTGATTCTCGAAGCCTACGAGGCCGTCCGAGCGGGACATCATCGTATCACCGATGATGTCGCAGCGGTTTCTCTGCTCGGAAAGCGAATCACGCTCCTGGAGAACCCTTACCCCAACCCGAAGTTGACCACCCCGGCCGACCTCGATCACATCGCCTGCCTGCTGAAATGAAAAACCTGAGCATCGGAAACGGCTACGATATTCACCGGCTCGTGGAAGGACGCCGCTGCGTCCTCGGCGGCGTCGAGATCCCGTCTCCCAAAGGACTCCTGGGCCACTCCGACGCGCTGCTCGGCGCCGCCGGGCTGCCCGATATCGGCCCCTATCGCGAGCGGATGAAATCCGTCCTCGCCAAGTCGATGGGAATAGCCGAAACCCGAATCGGCCTCAAGGCCACCACCAACAAAGGCGTCGACGAGATCGGCAAAGGCCAAGCCATCGCCGCCTGTTTGCTGAGCCAAAGCTAATATTCTGAAACATGGACGGTGTTGTCATTGGGGCAAGTTTCGTTCGCGCCTTTCAACATTCCCCGGTTTTGGGGATTGGATTCCGCCTCATGAACCGCTGACCCGCGTAAATCGACGCCAATTGGAATAGCACTCGGTTCGGCCCTTCGCGGCCGGTACCGGCACCATTCCGGCATCAGGGTTTTGTCTCGCGCAGAACCCGGGCGGATTCTTCCGGGGAAACGGTGTTGACATAAATGCCTGTGCCGATTTCGAAACCGGCCGCGGTAGCCAGGCGCGGTACGATTACCATGTACCAATGCATATAACGTACGTCGTGATCGCCCACCGGGGCAGAGCGAATGATAAAATTGTAATCCGGATTATCCAATCCCACATATATCCGTTTGAGTAAAACGCGCAGCACCTCCGCCAGTTCGATCAGCTCAGCGTCGTTTGCCAGATGGAAACTCGGTAAATGACGCTTCGGGTAAATGCGGGATTCAAACGGCGAACGGGCCGCAAACGGGCAAAAGGCCAGAAACGACTTAGTGTCCATAACAATGCGTTTCTCCTGGCGCAGTTCCTCCTCGACCATGTGGCAATAAACACACTGGCCGGTTTCGTCATAGTGCATCATCGCTCGATAGATCGGATCCCGGACGTGAGGCGGAACAATGGGGGTGGCGATAATCTGAGAGTGCGGATGGCGTAAGGATGTCCCGGCCCGGACGCCGTGGTTGCGGAAGATGGTAACCAGGCTGATTCGATCCAACGCCGCGATTTCACGATGACGATCACGAAAAGCGCGCAACACGCAGGCCACTTCATCCGTACTCATCGTGGCGAGCGTTTGATCGTGACGGGGATGTTCGACTACCACATCGGCCACGCCGTAGCCGCCCGCCGACAGAAAGGCGCCGTGCGAATGCCGATCCGTCGACAGATCCGATTGAAGGGCGGCATATTTGTTTGGCACTACCCGCACCTGCCAGTCACCTTGTTCGGGATACCGGTACGAGGGTGTCAGCGTCTCTTCTTCATTGCCGGCGCAAAACGGGCAGTCCTTTTCGTACGCGTTGGTCGCAGCCTCTGTTGAGTTCACATTTTGGGGAACGTCACGAGGACGTGCCCCCCGCTCAGGCGCAAGAATGACCCATTCCTTTGTCGCAGGATTCTGTCGAAATTCAGGCATTCAATTAAAGACGGCTTGCCGAAGCATCCGACAGCAACCCGTCACGGATTTCACAGTTGGAAAGCAGCCGGGTCGCATGCGGCGACCGAGGTGAAACTCGATAAGGCGTTCATACGTCCAATCCACAACCAGCTTGGATTTCCGAATCCAATGCGGCAAGGATTTTACTAGGAAATCTTTGATCTCACACCAATCCTTCGGGGCCCTGGTTGGTGCCTGACAATGGGTTTTCCCGTACCCCCCGTCGCCAGGTTTTCGGGAAAACAAAAAAAGGGCGGGGAGTCGTAGCGTCATCGGCGCTTCGCCGATGACAAGCCGCGGTGGGGTGACGACAATTCGCAAAATCGGAACGGTATTTGGCAATCGGCGACCTGATGTCTTTACGTGCAGAGTGTATTGTTGATTGAGGAAAATCCTGGGCGGTCGGGGATCGCCGGGGGAAAACGGTCGAGCAGAGGCGTTCTTTTTGGGCAGGTGTGAGCGGGTACGCAATGGGGTCGGATGCGAAAGGCAACAATGAATTACGTAGTGTTGGTGAAGCAGGTGCCGGATACGAAGCATATCCCGCAGGATGCATGGGATTGGGAAACGGGGACCCTTCGCCGTGCTTTTCTGGAAAACGTCTGCAACGAACTGGACAAGCAGGCGCTGGCTCTTGCGGTAGAGCTCCGCAAAGAATGGCCGGGACGGATCGTCGCGATCACCATGGGGCCGCCGTTTGCCGACGAGGTCCTGCGCTACGCCCTGTCTATCGGCGCCGACTCCGGGGTGCTGTTGACTGATCGCCGGCTTGGCGGAGCGGATACCCCGGCGACTGCGTACCCTCTCGCCCAGGCGATACGCAAGGTCGAGAACGAAATCTTCAACGGCGACCGCAACCACCTCATTATCGCGGGCATGCAATCCGTCGATGGAGACACGGCCCAGGTGCCGCCGCAGGTGGCCGAGGAACTCGGCATCGATCATGTGGCGTACGTGACTGGCTACGAGATCGACGGGAACGGGATCTTGAAGGTGCGGCGGGTGACCCGCAACGGCGCCGAGAATCTCGCCGTTCTGCGTTATCCATGCATGTTGACCCTGACCGAGCGGACTCCGCCCCTGTATGCGACTTTCAATCGAACTCGCTGGGCCTCCTTTCAAGAGCTCCTTCGGTGGGACGCGGAGGCGATAGGCGCCGACAAAGCACGCATCGGAATGGCCGGCTCGCGAACGAATGTAGTGAGGATATTCCCGGCGAAGAGCGCGACGCAACGGCGGTGCGTCCTGCTCAACAACGTCGAGGAACTGATGAACCGTCTGAAGGAAACCTACAGCGTTCGCAGCGACAAGGCCCCGGCGGATAACCGAAAGTCGAACTACCGGTTGCCCGGCGGAAAGACGCCGGAGTATCGGGGCGACCTGTGGATTTATGCGGAGCAGGAGGGCGGCCGGCTTCACCCGGCGGCGTTCGAACTCCTCGGAAAAGCGCGTGAATTGGCGGAGCCGCTGGGAGAAAAGGTGGGAGCCGTGGTGGCCGGCGAGGATGTCGGGAACCTGGCGTCCGAACTCTTCGCGCATGGCGCCGACAAGGTTTTTCTCGTTGATCACGAGAGACTCGAACGTTTTATTGCCGGCCCCTACACCAGGGCGCTTGCCCAACTGATCGAAGAGCACACGCCGCAGATGCTGTTGTTCAGCGCAACGCCTATCGGGCGCGAACTCGCCCCGCGGGTAGCCTACGCGACGAAGTCGGGTCTCACCGCCGATTGCACGGAGATGTGCCTTACCGATCTCAAGCGCGGCAAGAACGAACGCGTCGGAATTCTCATGCAGACCAGGCCGGCGCTGGGGGGCAACATTATGGCGAGCATTGTCAGTCAGAACTCGCGGGTGCAGATGTCCACTATCCGTCCAGGTGTTTTGAAGGCCCTATCTCCCGATCCGTCCCGCAGCGGCGAGATCGTTCGATTCAGTCCGCGGCTGGATGAGGCGGCCGGGGTGCGTGTGTGCTCCGTCGAGACGAGACCGCCTTCATCGGGACTTTCCGACGCCTCGATCGTAGTGGCCGGTGGCCTCGGGTGCCGGACGAAAGAAGACTTCGACCGATATGTCGGATCGCTGGCAAGAAGCCTGGAGGATTTCTTTGGCGAGCCGGCCCATCAGGCGGCTTCGCGCCAGGCGGTTGAGGCGGGCTTTATCGACCGGAGTTGCCAGGTGGGGCAGACCGGCCAGACGATCGCTCCGCGTCTTTATGTTGCGCTGGGGATTTCCGGCGCGGTGCAGCACCTTTCCGGCGTTCAGGGTGCGGATATTGTTGTGGCCATTGACAAGGACCCTGGCGCGCCGATTTTCAAGGACTGCGACTTCGGGGTGGTGGGAAATCTCGAAACGGTCGTGCCGGACCTGCTGAGCCATTTAAACGCTTCGAAAACCGGGGAAAACTGATGACGGATCTCGATCAAATTGACGCGCTATTCGTGGGCGCCGGACCTGCGAGCCTCGCCGGGGCGATTCGGCTGAAACAGCTTCTCAAGGAAAATGGCAGATCCGAATCGGTCGTGGTGATCGAGAAGGCCGGGAAACCCGGACGCCACAACCTCTCCGGCGCCGTCTTTGAGTCCGCCGTGCTCGACGAATTGCTGCCCGGCTGGAGGGAGAGCCGTGATCGCTTCGTGGTCCGGGCGCTTGCCAACGAGGTCGAGCGCGACGATCTGTACTATCTTCCGAACGCGCGAAACAGTATCCGAATTCCGGATGCGATCGTCCCGCGCGCGATGCGTCACAAAGGGGACCTCCTGGTTTCGGTCAGCGAGCTTGTCGGCTGGCTGGCCGGCGTCGCCGCGGATCAAGGTGTCGAGGTGTATCCGGGGTTCGCCGCCCGCGAGGTTCTGTTCGAGGATGACTGGGTGAAAGGAGTGCGCCTGGTGGACCGGGGGGTGGACCGGGAGGGCCGGCGGCAGTCGAACTTCGTCCCAGGCGAACGGCTTTCCGCAGGCGTCACGGTGCTGGGCGAAGGCTCGCTGGGCCCGCTGGCGGAACAGGTGATCCGGCGCTTCGAGCTGGACCGCGGACGGAACGCCCGGCTCGTTTCCCTGGGAGTGAAGGAGATCATACGACTGCCGGCCGGCAACACATTCGGTTCCAAGCGGGCGGTGCATTCGACGGGCTTTCCCAACCTGGGGACCTTTGGCGGGGGCACAATTTACAGTATGGGCGAGAACCTGGTGGCCGTGGCCCTTGTGCTCGGGCTCGATTGGAAATACGCCGATCTCAATCCGCACCATGAGCTGCAGGTTTTCAAATCGCACAAGCTTGTCCGCGAGTGGCTGGAAGGCGGGAAGGTTGTCGAATACGGCGCAAAGACCCTCCCGGAAGGGGGATACCACGCGGTTCCCGAACTGGCGACCAACGGGGCGCTGCTCATCGGTGACGATGCCGGGTTGACCAATGTCGAGAAACTCAAAGGCCTTCATTATGCGATCAAGTCCGGCATGCTCGCTGCCGAGGCGATCTATGCCGCCATCGAACGCGGGTCGTTAGCGCGCGATGAGCTTCGGAACTACGAATCCCTCCTTAACGAGAGCTTCGTGATGAAGGACCTGGCCGCCGCCCATAATTACCGCCAGGTATTTGCCAAGGCCGGTCCGCACCTTGGCGCTCCGTTGAGTCTCGTGCAACGATGGCTGCCGCGCCTTTCCAGCCGGCCGGATTCCGAGAGCCTGAAACCCCGGCGCTTCAAAACGATTAAAGTCGATGGAGTGGATCGCCTCAGTGACGTCAGTTTCTCCGGAACTCATCACCGCGAAGAAGCGCCGTCGCACATCGTCGTCGCCGACACTGCTCTCTGCGCGGAGTGCAAAGCCAGGTTCGGGCTGTATCCGTGCGAAGCCTTCTGCCCGGGAGAGGTCTATTCGGCAATCAACGGGCGTCTGGTACTGAACCCGTCGAACTGCTTGCACTGTCAGACGTGCCGTGACAAGTGTCCCTACGAAAATGTCATATGGCAGGTCCCCGAAGGCGGCGACGGACCGATGTACCGGTCGATGTAGTTCCGGGATCTCTGATGCCATGTAAGTAGTGCACGCATCTCACGTGCGAAACTCACGCCTCTGCTGATCCCGCAGTCGCGGGAGAAGTCCCGTGCTTGCCGGGAGAAGCGCGATCCACTTCTTTCAATGTGATTTTCAGAACTTGACTCAACTGTTCTTGCGACATGGGGGTTGGCAGCGTCAGTGACGTCGTCGTGTGCGGTCGCGGGAAAGGAAAGATGATGCGAAGAAGGAGAAGATCGTCAGCGTCAAAATGCAGACGAGTGCGCCGGCCAGGATGGTGTGGACCGGAACTTTCATGTCGAGCAGGAGGCCGAAAATCAGGGGGGCGAAAGCCGTGCTGAGTATCCCGATCATGCCGGCGATACTGCGGATTCCGCCGAGATTTTCGACGCCGTAGATCTCCGCCCATACCGCCGAACCGACGCTGCCGCCGATCCCCATGCTGAGACCGAGAAATATCAGGTACAGGTAAGCGGCCCATTCACCGGTACCGAACACCAGGAGGACGCCGGACATCAGAATCAAGATCATGTGGACGGGAAGAAGCCGCACGGCGCTAAGCCGGTCAATCCACGGGCCGGCCCCAAGCGCGGTGATCGCCCGCGTCCCTGCGAAAGCGGCGAAGGCGATCGCAAAGACATGCTCTCCCCATCCGCGATTCTCCGCAATCACAGCCTGGTAAAATATGAAGCCGGTGCTGAAGAATCCAATGGGGATGAGAGTTGAAAGAAGCAGGTAGAACCGGTAATCGAGTAGAAGATTTCGCGCCCGCCATTTCGAGGGGGACGATTCGGAATCGCTTTTGTCGATACGCGGGAGAACGTCCTCCACGCGGCTGCTTCTGACGATCAGGAGATAGGAGAGGGGTACGAGCACGACAGCGATCAAAACCGCGGAAACGCCCCAGGAAATCCGCCACCCGAAGTAGATGAGCGACAGCGTCGCGAGGGTGGGGAGGATCATCTCGCTGAGCGGGAAACCCGTTCCGGCAATCGCGACGGCCTTACCCCGATTCCGGACGAAAGACCGGCTGGTGGTCGTCATGGCGATATGCCCGCACAACCCCTGCCCGAGATGACGCAGGGCAAGGAGCGCGATGAAGAAAACCGTCCAGTGCGGGGCGACGGCCACGAGGGCCGCGGCAAGCGCCAGCGCGCAGGCCACCGCAAGGGTGTAATTTGCGAGGGGAATACGGTCGATTTGGCGTCCGGTCCATGGCAAAAGCAGTGCGCTGAACACTGTGGCGACGCCGTACATGACCCCGAGATTCCCCTCGGTCAGATCGAATGCCCTTGCGAAATCGAGAAGAAAAATCGAGAGCAGAAAGGTTTGGCCGAAACTTGAGAAAAAAGTCAACAGGACGGAAAAGGTCAGGATCCGCCGGTATTTGATGAAGAAACCGAGATAGGTCATGAAATCGGGAAAAGTCGTTGAATCCACCAAAGAACGGAATCCAGTGCAAGCCGATCTCTTCCGGCGCGCGGGGGGTGATACCCGAAACGAGCGAAGGCGTTCCGACGGACAGAGATCAACGTTCGGTATCTCCAGTATTGAATTTGAAACTTACCTGGCCCGGGTTTTGAACCGCGGTCTTCCCTTCGGTTGCGTCGCGGTGATTCCATCGGCCGCGCTGTCGGGAACAGGCGGGATCAAGCGCGAAAGTTAAAACGGAAGGGGAATCCGAAGGCGCTTGGCCGATATTCCCAACTCGGCGAGTTTCTCGTCGAGGTTTCCCGTATCGATCGTTCCGGCGAGTTGGCCGCCCCGGTAGACCGGGAAGATTTTCTTCTTGTTTCGCGCGAGCATCTCGTAAAAGAGTTCGAGCGGCCACTCTGCCTGGAGGATCGAGATGTTGCGCTCGCAATGCCGTCCGACCGGATCGGTGTGGAGAAACGTTTCTTCGCGAAGGGTTTCGGCGTGACCGCGGGTAAGCATTCCGAAAAGAGAGCCGTTCTCTACGAGAAGGAGAGTACCCAGATTCTCACCCTCGATTATCCGCAGCGCGTTGCGAACGGATTCGTCGGGCCGGATGACGGAAAAGTCGGTTTCGATGAGATCGCCGATGCAGAAATCCTTGAGTGTTTCATTCCTTTCAACCATGCGGTACTCTATGTTGCCGACGATAAATATGAAGGCGAGGAGGCTTGCGAGGAGCAACTGCGGCGGTCCGGCGAAGAGGGCCAGGATGATGCCGATCGTGGCCAGAATTTTCGAGACGAATGCCGCCACGCCGGTGGCCTTCAGGTAGGAGAGCCTGCAGGTCAGAAACGCGCGGAGCATGCGCCCGCCGTCCATGGGAAATATCGGCAGGAGATTGAATAATCCCATGATCAGGTTCACCACAAGGACTCCCTGAAAAAGCGTGAGCCAGCCGTTCGGCCAGCCCGTTTGAAGAAGCTCGACGGGCGGCCCGGTGAACATGAACAGGAAGCCGGCCAGAACGAAGTTCACCAGCGGACCCGCGGCGGCGATTATAAGCTCTTTATGGGCCTCGCGCGGAACGCTTTGGAACTGTGCCATTCCGCCGATCGGCAGCAGAAGGATGCGAATCACCTCGATTCCGTAATGCTGGGCGGCGACGCTGTGCCCCAACTCGTGCAGTACGACGCACGTGAATATCGCGGCAAGAAAAAGCAGGCTCCAGAAAACGCCCGTGGCGCCGTCGGTTTCCCAGCCCACGGAGCAAAACACGGCCACGAGGATCAGAAACGTCGCGTGTACCTCCAGGCGGATCCCGAAGACCGAAAACATGTGAATTGACCAGGACCGCATGATCGAGTTAAACAGGTGGTTTCTTCTGCGCATTCATAATGCCATCACCGACAAAAAGTGCAACAATTCTAATTATCGACGACGATAAGGAGATCCGCTACTCGTTTGAACGGGTATTTTCCACCCGGGAGTTCCGCCTCCTGAACGCGGCAAGCGGGGAGGAGGGCATCGAGATCGTCCGTCGCGAATCTCCCGATGTCGTTTTTCTCGACATTCGTATGGGCGGGATGAGCGGACTTGAGACGCTTCAGCATCTGCGATCCGTCGACCCGAAATCGATGATCATCCTGATGACCGCCTACGGGACCACCCAGACCGCGATCGAGGCGATGAAATTCGGCGCGTTCGATTACCTGATGAAGCCCTTCGACACGAAGAAAGTGCTGGGTCTCACGGAGGGAGCGCTTAAGGCGCGGGAGGATTTACGGAAGATCAGGAACGACCGGCCGGTGCTGGACAGCGATGATTACAAGGAAGGCATCGTCGGCCGTTCCGAAGCCATGCAGGAGGTCTTCAAGGTGATCGGTCAGGTGGCGGCGAGCGATGTCACCATTCTGATCACGGGTGAAAGCGGCACCGGAAAGGAGCTTGTTTCGCGCTGTATTTTCCAGCACAGCCAGCGTCACAATAAACCTTTCGTCGCCGTGAATTGCGCCGCCTTGCCCGAGAACCTGATCGAGAGCGAACTTTTCGGACACGAAAAGGGAGCGTTCACGGGCGCAACGAGCCATCGGGTCGGGAAGTTCGAATTGTGCGACGGGGGAACGATCTTTCTCGACGAGATCGGCGACATGAGCCCGCAGACGCAGACGAAGGTTCTGAGGGTCATTCAGGAAGGCGAGATTCAGCGGGTAGGAGGATCGAAAACGATCAGGACCGACGTCCGCATCATCGCCGCTACGAATCGGGACCTCGAGGCGATGGTTCGCGAGAAGACGTTCCGGGAAGACCTTTATTACCGTCTCAATGTGGTCCGCATCCGCCTGCCTTCGCTCCGTGAGCGCAAGGAGGACATTCCAGAACTCGTCGAGTACTGCCTGCAGAAGCTCCGGAAAAGCCGCAAATCGGACGTGAAGAAGGTCTCTCCCGAAGTCGCCGACGTTCTCGTGCGCAACGATTGGGCGGGAAACGTGCGCGAGCTTGAGAACGTCATCTACCGGAGCGCTGTACTCGCCCAGGGCGACGCGATCCTATTGAAAGACCTGCCGGAGGAGATTCGCAAGGCCGCGGGAGCGGGCGCGCCTTTGAAATCGGCCCCGCAGCCTGATTCGCCTTCCCCGCAACCTGAATCGGCAGCGGCGCCGCAACCGGAGATCGAAGGCTTTGGCGGGGCGAGCCCCGATGCAAGCGTCGCGGTCGAGGAAGAGTGGGATATGCGGCGGGCGTTCGACGTACTCTACGACCGGATGCGAAAGGAGTCGCACGAAACCATTCTCGATACTCTCGAACGCGAGATGATTCTGCGCGCCCTGATCGAAACGAATGGCAATCAGGTCAAAGCTTCCGCCATTCTCGGGATTACCCGTGCCACGCTTCGCAAGCGGATCAAACAGTTTTCCCTGAAGGACAAATATTGAAACGGTCACGATCTCGCAAAAGGCGACTGCGCTGATCCCCGCGGCACGATGAAACAGGCGCGTTTCCGTTTGTGGGGACAATTGATGACAATCGATGGAAAACAAGATTGGATTCAGCAAAAACCTTGCGGTTTTCGTCCACCCCACCAGCATGGACCCGCGAAGCTCGATGCTGGAATGTTCCTTTTACGGGAGTGGATGAACGACTGATGAGGTTTAAAAACGTATTCTGCGGGTTCTGGATTTTAACAGGGTTGCTCACCGGCACGGCCCTGGCCTCACAGGATGAGGGCATGCCGGATTCGGAGGAAGCCGGTGAGGAATCCAGGCTTCCTTTCGAGTTGCCCGACTTTGGATTCCTGGCGGATACCGAGGACGCATTGATCCCGGTGTTGCGAACTCTGATTATTCGTCCCGCCGATGCGGAGGAGATAAGGGTACTCCCGGCGGAGATCGCCGGGATCGTTTATATTTCAGGGCTTCCGCTCCTCGATACGCCGTCCTTTCGCAGGAAGGCGTTGAACCACCTCGGGAAACCGCTCACCGAAGACTCGCTGGAGGCTTTGATTGAAGACATTGTATTTACGTACCGTAAGAACCGGAGGCCGGTGGTGGATGTGACGGTTCCGGACCTCGACCTCCCCGAGGGACGTTTCGTTATCGAGGTTCAGGAGCATACGGTCGGGCAGGTCCGCGTTTCGGGAAATCAGTGGTTTCGGCGGGCGATTTTCGCGAACAAGACGAGATTCATCAGAGGAGACGAGATCGATTCGGTGATGCTCCAGGAAGACCTGGACTGGATGAACCGCAATCCGTTCCGCGAGGTGTCCCTTGCCTATGTTTCCGGGAGCCGACCCGGGGAGACGGATCTCTTGTTCGAGGTGGACGATCGCTTTCCGTTTCAGGTTTACGGCGGATTTGAGAACACCGGGAACGAGATTACCGGTGAAGAGCGATTCATTGCCGGGTTTAACTGGGGCCACGTTCTCGCCCTGGATCAGGAACTTAATTACCAGTTTCGCACCGGACGTTATTTTGATCACGTTTACGGACATTCCGCGAGCTACGTCATTCCCCTGCCGTTTCGCCATGAATTGACGGTTTTCGGGGATTACGCGGAAAGTGAGGTCGAGATCGGAGGGGAGGACGTGAAAGGCGAAACCCTGGATGCCGGCTTGCGTTACGCGATTTTCATGGTGGGCTGGGAGAATCCGCGGTACGGGTTGCGACTCGCGCAGCAGTTTACGTTGGGAGCGGATTTCAAACGCGCGGAAAACGCCTTTGAGCTGGGTCGGGCGCAGGTATTCGATCCTGCGACCGAAATCATCCAAGGCATGGCGCGGTATGACGCGAGGTTGAGGGATCCCTTTGGAACGACCGTGTTCAACGCAAGCGTCTTTTACAGTCCGGGGAATTTCCTGAGCGAACGCAATCGCGACCGCGTGTTCAAGGAGGCGCGGCCCGGATCGAAGTCGCGGTATTATTACACGCGCGTCGGCCTGGACCGGGAATCGACGCTGGTTCACGGATTTCAGTTGGGAATGCGCGGGCAATACCAGTTCTCCAATCGCAATCTGCTTCCAAGCGAACAGCTCGGGGTCGGCGGCCATGCAAGCGTCCGTGGATACGAAGAACGTGCGGCGAGCGGGGATAATGCTTATCTGTTGAGCGCCGAACTGAGGACTCCGGAGTTCAACTTAAGCGAAATCACGCGATTGGGGCGGCCGGGGCGCGACCGTTGGCAGCTTCTTGGATTTCTGGACTATGGAATGGCGCAGATCAAGGATCGCGAATTCGACGAACCCGGACGGACGCATCTCATGGGCGCGGGTCCCGGCCTTCGAATGCGGATCGGGGACAATTTTTTCCTGCGGTTTGATTACGGTTGGCAGATCCGCGACGATGCAGTGGATGACGACTCACGGGATCACAGGGCTCATGCCGCGGTGATCCTGAGTTATTAGTGTAGCCCTGCCGGAGAAGCCCGACAGACTCTCTCCCGCCCCTTCCTCGAAGGGCCGGGAACGACGGGGGCGGTCATTCGTCCTGCTCGGCCGCCTTGCGTTTCCGTTCGTCGAACACGATGGATTTAAACATCTGCAGGGCAATCCAGGCCACAGCGGTCATTCCCGCGGCGCCGATGAACGCCCAGATGGAAATCCAGGTGCTGTCGAAACCGGGCACCGTCGGTCTCAGCGCAAAGAAACTGATGAGGAAAAACGGCACGAGAAAGAAAAAATCACGGAACGTCATGGATGTGGTGTGTTCGGGTTCGATAAATCGATCAATCTGAAAGGAAGTCAACTAAATCGATGCCGCCTTCCGTGCCAATCGAAAAAAGCAAAAAGAAAGGACGGGTATGGTCGGGGAGAATCGGCATGGCGAAACTGCTCGGACGGATGGACGGGTGTTACGTTCCGAATAGGATGCTACGCGGAATGGCACTCGGTTAGGGCGGTGGATCGTTTGAAAATCCAAATCGGGATCGGGATCGCCGACTGCGGGACCCGCCGGTTTAGGCATTGCCGGATTTCGGTGAAAAAGCTAGAGTTTTTCAAAATTCAAGAACCGGCGAGAGTATTGAAATGAGCAAAAATACGGGAAAAGCGGAAGAAACGGGCCGTCAACCCTTCCACCCCGAGCGGGCTATGAGGCGCCGGATGAAGTGTTGTCGTTTTAGGAAGGAAGCGACTGTTTGACCGATGGCGACGGGAGTGAAAGTGAAGGTCTGTGGGATCACCCGCAGCGAGGATGCGACGGTGGCTGCCGGGGCGGGGGCGGATTATCTCGGGTTCATTTTTTATACGAAATCGCCGCGTGCGATTTCCTCGGAACGGTTCGAAGCGCTTCGCGCCGGGCTGCCCGCGATTCCGCTGGTATACGTTGAGGTGACTCCAAGTCCGGACGCGCTCCGGTGGGCGCGTGAGTCCGGGTTCAGTTGCTTTCAGGTCCATTTTCCCGGGGATTATCCGATTGAAGAGTTGGAGGCGTGGAGCGAGGAGGCAGGCGCGGAAAACCTGTGGCTTGCGCCCAGAAGACGGCCGGGAGAGCCGTTTCCGGAAGTGTTGCTCCCGTTGGCGGGAACGTTTCTTGTCGATACCTACAAGGCGGAAGGCTTCGGCGGTTCCGGCGAGACCGGAGATTGGGAGGAATTCCGGCGCCTGGCGGACCGGTTTCCCGAGAAAAACTGGATTCTGGCCGGAGGGCTGAATCCGGACAACATCGCGGAAGCCGTTCGCCGATCCGGCGCCCGGACGGTCGACGTCAACAGCGGGCTGGAATCGTCGCCGGGCCGAAAGGATGCCGGCCGGATCCGGAAACTGTTCGCTGAGTTGGGATAACCGGGGCCGGTTGATCCGGCGCGCCTCGAAAAGGCTGCATGCACGGCGGTTATTCGAGCGGAGGCGCGCAGCACGTGACGGATTCTACTGCTTCTCGTACTCCCCGGATGAGATTTTCTTCAGGACCGTGAAACCTGCATTCTTGGCCTCGCTCACTGAAGGTTTCCGGGAATACCTGGGCGTGTTGACCGCGTCCGGCAGCAGCGCCGTCACCGGCAGTCCGCATTTTTCACAATGGGAGAGGCGCGGATCCGCGCTTTTCTCCCACCGTTCGAATCCCTCCCCGCAGATGCGGCAGGGAACTTTGCCTGGACGATAGAAATAGAGCGGCATAGAGCATGTGCTCCGTTTACCGGACCGGTTGTGTCTGGCGAGGCATCGCCCGGTCCATAATTTCATTGATCGCGAAATGCCCCGAAACATTCGCCGACAGGGTTCTTGTCCGTTCGAACGTTCGTGCGAAGTCCTCGTGGGTCTCGTCGATTTCCGGGACTTCCCGGTTCAGGACGTGTATGAAATGAGCCTGATTATCGCTTTGCACCATGCGTGAAACCTGGCCGGAGCGCAGGTCATGGAGGCGCTCCAACAGCGTCCAATCCAGATCCCGAGGAGGATTTTCACGAGCAAACGGTTCAAAGAGTCGAACACCCAGTCCGAGCTCTTCGGCAACCTCGTCGAAAGATTCCCCGTCTTCAACACGTTGTGTGAAAGTCTCGTACAGCTCGTTCCCGCGTTCGGCGCGCATGCGCCGCCTTTCCTCAGCGCGGAGATCGCCCGCCACCCGATCGCGTACGTCTTCGAAGGGCGGAATGAAGGCCGGCTCGATGTCTTCAAGAAAGAGGACTATAAAATTCTCCTCGAAGCGATGAGGATCCGAGAAATAGCGATTTTCATTCAGACGCTGAATCGCGCGGACGATTTCTTCGGAAAAGTTGACGTCCGCCGGACGCTCACCTTCGGGGAACGGTTGGACGGATTCATGACGAAGATTGTGTTCGGCGATCTTTTCCGCCAGCTCATCGGAGTTCATCGAAATCTCTTCCTCGAAGAGGGCGAAGGTGAAATCGGACGCGGCCTGCTCCGCGACACGGCGGGCCGCGCGACGTTTCAGAATCAACGCGACCTCCTGTTCCACATCCGTGAATTCAACTTCACGGGGTTCGGATTCTTCCGGTTCTTCATCGCCTGCATTTTCGACGGGCTCTTCGATCACCTCTTCCGGAGGGGCGAAATCTCCACGGTTGGCTTCAAAGTATTCCCGCATTTCCTCCTCTGTCGGCGCGTCAACCTCGTCGAGGTAATCGTCGATAGCGAACACGACATAGGACACGAACTTTCTCGGAGCGACTTCGTAGCGGAAGTCATTCTCTTCATAAAAATGTCGCAGATCCTCTTCATCGAATTCCACTTCGACGTCGAGATCCTCCATCGGCAGCGTAGCGACCTCGATCGTCCACTCGGTCTTCTGGCGGGCGAGTTGCCTCCTGACCTCATGAGGGACCGCGTAACCGGGGCCCGAGAGCAGTTCGCGCACCTTCGCAACGATGTAATCCTCTTCGAAGACACGGCCCAAGTCGCCGGTGGTGAGTTGCGGATGGGCTTCGACAAAGTCGATGTACTCGAGGTAGGATTGCTGGTCAAAACGTCCGTCCGGCCCGCGGAAACCCGGCAAAGTCCGGATGTACTGCCTGAGTTCCTCGTCGGTTGGAGGCGGAATGCCGAGTTCCCTGCCGGTACCGAGGTAGGCCAGACGTTCGAGAGCGTACTGGCTCAATTGTTGGCCGGCCTCCTGTCCGTAATTCGCGTAGAAACTGATTCCCGCGAGCCGCCCAATCTCCTGTTGATCGAGATGAGACCTGAGGTTGTACCCGTAATACTCCTGTATTTCGGCGCGGGGACCGGCTCGTCCCATCCCGGGAACATCGCCGACCGTGAAGACGAAAGCGACGATAATGACGATGAGGACCACGAAGAAAAGAATTTTGTAGCCTGTTTGGAAGCGGGTTTGAAGCCAGGTGATCATGGATCAAAGATGGGTGCGAATTGGTTGTGCAAAGATACGAAAATGTAAGCGCAGCGGGGCTGGTGTCAATGGTTCTTCGCGCTGTCGCGGCGGGTTTCCCGGGATCCTTTCTTATCGTCCCGGTCGCGCTCACGGTCAAGAAGATCGGCGATGCTCCGAGAGCCCAGTTCGGTTGTATCGGGCTCGCGAATTTCGTCGTGGTACCGTTTGACGATCGGATCGACATCGTCGAGCAGCGTGCTCGCCTCGGAATTGCCGTAGTTGTCGAAGTCCTTCCTGAATTGCAGCAGCGTCATCTTGTCCAGGGGGCGGGCCGGTTGGTAGCGGGTGACCTGAATCGTTTTCGACCCCGTTTCAGGAATGGCGACTAGGTAGCCGATCTCAACCAGTTGGGAAAGGCATTCGTTGATGACCTGGCTCGGGGCGCGAATCATTTCGGTCAGATCGTCCGTGGAGTAGGCGGGGCCGCAGTCCCGGAATCGGCGGCAGGTCAGGATGAGGACGATGAGGCACAGAAGTTCGCGGGTACTGTGACTGAGTCGCTTCCAGATCTCCTGGTTGCTGAGGTAATTGACGTTCTGGACCGCGTAGGTGATCTGGGCGCCGAAGAGCAGAATCAGCCAGAAGACGAAAAGTCCGAGCATGAAGACCGGGAGGATGCCCAGGGACCCGTAGATATTGTAGGTCGCGACCACCCGTTGCACGTAGAGGAAGGTGAGGGCGTTGTTGAGGGCAAGGAGAATCGCCGAGGTCAAAGCGCCCGCCGCGGCCGCCCTCCAGGCGACGTGGGTGTTCGGCATAAAACGGTAGAAGAAAGTCAACAGAAGTGTCAGCAGCAACAGGGACAGCAGGGGGGTCAGCCATTGAACCAGGGTATGAAGCTGATCCCCCAACGGAAGACGCTGAAACAGGTTCGTGAACGAGAGGGAAAAAAGGCTCAGTGCGGCGAAGCCCAGCACCGCGCCAAGCGAGATGATCGTCCAGTATAAGACAATGCGGTTGAACATGCTGCGCCCGCGTTTAACGCCCCAGACGGCATTGAACGCGTTTTCGACTGTCGTGAGGAGCTGAATCGCCACCAGGATGATGATCAGCATGCCTGCCAGGCCGACGGTGCCCGACTGTGTGCGGGCGATGAAATCGTCGATGAGTTCGGCCAGTTGTGGATTGATTTCGAGTTCGCTTTCCGAATCGATCCCGGTCCGGTCGACCTCTTCACTGTCGTTATCGGCATCATCACGGGGAAACTCTCCCTCTTCCGGGATAATCAGTTGGGGGGCAACGAAGGTAATCGCTCGGTTGACCGCACGAACGGCCACGTCCGAATCGGTCCGATCGATTATAAATCCCGAAAGGGTGAATGTGACGGCGATCAGGGGGCCGATCCCCAGAAGAGAGCTGAAGCATAGGGCGGCCGCGCGGCTTCCGATCCGCGATTCCTTGAGCCCGGAGAATCCGATCGAAAGTATTCGAAGGAATCGGAGCCCCCAGGCTTTAGGGGTGTATTCGCCCAGATTCGACGGTTTCCAGATTTCCGTCTCAAACAGACTGTCGAGCTGCCGTTTTCCATGGCGGAATCGTTCGCGAAGCGACCTTTGCTTATCACCGGACTTCATGAGGAAAGTACCCGTACGACTGTAGCCCGAGGCTTCGCCGCAGGCAAAGGAAATAATGATAATACGCGCGGAAAAGCCGTGGATGACCACACGCGCGACGCGAAAGGCCAACCGGAACCGTCAAGACCTCGCATTCGTCCGGAACGTACCCGTTGAGAAGAAGGCTCTCCGCCTTCAGGGCATGCCGGTTTGTGCGGACCGGCGGTTACGGGATCCGGCCCGCGCGCAGCCGGATATCCGAAACTCAGGTGAGTAAGATAATGTAGGCGTAGGTGCCCATACCGCCAAGACCGATTAGCGTGGCAACAGCGAGGGGGGGCAACGCCGCCGTTATCGTACACAGGTACAGTCCGATCGATCCGAGGACGGCTGAGGCGACGAGCACCGGATCTCCGTGTGAAAAGTGGAGGATCGAAAAAAATCCGATTCCGAAGGCGGCGCGGAAACGGATGAATGGATACACGCCGCTGGTACGCAGGAAGAGGATGAGAGCGATAACGAGATCGACGACGCCCACAATCACCAAGGGATTCAGCATCAACCCCTCGAGATCGAAGCTGAAGAGGAGGCCCATATCGGGAATGAACAGCGCCAGGCCGCTCAACAGAAAAATGACCGCCGCAACGTGCATCCCGACGTAGGCGAGCTTTTCCTTCAGTTCGTCGAGGTTCCTGCTGTGCCTCGTTTCCTTGGTCCGGCCCTCCGCCTGGGCCAGCATTTCGTCCACTGTGATCGCAGTCTCTCCCTCTTCATCCGGGTTCAGGCGGGCAATCTGTTC
The DNA here is from genome assembly GCA_007130045.1 of Opitutales bacterium. Classification (GTDB taxonomy): domain Bacteria; phylum Verrucomicrobiota; class Verrucomicrobiia; order Opitutales; family T3Sed10-336; genus PXDC01. Next base: position 32,824 of record SLTG01000094.1, read on the forward strand.
TTTCGGCTTGAGATTCAACTTTCGCTTTTCCGGGAAAAGCGCGCTTTTCAACTCCGGCAGGTTCGCCAATTCGTCCCAGATCTCCTTCTCGACGTCGTAAATGAAGGTTTGATCGTCGATCTGTCCGGCTTCAGCCAACGATGCCAGTTGATCGACCGTGAAAGGACCCCGGGAATCCTCAATGTCGTTTTGCCTGATGTAGTATTCCTGCTCCATTTAGTTAATGTTTAATGAGTAAAAGCCCGACGCTTTTCAAGCCAAATGATTAAACGTTCGCAAATTGCCGAATGGCATCAATTAGCCGAAGGATTGGATGGATCATCGATTGATTGACGGACCGAGCTCCTTGCGCCCTCCGATCCATCCCAATTTCGTTCGCACCACGGAGAAATGTGAGTGGTCCCGCCCCTGGATCAGCGGGAGTTTGGCGCCGGAGATTGAGATGAGAAGCCGTTGTGAAGGATCGAGAAGGAATGGGTGTTTGCCGTCCAAAGTCACGCTCAAGCGACCCGCGGCGAAGGGGTTGTGTACGAGGATCCGCGCGGATTCGCGGAAAATGACCGTTCGGTTGCTCAGGGTGTGCGGGCAGATCGGAGTCATGGCGATCACTTTCGCATCCGGCTCGATTATGGGCCCTCCCGCGGAAAGGTTGTAGGCGGTGGAGCCGGTCGGGGTTGAAAAGATGAGCCCGTCGCAGAGAAACTCGGTGACGAGGCGATCGTCCACCTGAACTTCGAGGGCGACGAGGCGGCCGCTTTTTTCCGCCTTGATTACGATATCGTTCAGGGCGAGGCCGCCTTTTGCGGCGGTTCCGGGTTTGCCTTCACATTGGAGCATGGAACGGTTCGCGACTTTGTAATGGCCGTCGATGAGGACGGAAAACTCGTTCATGGCCTCTCCGGCCGCTACCGTGGTGAGGAACCCGAGGTTCCCGCGATTGACGCCGATAACGGGAACGCCCGCCCGGGAGGATTCTCCGACGATGCTCAGGAGCGTCCCGTCGCCGCCGATGACGCAGCAGGCATCCTGTCCGTCCAGAAATCCGGCCGGTACGGGAAACGCGTCGGTGCTTTTCACGACCGCGCCCTTGTCCCCGGCAACCTTGATGAGTTGTTCCGCCAGGCCCGGAGCCCCTTCTTTGTTCCGGTTGATCAGAAAAGCGATTTTCTTGAGCGGCCTCATTGGTTCGGTCGAAGTCATCAAAGGCGATGGATGCAAACCTCGTTGCGGGAGATCGCGGCGGGACGCCGCTCACGACGAAAGTTCATAGCAGCCAAGCGGTCACTTCCACAAGCGCGGATTTCAATTGTTGAGCCGCCGGTACTCCTCTTTCAGGGCTCCCGCGAGTTCGTCCGGGTAGTCGGCGATTCCGTGCGAGGTGCAGTTGGCGGCCGCCAGGGGAATCGCTTCGTCGGCGGCCTCAACCATGGATTTTCCCTCGTTCAAACGCGCGTGAAGGAACGCGGCCAAAAAGACGTCGCCGGACCCGGTCGGCGAAACCTCTTGCACCGGGGGAGGGTTTTTTTCAAAGTATTCGTTTTCCGGACCGATTATTTTCACGTTTCGTTTACCGTCGGTGACGACCCACGCGCGGGGTGAAACCCGATGGCGGTGAATCTCCCGCAGTGTCGTGTGGTCGCCGGGACGAATCCCCTGGAATTCCCGTTCGTTGATTTTTACAAGTCCGACCGGTCTTTCGGCAAACCAGGAAAGGGGAGGACCGCAGGTGTCGACCGCGACAAACAATTTCCGGATCAGCCTGTCGAGCGTCTCGCGCAACGGATCAAACGCCGGCGCGGCCCATCCCGGAATGCTTCCGCAGACGGCGAGCGCGTCGCCTTCGGGTATCTCGAGCAGGTAATCACAGCAGTCCCGCAGCGCGACTTCGTTGGGCGGACGGTCTTCGCCCAGAAACGTCGTTTCCGGCATGCCTTGCGAACGGACGACGAAGCCGGTTCGTGTCTCGCCGTCCGCTTCAAACGTCCGGGTCGATAGCCCGTGATTCTCCAGCCACTCCGTGCATAGGGCGCCCACGGTTCCTGCGGGAAACAGGATTGCCGTATTCGCCGCGCCGAGACGGTTGAGCATCCGGCTCACGTTGATTCCCTTGCCTCCGACCTGCACCGATTCGGATTCCGCGCGAACGGTATCGCCCGGCATCCAGGAGCCCGCCCGGTACGTTGTCTCCCAGAGAAGGTTCGCGGTGAATGTGTGGATGCGCCGGGACATGGGTCGGATTTTGGATTTTGGATCTGGGATTGCCCCGGGAGGCGGGGGAAGGACGTGGAAGGGAGAGCGGGGGAGCGGGCGCACCGGAGAATGGGAGCGGGCGGTAACCGTTGACCGGTAACCCTAAACCATCAATCGCCAACGCTCGCCTCACTTCAACATCTGATCCACGCTGTAACGTCCGGGCCCGATGAAAATCAGGCCGAGGAAGACGATGCCCATTTTCAGGGCGTGGGAGGCTCCGCTCCAACCTTGGGGCTCGATTTCCAAAAACAGATGCCCACCGGCGGCGAAAATCATCGTCACGGTCAACAGAAAGAGCGCGGGACGGGTCAGAAAACCGACCAACAGCAGCAAGGCGCCGACCGATTCCGCGAAAGCGGCGAGGAACCCCCACATCACGGGCAGAAAATCGATGCCCACCAAGCTCATGGCGTCTCCCAGGGATGCCCAGCGTTCCGGCCCGTCCAGGAGCTTGGGGCCGCCGTGGAGGATAATGAATGTGGCGCCGATACCGAGGCGCATGAGAAGAAGTCCGAAATCACGAAACTTATCAAGTGAATTAAAGGCGAGTTTCATATTGGGTTCCTGGTCTAAGGTTGGTGTTTCTTATTCCTCGACAACCGGATACACTCTCTCGCGGAAAAAAGCAAAATCTAAAATTGTTCCCGCGGGCTCAGGTACTTGGACTTCACGAGGCGCCAGGCCGTGACAAAAAACGCGGTTAGGGGAATTGCCAGGATCATTCCGAGAATGCCTCCGAGCGCGATGCCCCAAAAGAAAATTGCGATAATAATGGTTACCGGGTGCAATCCGGTGCGGTCTCCCATGATCTTTGGCGTCAAAAGAGCGCTTTCGAGCGATTGCACGACGGCGAATATTCCGACGACCAGCAGCGCGAGTTCCCATCCGCCCCCGGGTTGGAACAGTGCCGTGGGCACGGTGATCAACAGCCCGATGATGACGCCGAGGTAAGGCACGATGTTGAGCAGACCCAGAATCAGGCCCAGGATGACACTGAACTTGAGCCCCGCCGCGGCAAAGCCGATCGCCAGGAGAACGCCGACGATCAGGGCGATGACAAGCTGTCCCCGGAAAAAGGAAACAACGATGTTCACAAACTCCCGGGCGAGGAAAACCACGTCCTCGCGGGTGTCCTTATTGAGAAACGGTAGAAATTCTCCGAGGTTTTCGGTGGGATCGCGGTCCGATTTCAGGAAGAAAAACAGGTAAACCGGAATGATCGCCAGACCGATCGCCATGGCGACGGCGGCGAGGAGGGTTTCGCCGGCCTGGACGAGCGTGGGAATCGCCGCGGTGATCGCCTCTCCGATCTCCCCGGAGAATTCCTCGATCAACTCCCGGAGGGGATGACCGTCGGTCGAATCCTCCAACACCGCCGACCATTGGGGAAATGTTTCCGCGATCCATTCCATAGTCCGGTTGAAGAGCTCCGGGGCGAGTTCGATAAAATCGCCGATCTGGCGAAACAGAATCGGCACGAGGTACGAAAGCAGGCCCGCGGTCGCGACCAGAAGAACGCCGTATAGGGTGACGACCGCCATGACCGGACTGAGCCGCAGCCGTTGTTCGACCGCTCGGACCACCGGGCGCAGCATCAGAGCGAGCACGCCCGCAATCGTCAGTGGAAGCAGGAGGCTCGAAAAATGAGAAACGAGTTTTCCCAGGAGAAGGACGAGGAATACGAGCAACGCGCCGGTCAGGATCAGGCAAGCGAACGACAACGTGAATCCCGCGAGTTTTTTCTGTCCGGGAGTCAGGATCTGGGCGGGATGATCATCCATGCGGCAAAGCGGCGGACAGACGCCTAATCTTCGTCATCCCCGATACCGAGCTCAATTCGAATGTCCGGCCGCTCGTTCAGCTCAGCCAGGAATTCGTCCACACTGAAGTCGCTGACGACGAAATCGTCGAATTCAAAGGTGGGCGTCGAGGTTTGATCGCTGACCTCAATCATCCGCTTCATGTTGGTTGTGCTGGCGTTGACGTCGCGGACGTCGAGGTCGACGCCGTGCTGATCGAAAAAGTTCTTTGCCTGACGGCACCACGGGCATCCCCTCTTGATGTAAAGGATCGGTTTGTGACGCATGATGATCACTTTCTGTAATCCCGGTCCGGTTTGAAGGCAAGTCGGAATTGCGCCTTTGACGGGAGGATTGGAACCCCTATTTGGTTTACCTTCGCCGCGAGCGTATATTAGAAGTTTCGCCTGCACCAACGATGATAACGTGAGCGCGACGGACGAAATACATATCAAGGGAGCCCGGGAGCACAACCTGAAGGACCTGGAACTGCGGATTCCGCGTGGAAAGCTGACCGTTTTCACCGGGGTGAGCGGATCCGGCAAATCCTCCCTTGCCTTCGACACCTTGTACGCGGAGGGGTATCGAAAGTACATGGAGAGCTTGTCCACGCGGGTTCGCCAGATTCTGGAGCAGATCAAGCGGCCCGATGTGGATTATATTCACGGTCTTTCGCCGGTGGTGGCGATCGAACAGCGCGAAGGGGCGGGATCCCCCCGAAGCACGGTCGCCACCGTGACCGAGATTGCCGATTACGCCCGCCTGCTCTGGTCGTTGTGGGGAGAGCAGATTTGTCCGAACGACGGAGGAAAGGTCCGGCGTCATTCGCTGGAGGACTCCGTCGAGCGGCTTCTGAGCCTGCCGCACGGCAGTCGCGTTATTCTCGCGGCTCCCTTCCTGAAAGCGAAGTCCGCGGTCCTCCGGGACGAAGTGACCGGCCTGCGGCAACGCGGTTTCCAGCGGGTACTCATAGGGGGAGAGATCCGCTCCCTGGACGAACGGAAATTGATACCGGCGGGTCGCGGCGAGATCCGGATGGACATCGTGGTCGACCGGATAGTTATTAAACCGGATCAGCGAAGCCGGCTCGCGGATTCCCTGGAACTGGCGTTTCGGGAAGGGGAAAACCGCGCCGTCGCGCTGGCGCGGGAAGGACCGGACGCGCCGTTGAAGGAGATTGCACTGAGCCGGCGCCTGTCGTGCGAGAAATGCGGCGAGACCTTCGAACCCCTGACCGCCCGCCATTTTTCCTTCAACCATTCCGAGGGACTCTGCCGGGAATGCGGCGGTCTTGGGCGCAGCATGCGCTTTTCCGAAGAGTTGGTGGTCCCGGATCCGGAGAAATCGGTGAAACAGGGCGCCGTCAAGCCCTGGAGGTACGGCGGAAAAAGCCTGATCATCAAAAACAACGCCATTCTCAAGCAACTTGCCGAGCAGTATCCGTTCGATCCCGGCACTCCGTGGAAAGACCTGCCGCGGGAAACCCGGAAGGCGATCCTTTACGGCACCGGCGAACGGCTCTTTTCGTTTAAATTGCGCAGAAGCCGGAAACGCGTTCCCACGCCGGTTCCGTTCGAAGGCGTGATCCCGCTCCTCGAAAAGAGCCGTCGCGAGACCAAGAGCGACGGATTTCGGGCTCGGCTCGGGACATTCATGATCGGCGGCGATTGCCCGTCCTGCCATGGCGGACGCCTCAATCCCGCCGCCGCGGCCGTGCGGGTGGGCGGTGTGTCGATTCCGGAATTTTACGGCATGAGCCTTGAGGACGCCGCCGCCTGCGTGGCCGGGATTGCCGGACAGCTCGATGAGAGTCGCGCACTGAACGAGGTGGTGGACGGACTCGAGCAGCGGCTGGGATTCCTGAAAACCGTGGGGCTCGAATACCTGACATTGAACCGTGAATACGGAACGCTCAGCGGAGGGGAGGCGCAGCGGGTGCGCCTGGCGACGCAGCTTGGAATGGGCCTTGTCGGAGTGCTTTACATTCTCGACGAACCGAGCATCGGCCTGCACCCGATCGACAACCGGCGACTGCTGAATTCGCTCTGTGAGTTGCGCGACCGCGGCAACACGGTACTCGTCGTCGAACACGATGAAGAAACCATCCGCCGGGCGGACCACCTTGTCGAAATCGGACCCGGCGCGGGGAAGGAGGGCGGTGAGATTCTCTACCGGGGCCCCCCTGAAGGGTGCTGCGCGGTGAAGGCGTCGCGGGCCGGACCCTACCTTTCCGGAGAGTGGACGGTGACTCGGGAGGCCGCCCACAGGACTCCGGACGGACGATGGTTGAGGGTTCTCGGGGCATCCGAAAACAATCTCCGGGAACTCGATGCCGCTTTCCCGGTCGGGTTGCTGACCTGCGTCACCGGTGTCTCCGGCTCGGGCAAGAGCAGCCTGGTCAACGACGTGCTGGCGCGCGCCGCCGCCTTCCGGTTGAATCGCGCCAGGACGATTCCCGGACGGCACACACGGATCGATGGATTCGAGCACTTCGAAAAGGCCGTGGAGGTCGATGCCACGCCGATCGGACGGACCCCACGCTCGAATCCGGCGACTTACGTCAAACTTTTCGACCTCTTTCGCTCCGTTTTCGCGAAATGCCCCCTGTCGCGAGTCCGTGGATACGGTCCGGGTCGCTTCAGTTTCAACGTCCGGGGCGGACGTTGCGAACAATGCCAGGGCGACGGCGTGATCAAACTGAACATGGAGTTTCTCGCAGACGCGTATTCCGAATGTCCCGGCTGCGGCGGCCGCCGCTACAATCGCGAGACGCTCGAAGTTCGCTTCAAGGGCCGGACGATCGCCGACGTGCTCGGGATGACCGTGCGCGAAGCGATGGACCTGTTTTCCAATCATCCCCGGATCATGGAGAAACTCAACACGCTCGAAGCGGTGGGGCTGGGCTACCTGCAACTCGGCCAGCCGGCGCCGACTCTTTCGGGCGGTGAAGCCCAGCGGATCAAGTTATCGCTCGAGTTGAGCAAACGGCAGCAGGGTCAGAGTCTTTACATTCTCGACGAACCGACGACCGGCCTGCACTGGGCGGACATTCAGAATTTGATGGACCTGCTTTTCCGGCTGCGGGATGCCGGGAACACGATTGTCATCATCGAACACAACCAGGACGTCGTGAGCCTGGCCGACTGGATCATCGACCTCGGCCCCGGCGGCGGCGTTCACGGGGGCCATGTGGTTTACGCGGGCCCGTTCGACGGCGTTCTGAAGGTTCCCGAATCGCGCACCGGCCGCGCCCTGAAGGAGAGGAAGCGTCGGGGGTGAATTTCGATTCCCTCTAACTTCGTCGTCGTCGGCGGAGTAGGATGGCGAGGCAGAATCCGACAATAAACCCGCCGATGTGCGCGAACCAGGCGACTCCGCCGGTGACCCCGGTATCCATCAACTGGGTCATGCCCATGAAGAACTGAAAGGCGAACCAGAGAAGGAGAAAAACGAACGCCGGGACCGGTATCAGGGGAATGATCCAGGGAACGAGCGCCACCACCATTGCAAGCGGGAACAGAAAGAGATACGCGCCGAGGATGGCGGCGATCGCGCCGCTTGCGCCAATCATCGGCAGGGTCGAGGAGGGCGCCACGGCAAACTGCGCAAACGCCGCTCCGGTTCCGCCGATAAGAAAGAGCAACAAGGTCTTGACCGAGCCGAGACGGTTTTCAACCGGGGGGCCGAAGATAAAGAGGAACCAGAGGTTGGCCGCCAGATGGAGAAGGTTCCCGTGAAGGAACATGGATGTAACGACGGTCTTGAGCGTATCGGAAAGTGCAGCGTCCGGAACCGAGGCGGGAATAAATCCGAACTCGTGGAAGAACTCCTCAAGCCTTCCCTGCTGCGCGAGCAGCAACTGGAAGGCGAAGAGAATCATGTTGGCCACGATCACCGTCATCGTGACCGGTGCGACGACGTTGCGGCGATTGCTGTCGAATAATGGAATCATGTCTTAAACGGCCCCATCCGACCCAGGCGGTGGTTGGGGATCAGATATGAGGCCGATCCGCGGCGGGGTCCAGCCAGAACCCTGGCAATGCGTTGAGGTCGCGGGTTGAAACCGGCGGTCGCGACCGGAAATTCCCGGCGGGATTTTCCGGAATGTGACGCCCGAATTTCAAATGCGAACTCGGTGATTGCGAAAAGGGGCTTTTTGCTTGAATATTGATTCCATGGTTCATCAGGAAGTCACATTGATCCGGGATTGCCCGGCCACCCTCATTCCGGCGGGAGACGCGGTCACGCTGCCGGAGGGATCGAGGGTTTTCGTATCCCAGGCGCTCGGAGGAACGGTCACCGTCCGCGCGGATTCCGGGCTTTTTCGTATCGCTGGAAGCGATATCGACGCACTCGGCAAGGAGGCGGTTGACCAGCTTCGGCACGACGAAAACGTCGATGCCGGGGAGACCGGCGAATTCTCCGAAGCCCTTCTCTGGGACAGCTTGAAGACTTGCTTCGACCCGGAGATTCCCATTAACATAGTCGATCTCGGGCTGATTTACGATCTCCAGTCGAGGGAGGGGGAAAACGGGAAGTATTCGGTCGATGTGAAGATGACCCTCACCGCGCGGGGATGCGGAATGGGGCCGGTCATTGCCGACGACGCCCGCGCAAAGCTCGAAAGCCTTCCCCAGGTCGAATCCGCGAAAGTGGACATCGTTTGGGATCCCGTCTGGACCCCGCAGATGATCTCGCCCGAGGGCCGGAAAAAACTGGGGATCGAGTAGGCTGAGAAGGACAGTCTCTCCCGTGCGCCCGGACGGAAATCCGGCATAAGTTAGACGCTGGAATTTAAACTTGCCAGCAAAGAACCCTTCTGTTCCTGATTCCCGGATGGATTTAACCTTCCAGAATCGCACCGCGCTCGTCACCGGGGCTGGCCGGGGCATCGGAAAAGCGATCGCTGAAACCCTTGCGGCCGGCGGCGTCAACGTGATCTGCGTCAGCAAGTCGGAAAAGAACTGCGAAGCGGTGGCGGCCGGGATTCGTGACAGGGGCGGAATGGCCTCCGCCCGGGTGGTGGACGTTTCGGACGGAAAAGCCGTGGCCGAAGCCGCGGCCGAGCTGCTCGCCGAGCACGAGACGATAGATATCCTCGTCAACAATGCGGGAATCACCCGTGACGGCTTGATGCTGCGCATGAAGGACGAGGATTGGCACGATGTGATCAACACCAACCTGTCGAGTTGCTTTTACTGGATCAAAGGCGTGGTTCGGCCGATGACCCGCAAGCGGTGGGGGCGCGTCGTCAATATTTCTTCCGTGGTCGGCCTGATGGGCAATCCGGGGCAACTCAACTACTGTGCGGCGAAAGCCGGCATGCTCGGGCTGACAAAGAGCCTCGCGAAGGAACTCGCCAGCCGTTCGGTGACCTGCAACGCGGTGGCCCCCGGATTTATCCGGACGGATATGACTTCGGAACTCGACGAGGAAGTCAGCAGGGAAATCACGAGCCGCGTTCCGTTGAAACGTCTCGGCGAGCCCGAAGACATCGCCCGGATGACAGCCTACCTGTGCTCGGAAGAGGCGGGATATATCACAGGGCAGGTTTTTACCGTTGACGGCGGGCTGCTCATGTGATCCTAAGAAATGCTTAACCTTTTATCTGGACAGAAATTATGGCAGACTCAAAAACCATCGAACAGCGTGTAAAAGAGATCATCGTTAACCAACTGAACGTTAACGAAGATCAGGTCACTCCGGATGCTTCATTCCTGGACGATCTCGGAGCGGACTCTCTTGACACGGTGGAACTTATTATGGCCTTCGAGGAGGAATTCAAGGACGAGATCAAGGGGGAAATCCCTGAATCGGACGCGGAAAAACTCCAAACCGTAAAAGACGTCATCGGCTACATCGAAGAAAAGATGTCGGCGTCCTCGTAAGCCCGGCGACGCGGTCTGTTTCCCGGGCGGGCTCTATCCGATTGTTTCCCGGGCGGCGTGCGTGCGTTTTCACGGTTTCCCGATCTCATGCCTGATCATTCCGAAGTTCCCAGGGTTGTCGTTACCGGGATCGGTGTCATTACCGCCTGCGGCGGCAATACAGGCGCCTTTTTCGAAAACCTGCTGGCCGGCAGGAGCGGCATCGACCACGTCACCGCGTTTGACGTGTCGGACATTCCTTCGAAAATCGGCGCCGAAATCAAAGATTTCGACCCGTTGGCCTATATGGACTCGAAGGAAGCCCGCCGAAACGACCGCTACACTCAAATGGCGATCGGCGCGAGCCGCCAGGCGATTGAAGACGCGGGACTCGACATGAAGAACGTCGATTCCGCGCGGTGCGGGGTGCTGGTGGGGTCGGGGATCGGCGGGATGTGGACGATTGAAAACCAGTCCCGAATTCTGTTCGAGAAAGGTCCGCGGAAGGTGTCCCCGTTCATGATTCCTTCCCTGATAGCGAACATCGCCAGTGGCAAAATCGCGATCGACCTGGGCGCACGCGGGCCGAATTTTTCGATCGTCAGCGCCTGCGCCACCTCGACCCACGCCCTGGGCGAATCGCTGCGCATTATGCGGACCGGGGACGCCGACGTGATGATCGCCGGCGGCAGTGAAGCTGCGATGACCCGTCTCGGATACGCCGGGTTCTGCGCGATGAAGGCGATGAGCACGCGGAATGACGAGCCCGCCCGCGCCAGCCGTCCATTTGAAAAGAACCGCGACGGATTCATTATGGGGGAGGGGGCCGGCATCTTGATCCTGGAAACCCTGGAACACGCCCGTGCCCGCGGCGCCCGGATCTACTGTGAACTCGCGGGCTATGCGGCCACCTGCGACGCCTTTCACATTACCCAGCCCGACACCGAGGCGATCGGCCTGACCGAGTGTATCCGGAAGGCTTTCGACAATGCGGGAGTCGAGGCCGGCGACGTCGATTACATCAACGCTCACGGGACTTCGACGCAGTTTAACGACAAGTGCGAGACCCTGGCGATCAAAAACACGTTCGGAAAACACTCGCGAAACGTCATGGTGGGATCCACCAAGTCGATGACCGGCCACCTTCTTGGCGCGGCCGGTGGCATCGAGGCGGCGGTTTGCGCGAAGGTGATCGAGACAGGGGAGGTACCGCCCACGATCAATTACGACGAGCCGGACCCGGAGCTCGATTTGGACTTTATTCCGAACGTCAAGCGCACGGCGAAGGTTAAGGTGGCGATGAGCAATAATTCCGGGTTTGGCGGGCACAATGCCTCGCTCATTCTCAAGGCATTCGAGGATTGAACGGACTCAATTCGGTTCTCCTTTGGGATTTCCGGAGAAGGACCGATGTTGCGTGAGCTGGAGAATGGAGTTTATTCCGTTCCGAGCCGGCGTTTCGCGTGAGGCGGAGATCCGGTCGCCGTCCCTTCGTGCTCCGAAAAGCCCGTCTTCCGGTATCAATATGAACTTTTCTCTTTGAAATTGTCGTTGATTTCTATTTTGTTCTCTTTCAAATGAGTAAGATTCATTTGACCGTCTATTTTTCCGGACGTGTTCAAGGAGTCGGATTCCGGTATCAGGCGCGTGAAATCGCCAAGGGATTCGATGTCACCGGGTACGTACGGAATCTGTCCGATGGGCGGGTCCTTTTGGAGGCGGAGGGAAAGGAAAACGAAGCAGACGCATTTCTCGCCGATATCAACGATAAGCTGAACGCGTACATCAGGAATATTGAGACGACCAGGTCGTCGGAGTTGCAGGGGTTCAGCGATTTTTCCATTCGATAAAACCAACACGATGATTTCCGCTATCAAGATAGAACACCTCACCAAGGACTTTCCCTTGGGATTTGGACACTTAAAACTGAGAGCTGTGGACGACCTTTCCCTGGAGATCGCCGACAATCAGGTCTTCGCGTTGCTGGGGCCGAACGGTTCGGGCAAGAGCACGACGATCAAGATCATTCTCGGGCTGCTTGCGCCGACGAGCGGGAATTGCCGGATATTCAGCACACCCAGCGGCGATGTTTCCTCCCGCAGGGACGTCGGCTTCCTTCCGGAGGCGCCGTATTTCTACCGTTATCTTACCGGATTCGAACTCGTTCACTTTTTCGGACGAATCTGCCAGGTTGAGAAATCGAAGCTGAAGGACCGTGTCGAGGAAGTGATCGAGTGGGTGGGGTTGAAGGAGGCCGCCCACCGCCGCGTCGGAACCTATTCCAAGGGAATGCTCCAGCGGATTGGACTCGCGCAGGCGCTCGTGCACGACCCGAAGCTGGTGATCCTCGACGAACCCACCGCCGGAGTGGACCCCGTCGGGTCCGCGGAGATTTCAGCGCTTATCCTCAAATTGAAAGACCAGGGGAAAACGATCATACTTTGCTCCCATTTGCTCGGCCAGGTCGAGGACATTTGCGATCGAATCGCCATTCTCAATCGCGGAGAATTGATACTTGAGGGAGAGCTCAAGGATCTTGTGAGCAAGAAGGATTTGAAGTCGATTCTCGTCCAGAACTACCGGGATGACTTCAACGATGAGCTTTCCGGATGGCTCCGGGCCAGGGAGGCGCGAATGGTGGGGGTGGAACAGCCCCAGTACAGTCTGGACCGCGTGTTTCTCGAACATGTCGGACGGTCGGAGCTCGCCCGCGAAAACCTTTCCGAGCGCGCCGAGGCCGCGATGGAGCATAAGCCCGCTTCCGGTAAAGACTCCGACAAGGAGAAGACGCCATGAATAAAGTCATTTTTTCCCCCTCACGGATCTTCATCATTGCGAAGAATACGTTCCTCGAAGCCGTCAGGCAGAAGTTCTTCAGCTTTCTGGTCGTCATCGCACTGGGAATCATTCTCAGTTCGCAGGTCTTCCGTGATTTCAACTTCGGTGCTCCCGAACTGAAGTTTATCGCCGACTTTGGATTCGGAGCGATCGTTCTGTTCGGATCGGTACTGGCAATCGTGGCGACCGCGCAGTTGTTCTTCAGCGAAATCGAAAACAAAACCGCGATCACGATTCTGGCGAAACCGATTTTCCGATCCGAATTCATCTTTGGGAAATTCCTCGGGGTGTCGCTGCTGTTGCTCGTTTTCACCGCCATGATGACGATCATCCTTACCGTGCTGCTTTTCTGGCGGGAAGGCACGATCATGAGGCTGCATCCCGACGCATTCGTCGAGGGTCGGATTGTGGCGTACGCGGACGTCTTTCTATACGGGATTGTGCAGTGGCTGAAGTTTTCCATTCTTTGCACGATCACCATGGTGATCGCGAGTTTCTCCAACACCAATTTGTACTCGGTGATTCTTTCATTCGTTATCCTGCTGATCTGCCATCTCCAATACCTTGCCCGGGACGCCTGGACGGAGATCGATTTCGTTCCCGTGCAAATCGCGGTATTCATGCTCTCGGCGATCTTTCCAAATTTTCAGCTATTCAACATCGGGGACCAGATCGCTTTGGGCGAATCGATCCCGTTTGACATGGGCGCGCGCATTGTTGGCTACGCGCTGATCTACATCCTCGTTTTCAATCTGCTGGCGGTTTTCAGTTTCCGTAACCGGGAGATTTGACTTCCTTCAATCACGGACTTTGCTATGCCGAATTTACCGATCATGCATTTGCCTCGTGTCGACGACCGATACCGCGTATGAACTGGAAGGCTATAATCGTCGTCATTGTTTCCCTGTTCTTTGTCGGGCTTGCGCTGCGACCGATCGAGGGACCCGCATGGAATGAACTTAAGGAACGGGAGCCCGCCTTGCGGCTCGCCGACCTTGAAGCCGCACTCGGGCAGGGAGTAACCATTGGCCTGCTCGGAGGGTTTCGCGCGGTTGTCGCCGACCTGTTGTGGATCCGTACCAACGTGATCTGGGAAGAACAGGACGCCGCTGTTATACCCACTATGGAAACGATGATTCGGCTGGTCACTACGATCGACCCGCGACCGGTTTATTTCTGGCTCAACGGCTCCCGGATCATCGCATACGATATGGCCGCCTGGCGCGTCCGCGAAGCGGGGGATTACGGAAATATTCCGGAGACCGCCGTGCAGCGTTACCATGACGAACAGGCGGAAACCGGGATCCGGCTCCTCGAAAGAGGGCGAGAGTATCACCCCGACAGCCCGGAACTGGTTGTCGATATCGCTAATATCTACCTCCGCCGAATGGAAAATCGGGAAATGGCGGCCGAGTATTACAGAATCGGGGCCGAAATGGAAAACGCTCCTCCCTTCGTCGCCCGAATTTACGCCGAGATTCTTCGTCAGATGGGCGAAAATCGGCGGGCATATGATTGGCTGGTGGACCTGTATCCGACCCTTGATCCCGCAAACCCGCGGGATCAGCGTGATCGCGTCCTGGGCCGCATCCGCGAGCTGGAAGACGTTCTGGAGATTCCCGCCACGCAGCGGTTCCGTCCGGAATTCTGACTTCGACAGGCGAGATCCGTATTCCCGCTCCCCGTTTATGCGGATCAATTTCGATTCCAACGACTCACGCCAACGATTCGACCGTTCCGCGAGTCGATGCTTTTGCGGGTATCGCCACAGGGTGAGCCAGGTCCGGACCCCGGACCCTCTTCCCCGAACGACCGCTTGCCACTTTCCGGTGATCGATTCAGGGTAAGACAGGAGCATTTTAATCTAATAAATCGCCTGATTCATTCGTTGTCCTCTTTGAAAGGACGCGAAGATTTAACGTCCACCTGAAATTCAACTCATGGACCATGACAAGACGAAGGAGGATGCCGAATGGATGCGGTCGCTCGTCGAGCTCCATTCACCCGCGCTGGTCCGTTATGCCGCGTCGATCATTCGGGACGGCGACGGGGCCCGAGACGTGGTCCAGGAAACCTTTGTCCGCCTCTGGCGCGAACCGCGCGCGAGCGTTGAAAAACACGTGGTGCCGTGGATGTTTCGCGTATGCCGCCACCGCGCTCTGGACCGACTGCGAAAGGAGGGCCGGATGAACTCTTTCGATGCCTACCCGGCGGTCGCGGATTCAGACAACGGCCAATTGAATCCGGACGCACTGGTCGAGGTCCGCGACTCCTACGCCCGCGTCCTTGAGCTCATGGAGGATCTTCCGGAAAACCAGCGGGAAGTTGTCAGGCTGAAATTCCAGACGGGTCTCAGTTACAAGGAAATCTCCGCGGTCACCGACCTGACGGTGACCAACGTCGGATTTCTGCTCCATACCGCATTAAAAACGCTCCGCAACCGCCTGGCCATGGCCGGGGAATGAACACGCACTCCGTCTATCAGCATAATGAGAATTTCACCCGATGATCCAATCCTGACCGCATACGCGCTCGGCGAGATCGAGGACGACGACCTGGCGAACGAAATCGAACAAGCCGTGGCGGAATCCGCCGGGCTACGCGAGACCGTGGAGGCGATCCGTGCGACGAGCGCCGCCCTTGAGGGGGCGCTGGCCGCCGAGACGATTGGCGAACGGAGCGAGAATATCACCCCCTTTTTTTTGGAGAAGTCCTCTGAACCCAACACCGGCGCCAATGGGTTCCGGAAGTTCGTGTCCTGGCCATGGATAACAGCCGCGGCAGCCGCCGCCGTATTCGGTTTCGCCGCGATCGCAGGATTCATATCCATTATCGACTGGGAAAGGAGGGGCCACCTCGCGCAGGATTCTTCTCCGGAGGAATCCGCGAAAACCCCGGTGATGATGGCCGGAAGGACGGAGAGCGATGCGGAAACCACGCCCGTCCGCGAACAACCCGTCGCGCGTCGATTCGGTGAGTTTTCCGATCCGGTGCCGTTGCCCACTGCGGATGCGGCGGGGTCGTTAGGCGACACAGTGCGGCCCGATTTACGCGGCAGGGCGGCCTCCGCGCGTTCCGGCGAGGGCCGTCCGGATTCAGGAGTCGATGCGATCCCGCCGTCGCGGCTTTCGCCGCAATACGACGCGCCGGCAGGGGAGGAGCGTCTCCCGGCGTACAGGATCGATCCCCAAACCGTGGAGCGCCGGTCCCTCTTCAGTATGGACGAATTCCGCCGTGAATACACCGAATCCTCAATCCAGCCGCTTCTCGACGAACTTCGCGCGAAATTCGACGACCGCTTCGCGATGCCCGGCAGCAAGGCGCCGGATACCGAACAACGGCTCCTGATGAACCTCGCAACCGAAGTCCTCGAACTCCGTTCCGAAGTCAGGAAACTCAAGGAGGAACTTGCCCGCCTCAACGAACCGGCGGGCGAATATCGACCTGATTGAAGTGCGACTTGCGGCATTCGACATCGCCGCGTCGCATTCGTGTCCTTGAAGGAGTGAGAATTACCGGGTGGGAATTGACTTCATCCGGATGCGGTATCAGTCTTGCCGGACTTGAATTCCACAGATGATTAAACCTTCGGCCTCCTTTTTATCCGCGTTGACAGGATGTTTATGAGATTGACTGAGATGCCGGTCACCTCACCCGGCGAATGAATGCAGGTTCACCACTCTTCCTTTCGTACCTTTCCTTGATCGAATAGCGAATCCTGAACCGGCTTTACGAGGTATATAGTATGAGTTCTTCCGACATTAATCGTTTGACGCGCCGGCAAATGCTCAAGACCGGTGCCGGCGCACTGGCGGTCGGGCTGGCATCGCCGAGGACGCTTTTCGCCGGAACATCTCCGGGGCGAACTCATCGTGTCGGCCTGCTCGGTGCCGCGCACGTTCACCTTGAGCGGTACGCCCGGTTCCTGAGGGACGCTGAAGGGATCGACGTGACGTCGGTTTACGACGACACCCCGGAAATCGCCCGGCTCGCCGCCGAGATTACCGGCGGGGCGCTCGCGGAATCGATGGAGGACCTTCTCGCCGGCGACCTCGATGCGGTCGTGGTTCTGTCGGAGAATATTAAACACAAGGATTACGCGATCGCCGCCGCCCAAAGCGGTCGTCACCTCTTTGTGGAAAAACCTCTGGACATCGACGGAGATCGGGCGGACCGGATCGCCGCCGCCGTCCGGAAGGCAGGGGTGCTTTTCCAGACCGGTTACTTCATGCGGAGCATGGCTCAGATGCGGTTTCTCCGGGAGGTGGTCCGCGAAGGCAAGTTCGGCAAGGTTACGCGCATCCGCCTGCAATACGCCCATGGAGGCTCTCTGACCGGAATGTGGGACGGTCACCATGCCTGGATGATCGACCGGGACCAGGTCGGACGGGGTGCCTTGGGCGATCTCGGAATCCACATTCTGAATGTCCTCTTATGGATGACCGAGGGCGATCCCATCGAAGATCTTTCCGCCTATGTGGGGAACGCCACCGGTCGAACCAACGGGATCGATGAATACGGGGAAGCCGTGATCCGGTTCAAATCGGGGCTGGTGGCTACCCTTGGATCCGGGTACGTGGACAGAAATGATGTAAACCGCATCGAAATTTCCGGAACCGAGGGCCACGCCTATCTGAACCGCGGCCGGATGTTCCTATCATGCGCCGCGATCACGGGCGTCGACCGAGAGACCTACTGGAGCGATTTCCCCGATTCTCTCGATCATCCCTTTTCCCTCTTCCTGTCCGCCCTTCGGGGAAACGGGGATTCTCTGATTTCCGTTGAGGAGGCGGCAAGGGATGTCCGCGTCATGGACCGGATCTATCGCGCTGTGAATGCGGACTCCGAGGTGTGATCGGATCGGAGCCAGGATCCCTAATGGACCTGATTATAATGCCTTTCAAACCACCCGGCATCGATTTTATGATTGCAGCCGAATCATGTACCGGACTAATCGATAGCGGGACCATCAACGCCGGCCGTTAAACCACCCACGTGTCAATGACAGATACTGAAACCTCATCACAACAAGTCCACGGAGACGGAGCCGCCAGCTGCCTCGGCTCGATTCTGGCGCTCCTTTTGCTTCGGCTCTGGCTCGGCATTCGCTCGCTGCAGGAGGGAGTGGAGAAGTTCGCGGGCATGAAAGCCACCGAGGAAGCTGTGGAAATCGACGGAGAAGTCAACGAATACGGTTTGGTGGATACGGCTACCGAAAAGGTGTACGGCTTGAGCCATTTTCAGAGCGTGCCCGAAGGGATGTACGACAGACTTCTGGCCGAGCCGCTGATGCCGGCGTTTGGCCTGGCCATCTACGACAAGCTTCTCGGGCCGCTTTTGATTATCCTGGGCCTGACCGTTCTGCTGGGAATCGCGCTGCGGTTCTCCCTCTTCGCGATGGGACTGGTCTACACCAGTCTGACCTTCGGACTGATCTTGCTCGGGCAGGACGCGGGCATCGCCTGGCTGGGCATCCACATTCTGCTGATCGTCGCCGCCCTGCTTCACGTGCGGCACAATAGGTTCAGCGTCATGAAATCGTTCTAGAAGTATCACGAAAAACTTGACACCGGCTCGCAACAAGCGACCTTCGCACATGGAAGAGAATCCGGAGAAATCCAACCCAATCAGCCGGCGCCGCTTTCTGAGAAACGGCGCTCTGGCCGGTGCCGGACTTGTCTTCGGTGCTCCCTCCATCCTCGGCTCGACCGCCAGGAACGCCCCCTCGGACGAGATCAAGGTGGCGTTCATCGGCTGCGGCGCGCAGCAGCAGGTCCTGTTCTCCGCGATGCGCAATATTCCGGGCATTCACTATCAGGCGGTCTGCGACATTATGCCCGACCGCTTGGGCGGGGCGTTCGGAAGGATACGCGCCACCTTCGGATACAATCCCAACCGTTACGTGGACGCCGAGGAGATGCTCTCCTCGGAAACCGATCTCGACGCGGTGATTGTGGCGACCCCGGACTTCTGGCATGCCCGGCACACCAATTGGAGCCTGGAAGCGGGCCGGCACGTATTTTGCGAAAAGATGATGGCTCACACCATCGAAGACGCGCGCTCCATGGTGCGGACCGCCGAAAGCACGGGCCTTTTCTGCCAGATCAACCACCAGCGCCGTTCCAATCCCCGGTACCGTTACACCCGGGACCAACTCATTCAGAACCATCGGATCTGCGGCGATATCCAGAACCTCAACGGGCAATGGAACCGCTCGATCGGGGCCTCCCAGGACATCGACGTCAATCCGAGGATTATCCCCGACCAGGAAACGCTGCGGACCTACGGGTTCGCCGATGCCCATCAATTCCTGAATTGGCGCTGGTACCGGGATCTGTCCGGCGGGCCCATTTCCGATCTCGGCGCTCACCAGATCGACATTTTCAACTGGTTCCTCGATGACGTTCCGACCTCGGTGGTGGCGTCGGGCGGGCGGAATTATTTCCGGAATCGCGAGCACTACGACAATGTGATGGCGATTTTCGAATACGACACTCCGTTGCACGGTCCGGTGCGGGCGTTTTACCAGGTTCTGACCGGCACCAGCGCGGGAGGCGGCTACTATGAGGCGTTCATGGGGACGGAAGGCACGGTTCAGATTTCCGAGCAGCGGCAATTCACGAACATTTACCGGGAATCGGGCGCTCCGAGCTGGAATTCTCTCGTCAGGCGGAACCTGCTCCGGATGGTCGCGGCGTCCGCTCCCGCCGACACCGGCGACTCGGTCGCCTCGTACGAGAGCCCGCCCTTGGAGAAGTACGATCTTCCGGGGGTCCTCGCCAAGCCGGTACACCAGCCGCACCTGGAGAATTTTTTTGACACGCTGCGGGGCCGGGCGACATTGAATTGTGACGCCCGGACCGCGTTTGAATCCGAAGCGCCCATTTTCTGGGTGAATCCTTCGGCGGGAAAACGGGAATATATCCAGTTGTCCGCCGAACACCTGTCGGTTGATGGCGGGCTCACCGCCGAAACCTGATTTCACTTCAACACACACATGAAAAACAAGCATCTTATAGTTATCCTTTCCGGAATCACTCTTTCGCTCCTGACCGGTTGCGGCGAAGCGGAAAACGGCGAGGCGCCGGGCGCCGGCACGCAGGAACAGGCGGCCGGCCAGGTTCGCTACCAGCCGGAATTTCCCCCGGAACAAATCGAAGGCACCCCGGAAGAGGGCACCCTCGGCAATGTTGTGGGCGTTCCGCAGCAGCCGCCTTCGCTTTCCCTTCCCGCGGGAGCCGAACTGGTTTCCAGGGATAAACCGGTTACCGCGAGCGACCCGATGCCGATCATTGGCGATCTTTCCTATATCACCGACGGAGACAAGAGGGCGGGGGAAGGGTACTACGTCGAGTTGATGCCCGGCGAGCAATGGGTGCAGATCGACCTGGAAGCCGAACACGAGATTCACGGCATCTGGGTCTGGCATTACCATCGCCAGGAGCGCGCTTACCTTTCGGTCGTGGTTCAGATTTCCAACGATGAGGATTTCTTAAGCGACGTCACCACCGTATTCAACAACGATTACGAGAACGCGCTGGGTTTGGGCCGCGGCCGCGATCGACCCTACCTGGAAAGCCGTTACGGGAAACCGATTAGCGTGGACGGGGTCAGAGGTCGGTACGTCCGCCTTTACAGCGCCGGCAACACAGCCAACGATATGAACCATTATATCGAGGTTGAGGTCCACGGCATTCCCGTCGAGTCCTAACCGAATCGGGGTTCGCTTCGCCCGTTGCGCCGCCGTTCACTTCGGATCGTAATGACCGGAGTGAGTGCGCTTCCTGATGCGCAGAAGCGATGCCAGCATCGGCCCCGCGACCGCGACGGCGCGCACCGAGCCGCCTCCTTTTTCCTCCCAGTTCACCGGCACTTCAATCAGTTCGACCGCGTGCCTGCGAAGCGCGACCAGGAGCTCGCCGTCGAAGGCGAAACCGTTTTCCATTAGTTGGGGAGCCACATCCCGAAACGCCGCGGCATCGATGATCTTCGCGCCGCATTGAGGATCGTGCACCGGCAATTTCAGAAGGTTTCGCGCGATCGCGGCAAAGATCCTGTGGGTGAGTTTTCGCAGGGGCTTCTGGACAACGATCGTCTCCCTGTCCCATTTGCGTGACGCGAGAATAGCGTGCCCCGGACCCGCATCGTGGGCTTTCTGCATCAAGTTCACGATCGACGCGCCGTCGACGCTGCCGTCGGCGTCGATGAATCCCAGCCAATCGGCGTCGGGGTACGCCGCCCACGCGCTTCGCACCGTGCCTCCCTTGCCCAGGTGTTCCCCTTTCTCAAAGAATTCCATTTCCGGGTGGATTTTGCGAAATTTCTCCACGAGTTCCTGAACGCGCCGGCTCTCTTCGTCCCCGGAGCCGTCATCCGCAACCACCCAGAGAACCGGCAACGGGGAGTCCTTTAACGCCTGAGCCAGGGAAGGCCCGAAGACAGACAACCGTTCGGTGTCGTGGTAAACGGGCGTGACCAGCACGATATGCCGTTGAGTCGCGGACACCTTCATCGTACTATTTGGGGTGAACGGGGTCGTTTCCGGATCGGGACACGCCGGTTCCCGTCCCGGCGTGTCCCGAAGCGGCGCCGGATGGCCGCCCTGGGTGGTTTTGCGGCTGAAACGATCCGGCCCTGTGATGATGATGAAAAAACATATGCAAGGATAAACAACATAATGTTATCGTGTTTTCAATGAAAGAGGGAAGTGTCGCCGTTTCGCCGAAATGGGTAATCGTCTTGTCGGTGGGGATCCTGTGCTTCGGTCTGGGCATGTGGATCCGCTTGGACGCCATCGAACACCGTCCGCTGCACGCCGACGAAGCCACCGGCGCCCGGCTGCTTGCCGACCGGTTGGAGACCGGAACGTACGCGTTCGATCCCACCCATTTTCACGGCCCCCTTCTCAGTGCGTTTGCCGAGCCCGTCGCCCGGCTGCGAGGCGAAGCCGATTGGGAAAGTCTCAGCCCGCGCGCCCTCCGGCTGGGAATCGCGTGGCTGGGCGGATTGACAGTCCTGCTCGCGCTTGCGTTCGCGCCGTGGATCGGGATCGCCGGGGCGCTGGCGGCGGGAGCTTTCGTCGCCACTTCCCCGTTCCTCGTTTACTACAGCCGCGTCTTTATTCACGAGACGCTGTTCGGTTTTCTCGCGATCGGCACCGTACTCGCTTTGGTGGCTTATCTGAACGGGCCCGCCCTATGGAAGGCGGTGGTGTTGGGAATCCTGGCCGGCCTCCTGATGGCGACCCGGGAGACCTTTGTCATCTGCTTTTTCGCGTGGGCCGTTGCGGGCGCTCTGGTGGCATTCGAGCATCACCGGCGCGGGCGTCCGCTCGTGCCCGGCCCGGTTGTTCGACGGCTCCCGAGGGACGTTCTCCTTGCCGCCGCGCTTGCCTTTCTCGTCGTGTCTGTTCTGTACACCGGCGCCGGTTCAAGCCCGGCCGGACTCGTCGATTTCGTCCGCACGTTTTTCGTTTACGAAACCGGGGAGGGGCACGACAAACCTTTCTGGCACTACGCATGGATGCTGCTCTGGCCGAAGCAGCAGGGCGGGGTGTGGTGGACGGAGGCCGCGATCGGTGCCGGGGCGATCCTTGGGTTCGCGTTGAGCTTCAAGCGTCCCCGGGGGGATTACGTTCGATTTCTGTTTTACGCCGGTATCGTGCAATGGATTGTGTATTCGGTGATTCCTTACAAGACGCCATGGCTGGTTTTGACGCCCTGGCTGCACTTCTGCCTGGTTGCGGGCGCGGGAGTCGGTTATCTGTTCGGCGGCGGGGGAATCGCCAGAAAGGGCGCCGTGCTCGCGGTTGTCGTCGCCTTGCTGGTCTGGCACAAGGGGCAGGCCGACCGCGCGACACACAGGTACGCGTCCGACACGCGGAATCCGTACGCCTATGTTCCCACTTCCACGGATATCGAACGGGCACCCGCTCTGATTGCCGAAATGGCTCGAGTTTCGCCCGACGTCGAGGCCGGACCGGTGGCGGTCATCGGGCGTGCGTACTGGCCGTTGCCGTGGTATCTGCGCGGGACGCCGTCGGTCGGTTACTGGGATTCCCTGCCCGAGGATGCCCAAAGGTTCCCCGTTCTGCTCGTCCTTCCGGCGGAACTGGCGCGCGTGCGGGAAAGCCTGGACGACACCCACACTGCGCTGCCGCGAGGAC
This sequence comes from Opitutales bacterium, assembly GCA_007130045.1. Classification (GTDB taxonomy): domain Bacteria; phylum Verrucomicrobiota; class Verrucomicrobiia; order Opitutales; family T3Sed10-336; genus PXDC01. Next base: position 55,746 of record SLTG01000094.1, read on the forward strand.
TTCGTGCCGACACACCCGTTTTTCTCCTCGTTCGCAACGACATCTGGGAGGCGTATCTGGATTTCGACGACGAATAAAAAGGCTTTGGAGGCGGAACCCGGGCGCCGATATTGGAATTGCCGTTGGGAGATCGGACGGTAGGCTGATTGTCTTCGAATGATCGAGCTCGAGGACAACAGAACCATTCACCGATTCGATCACGCGGCCATGAACACCGTGTTCTCCCTTCGTATCCCCCATCCGGACCGCGATCGCTCCCTCCAGGTTGCCGGAGCTTGCTTTCGACGGCTTGACGGACTTGAGGACCGTTTCAGTCGTTACCGCGACGACAGCGATGTTTCGCGCATCAACGCGCTGCGAAAAGGCGAAAGTCTTTTTATCGAAGAAGACACCCATGCCTGTTTGAAGCTGGCCATGGAGGCTTCCGCGGCGACGGGAGGGCTTTTCGATGTCACTCTGGGCGCCCGCATCGAGCACCGGAAACTAATGAAGGAAGGGGAGGCGCCGAAGTTGTCGGGCAGGATCGAAGTGGCGCCGGACCAACCGAGGGTGGCCTGTATGGAGCCCGGTCGGGAGATCGATCTCGGCGGCATCGGCAAGGGATTCGCACTCGACCGGATGGCGGAGGTCCTTCGGGAGCATGGGATCGAGTCCGCCCTGATTTCCTGCGCCGGAAGCACCTTGTTGGCGAGGGGAAAGGAGACCTGGGACGTGCTTTTGCGCGGGGAAGAGGTCAAGCAGCGCCTGGCCCTCGCCGAAGAGGCGCTGAGCGCCTCGGGAACCGGATTTCAGGGCGCCCATGTGCTGCATCCGGACGCGGCCGGTTATGATTTTCCCTACATCTTTCGACGTGTCTGGGTCGTTGCGGTCTCGGCCGCCGTGGCGGACGCATTTTCCACCGCATGTCTGCTGATGGACCGGGACGAACTCGCCGCGTTCCATTCGGTCACTCCCGAAGCGAAGCGGTGTTTTGCCGAGCCGCATTCCGGGAGCGAGCTGATCTGTCTCAAGAAATCCGCCTGAAATCAGTCGAATGCCGATCGGTTTTCGGATTCGGTGGAATTCGAAAACCTGGCTGTCGGTTTGGGAGTTCAGTTTAGGGCGGTACCCAGGATATGACGCGGTAAGTGCGAACGCCCTGGCAGAAGAGGCCGAGGGGCGTTCGATACGCCGCCAGTCTAATCCGATTGATTGAAAATCCGATTTTCCATCGAGCCGGAAAATTTAGCATTGTTGAAGGTGCGGCGTGCAGGTACGCTTCGCGCCAATAGATGAATCTGAAGAAACCAATCGCTCTCTTTGCGGGAATCGCGCTGTTCATCCTCCCGTTTTTCCTCGAGCTGGAAGGACTGTCCCTGATGGGACATATCACGCTGGGGATATTTCTGCTGGCGGCAGTGTTCTGGGTGACCGAGCCGATCCCGATTTACGCGACGTCGCTCCTGGTGATATTTCTTCAAATACTTTTCCTCAGCGTTCAGGGACCGTTATTTCAGTTGAACGAGGTTCCCTCGGCGACCCCGGCCGCCGTAGAGGAAGGGGTGTGGGAGATTCCGGCCGGCGCGTTGCAGGACGGGGAGAGAGTTCTGTTGCTGGTGAACAAGAACCGGGCGGAGGCCGTTCCGGTTGAAGTGGTCGGGGAAGATGCGGAGACGGTTACGGTCCGTTCGGACCTGGTTGCGGCGAACTCGCGGCTGGTGCTCGACGCCGACCATTGGCTCCTGGAATTTCCGGCGCCGGGTTACACGAGTTACCTGAACGCCCTGGCGAACCCGATTATCATCCTTTTCCTGGGCGGCTTTGTGCTCGCCAGCGCGGCGGTGAAATATCAGCTCGATCGCAATCTTACCCGCGTAATCCTGCGTCCTTTCGGTACGAAGCCCGCCTACGTGACGATGGGGTTGATGCTGGTGACAGCGGGGCTGTCCGCGTTCATGAGCAATACGGCGACGACGGCGATGATGATGACGGTGATCCTGCCGATCGTCGCGCAACTCGATCCGAACGACCGTTACCGGATTGGAATCGCGCTGGCGATTCCGTTCGCGGCGAACGTGGGCGGCATCGCGACGCCGATCGGGACGCCCCCGAATGCGATCGTGATCGGCGCCCTTCAGGAGCAGGGGGTCTCGATCGCTTTCGGTTCGTGGATGATGCTCGCCGTTCCGCTGGTGGTTGTTCTGCTGGTTTTTGTCTGGTGGCTGCTGCTCAAGGTTTATCCGGCCAGGGAGGAACGGATCGTTCTCGACCTCAGCGGGAAATTCAACCTTTCATGGAAAGCCGTTACACTTTACGTGGTGTTCGGATTGACCGTGTTTCTTTGGGTGACCGAAGCCTGGCACGGTCTTTCGAGCAGCGTCGTTGCCTTCTTTCCGATCGCGGCGCTTACCGCGTTTCAGGTGATCGAGAAGGATGAAATCCGCAATCTTTCGTGGGAGGTCCTTTGGTTGATGGCAGGGGGGATCGCGCTCGGGATTTCGATGCGGGATACGGGGCTTGCCGAATGGTTGATCGGCTTGATTCGCTGGGACGCGATGGGTGCGTTTCTGGTTTTGGCGGTATTCGGATTCGTGGCGGCCGGGCTTTCGAACTTCATTTCGAATACCGTGGCGGCAAGCCTGCTCGTTCCGCTTGCGGTGACCCTCGGGGCGAGCGGGATCCTTGCCGAGGGGGTCTCCTTCGAAATGAACGCGGTCATTATCGCGGTCGGAGCGAGCCTGGGCATGGCGCTCCCGATTTCGACACCGCCGAACGCCATTGCGATGAGCACCGGCATGTTGCGGACCGCGGATATGGCGAAAATGGGGATTTTGATCGGAATCGTGGGATTGATAATCGCCCTTGCGCTGTCGCAGGTGCTTTGGCCGCTTCTGGGGCTGAAATAAACGAACGGAAACGCGCGGTGGATTGAATCCGGGAGTTCAATGAGCGATCATAAGCCAATCAGGTTGTCCCGGGGAAAGGAATTATGAAAGAGATTTACATCGTTTGTATTGACGACGAGCCCGATGTGCTCCGCGCAGTGGCGCGCGATCTTGCACCGCTGGAGGAAGGATTTCCCATCGAAACCGCCGGTTCGGCCGACGAGGCGAAGCAGGTTATCGATGGCATTCTCGATAATGGAAATTGCGTCGGTTTGCTTCTTTGCGATCATGTGATGCCAGGGAAAAGCGGCGTGCGCCTGCTGATCGAATTGCGCGGTCACATCGAGCTCGAAGCGGCGCGAAAGGTGCTTTTTACCGGACAGGCCGGCCTTGAAGACACTGTCGAGGCGATCAACCATGCAAAGATCACGCATTACCTTGCGAAGCCCTGGGACAAGGAGGAGTTGTTGAAAGCGGCGCGGGACGAATTGACCAGCTACGTCATTGCCACCGGCCGGGATCCGCTGCCTTATATGCGTTATCTGGATCAAACCCGGCTTGCGGAATATGTGCGCCAGCGAAACAGAATCGACACCGGGCAGTGATCGTCCCGGAGGGGGCGCGGAACGGGCCGACGCCCTGCGATCGACTCGAGAGGAAACCATTGCCAGGGTACGGGGCCTGATCGACACATCGCCGGAGCTCGCGAGTCTGCTCCTTGAGTTCGAGCCCGGAGATCTGTTGCTTCGGGAGGGGGGATTTGTTGGAAAGATCTTCTGTATATTCGATGGGACGGTGACGCTATTCCGGCGCGGCGCGGACAGCGAGCGCATCGCGGTGGACTTTGTTCGGGAAGGCGAGCTCGTCGGCCTTTTGTCGTACTTCACCGGAGCGCGGAATTTTTTCGATGCCGAAGTGACGCAACGGGGCACCGGCCTTGTGTTGAGTTTCGAAAAGTTTCGGTCGCTTGAGGGATCGGCGCCGGAGCTTTACAGAGGGTTGCAGTCGCTCATTTATCACAACCTGATCGAGCGCTATCGCCGGATGGCTAGGCTCCACATGGAGCTTGCGACCGTCAACTCAACCCTCGAAAAGGAACGCGACGCGTTGCGACGGACGGTTGCGGAACTCGAACAGACCCGCAGCCGTTTGGTGGAACAGGAGAAAATGGCCATGCTGGGCCGTTTGGTAGCCGGGCTCGCCCACGAAATCAATAATCCCGCCTCGGCGATACTGCGCTCGATCGACTATCTCCGCGAGGCGTTTGAAGAAGTCCTCGGTCAGCGCGACGGGAAGCAAAGGGAGATCGCCAGGCGCTTCTGGGAGGAAGGAGTGCGTGCCCAAATGCCGGATACGTCGACTCAGCGCGAGCGATTGGAGTCGTTGGTCCGCAAGCATCCGAAGATATCCCGTCCCCTGTTGCGCCGGCTGGCCGTGGTTTCGCCGGAAGTGCTCGGCATGGCATCGGACCTGGACGACAGGAAAATTCGTCAACTGCTGCCGGTTTTCGAAGCGGGCCTGAGTTTGCAGACAGTCCAGGTTTCTTCCGAAAGGATTCGCAATCTTGTCGTCAATCTGAAGAAGTACGCCCGCCCGGGGGCGCACGGCGTGAGCCGGATCGACCTGCGGGAGGGAATCCGGGAAACGTTGTTGATCCTTCGCGGAATTCTTAAGCGGTACGAAGTGGAGGTCGATTTGCCGGAGATTCCACCGGTTGACGCGGATCCGGGAAGGCTCAACCAGGTATGGACGAATCTCATCCACAACGCCTGCGAGGCGATGGGTGAATCGGGACGGCTTCGGGTGTCCTGCGGGCGTTCGGACGAAAACCGGGTGTTCGTGCGGGTTCAGGACAGCGGTCCCGGCGTGCCGGACGAGTTGAAGGGAAGAATCTTCGATGCCAGTTTCACGACGAAGGAGCAGGCCAAACATTTTGGGCTTGGGCTTGGCTTGAGCATATCAAGGGACATCATTGCGGATCATGCAGGGGTGATGACTGTTGAGGATGCTCCCGGAGGAGGCGCGGTGTTTTGCGTGGAGGTGCCGTCGGCGGTGGAGGATGCGACCGAAGGGAAATGATTGCGCGAACATATCCTCCGGATCCGTACGGACCCGGTCTGCAATGGGTACCGGTCCTTATTCCGCTTCGTCGTGCCGGCTGCCAGGAAGATCCGGATGATTATGGAAAGATCCGTAGAGGCGTTCCGTGCTGAAAGGTTTGAGGAAACGTGGAGTCGAGAAGTCTTCCTGCTATTCGGGCGAGCGGGCGGAAACCGTCGGATTCTCCCGACAATCACCCGACAGGCAACAACGCCTGCCTCTATGATCCTTCCTGAGCGCCGGTGCCCGGGCCTCTTCCCTCGATCGATTCGAGGCGTTCGCGGGCTTCGTCGGCGCTTGGTGACGTGGGCGAGGAGGTGATGGCTTCGTTGTAGAATACCCTGGCGGCGACGTAGTTGTCGCGGCGGAGGTTGTAGAAATCACCGATGATCAGCTTGCTGCGCGCGAGAATATCGCGCATTTCATCGAGGCCATCCTCGGCGATTTGCGCGTAGGGGCTGTTCGGAAAGAGGATCATGAAATCCTCGAAGTAGGAAATCGCCTGACGCGTCGCGCCCTGGTCGTACTCGGGACCGGTGACCATGTCGGCAAAGCCCTGCGCCAGTCCGAGGTAGGCATCGGGGGCGAGAAGATGGTTCGGGTAATCGGTGACCAGGCGTTCAAAGGCGTCGATCGCGTCTTCGGGCCGTCCGCGGTTTTTCTCGACGTGCGCCATGTACCCCAGGGCCACGGGCGCGTAGTCGCTGTAAGGCGCGTTGGCGACGACGCGGTCCAGCATGTCGACGGCGCGGTCCATGTTGCGGAATCCGGGAATGGCTCCGAATATCCGGAATCGCGCGCCCTCGGCAACATGGACGGCGATTTCAAACTGCAGTCCGACGACGTTGTTGAAGCGATGATAGTCGGGATGCCTTTTGACAATGGTATCCAGCGCGTCGAACGCATGGCCCCATTGGTGCCTGTCCAGCCGGATGAGGGCGATCTGGTAATAAGATTCAGGGGAGTATAGCGAGTCCGGATACAGGCGATGCACCCGTCTGTAACGGCGGAGGGCGGCGTGCCGGCGACCGTCCTCCTGGAGTCGGCGGGCTTCGTTCATCAATTCCAGGGCCTCGGGGGGGGCGGGTTTTCGCGCCTCGCTGGGCGTCGGATCCTCGAGGACCCAGCCTTCGGCGGAGGACCAGACCAACTCGGCCGAAAGTTCGCGGCCGGGGGTCATCAGGAGAAGGACGAGAACCGCAATCGCGGTTAACGCCGGAAAGGGGCGTTTCCTCCCCGGGGAAGTCCGGTAGCGGCGAGATGTTGACGAGACGGAAGTCATAAACTTTTTTCGTGCCGGCGGAGCAGTGTTGCGCCCCAGGTCAGGCCCGCGCCGAATGCGACGAGGACCACGTAGTCTCCGTCGCTTATCTTACCCTCGGCCATGGCTTCATCCAGGGCGAGGGGGACGGACGCGGCGGAGGTGTTCCCGAGGAGGTCGAGGTTGACGTGAAAACGATCCATCGGAAGCTTCATCCGTTCGGAAAGCATTTCGATGATACGGACGTTTGCCTGGTGGGGGATGATGCAGCGAACTTTTTCCAGCGGAACGTTGTTGCGTTGGAGGATTTCGAGGGCCGCGCGTTCCATGATGCGGACGGCGACCTTGAAAACTTCGCGGCCGTTCATCTTCAGAAAGTGGTACCCGGCCGCCACGGAGTCGGCGCTGGCCGGGATGCGGCAGCCACCGCCGGGCATGTAAAGAATGTTCGAGGCCGAACCGTCCGACCCCAGGAGGGTGTCCACGACCTCGACGCGGCCTTCGCCGGGATTGTCTTCCCGGCTGAGAACGGCTGCCCCGGCTCCGTCGCCGAAGAGAACGCAGGTGGAGCGATCGGACCAGTCGAGGATGGACGACAGCTTTTCGGTACCGATGATCAACGCGTGCCGAAAGCGCCCGCTTTGGAGCATGGCCGAGGCGATCTCCGTGATGTAGATGAATCCGGAACACGCCGCTTCAACGTCGAAGGCGCACACGTTGCGCATCCCGAGGCGATCCTGAACCAGGCATGCGGTGGAGGGGAAAAGCATGTCGGGGGTAATGGTCGCGACGATCACTAGATCGATGTCGCCGGGGCCGAGGCCGGCGCTTTCGAGCGCCCGGACGCCGGCGCGCACGGCCATGTCGGAAGCGGTTTCGTTGGGAGCAGCGATACGCCGTTCCCGTATGCCGGTGCGGGAGACGATCCATTCGTCGGTCGTTTCGACCAGTTTGGTCAGATCGTCGTTCGTGAGAATTTTTTCGGGGATGCAGCTGCCGGTTCCCGTGATTGTGACTGTGGTCCGGGCGGAGGACTCCGATTGCACGGCGGACGGGACATTGGAGTCCCGGTTTCGGCCGCTGTTGGAATAGTCGCTCATAGTCGAAAGGAGTCCGTCTTAAAAGGAGACACGGCCGCTCATATGGCGGGGAACGGTTCCGCGCGCCGGATCGATTCGTTCGCCCTTGCTATTTCTTCGGTAATGTGGCCGTTCATGTCCTTCGCGATAATTTCCGTGCCGATACGAAGCGCGTTCATGATCGCTTCCCGGTTGCTCGATCCGTGGGCTTTCATAATGTTGCCGCGGAGGCCGAGCAGGGGAGCTCCCCCGTAGTAGTCGGGGTTGAGCTGGGTTTTCATGGTCTTGAACGCGCCCATGGAGAGAAGCGCCCCGAATTTCCGGAGCGGATTCCTTGTGATTTCCTCTTTCAGGTATTCCTTGAGCGCCAGGAAGAGAGACTCGCAGGTTTTCAGAACGATATTTCCGACAAAACCATCGCAGACCACCACGTCCACGTGGTTCTGGAAGAGGTGAAATCCTTCGATCGGACCCTGGTAGTTGAGAAGGTCCGAGAGGTTTTTCAGAAGCGTGTTTGTATTGTAGGTCAACTCGTTCCCTTTGCCTTCTTCGGTTCCGATCGAGAGAAGCCCGATCCGGGGATTTTCGATGCCGAGCGCGATCTGGCAATAGATTTTTCCGAGAATGGCGTTGTGCGCCAAGTGCTCCGGCCGGGCGTCGGGATTGGCGCCGGCGTCGATCAGAACGAAATGGCATCCCTTGTTCGGGATGACCGTGGCGAGAGCGGGGCGATCGACGCCTTCGAGCATTCGAAGTTTGATGGTCCCACCCGCCATGAGGCTCCCGGTGTTTCCGCAACTGAGAAGGACCTTCGCTTCGCCGGCCTTTACCAGGTCGATCGCCCGCACCATGGAGGAGTCCTTCTTGCGCTTCAGGGACTGCAGCGGCTTGTCGTTCATCTCAATGACCTCCGACGCGTGCCGGATCGAGACACGCTGCTCGCTGTCGAGCCCCGTTTTCCTGAGAAGCGGGGTCAGAGCCGATTCGTTCCCGACCAGGATCGTCTCTTCCAGTTTGGGGACCTGCTCATAGGCCAGCGCGAGGGCTTCGACGACTTCGGCCGGCCCCAGATCTCCTCCCATGGCATCGATGGCGATGGTTTTCGTGCCGGACCCTTTATCCTCCATATGATTTCGGGAGAAGTCGCGGAAAGGTCACCGCGGGAAACAAGGTGAGTGTGATGACAATTCGAAAAAGCCTCAGGCCTCCATGTCGATAACCTGGCGCCCCCGGTACATCCCGTTGTTCGGATTGACGCGATGCGGGCGGTAAGCGGTGCCGTCCACAGTGTCCTTCGACAGTTGAGGGGCCTTGAAGCGGTTGGCGGCGCGGCGTTTGGCGCTCCGTGCCTTGGATTGTTTACGTTTTGGATTGGCCATGATTTTCTCTTGTTGAGATTAGGAAAGTTGATCTGTGCTTCCTGCGCAAAAGAAAAATCATTACGCAGCCGGTGTTTTTTCGTCAAGCCTTATTCGAAATCCGGCGGGATTCGCGCGTTGACGGATCGCCTTTCCGGATTCTTTTGTTGCTCCGACGACGATTTCCGTTTCGCTGAGATTCGGTATCGGTAACGCCGGAGAAGAGTAACAGCCACGCAATGGAGCCAGATGAAAGCGACGGAACTAAAGGAGATCACCGGAAAACTCGGGGAGAAACGGGATCTGAACCCGGAGGAAGTCGAGGCGGCGGCGCGCGCGCTCGCGTCGCCGCGGGAGGATGCCGGGGCCAAGGAACGGTTTCTGGTCGCCCTCTCGGAAAAAGGAGAAACCGGCAGGGAAGTGCGGGTCTTTGCGGAGGTGTTTCGCGAACTGGCGCGGGATCCGGGGGTGGAGGAATGGGCCGGACGGGCGATCGACGTCTGCGGCACGGGAGGCGACCGGCAGGGGACGTTCAACATATCGACGGTGGTGGCGCTGATTCTCGCGTCGGCGGGGGTCCCGGTGTTCAAGCACGGCAACCGGTCGATTACGTCGAGTTGCGGGAGCGCCGATTTGCTGCAGGCCCTCGGTGTTCCTCTCGAGATCGATTCCGATCTGGCGCGGCGTTCGCTGGAGGAACTGAATTTCGTCTTCTTCTTCGCGCCCGCCTACCACCCCGCGTTCAAGGAGATCATGCCCGTTCGTCAGGCGTTGGCCGCGCGGGGGAAGCGAACGGTTTTCAACATCCTCGGTCCGCTGATTAATCCCGGGAGGCCCGCCCGCCAGTTGATGGGAGTGTTTTCGGAGCATTGGGTGCCGGTGCTTGCGGAGGCGTTGAACGAGCTGGGGCTCAAGGGCGGTTTCGTTGTCCACGGACGGTTGCCGGAGGCGGCGGGGATGGATGAAATCTCCTGCGCGACCGAGAACCGGGTCGCGGGCTTCGGGGCGTTTCACGGGACCGACGAAACCTGGAACTCGGACCGCTTTTCGCTGCCGGGTTGTCCATTGGAAGTGCTTGCCGGGGGAGATTTGGAGGAAAATCTGAAAATCCTGGAAGCGATCCTGGAAGGGGAGGGACCGGAGGGCCTCGTAAACTCTATCCTGCTCAACGCCGGGCTCGCTCTCCGCGTCCAAGGGGTTTCCGGGAGTGTCGAGGAAGGAATCGAACTCGCCCGCGAACGCCTCCTCGGCGGCGCGGTCGGGGATCTTTGTCGAAAAATCAAAACGTTTTACGAGTGAAGCGGAAATACTTTGGAACGGACGGGGTGCGCGGGCGCGTCGGCGGGGAGTGGATCAATCCGGAATTCGCCCGCCGTCTGGGGTTCGCCGCGGGGGCGTATTTGCGTGCCCGGACCGAGGCGGCGCCGCTGGTCGTCGTCGGCAGGGACACCCGTTATTCGGGACCGGAGATCGAGAACGCCCTCGTTCAGGGGTTGACGGAAAGCGGGGCCGACGTCCTGCGGACCGGAGTGGCACCGACGCCCGCCGTGGCCATGGCGGTTCTTCATTTCCGGGCCGGCCTCGGTGCCGTGATTACCGCTTCGCACAACCCGGCGCACGATAACGGGATCAAATTCTTCTCGGCAAGCGGTGCGAAACTCCGGGATCAGGACGAAATCGAAATCGAAAGCATAATCGACGCGTCCGACAGGGGCGAAAGGGCGGGGCGTGCGGGGAGCCAAAAGGAAGCGGCGGAAAACGGGGCGTTTTATGTGGACAAACTCGCCGGGCTGCTGCCGGCCGATGGATTGGCCGGGTGGAACATCGTTCTGGATACGGCGAACGGAGCGGGTTATCGTACGGCGCCGGCGGTTTTGCGCCGTCTCGGCGCGCGGCTTGTGACCCTCGGAGACGCTCCCGACGGATACAACATCAATGACGGCGTCGGCAGCCAGCACCCGGAGCGGATGGGGGAGCGGGTGCGCGAGGAGGGCGCGGCGATCGGAATCGCCCTGGATGGCGACGGTGACCGGATCGTCCTCTCCGACGAAACCGGTACGGTGCTCGACGGCGACGAAGTGCTGGCGATCCTCGCCCTGAGCGCGCTGCGACGGGGCGCGCTGGCGCACGACACGCTCGTCGTGACAAAGCAGAGCAACCTCGGGCTGGATGAAGCGATCCGGAACGCGGGCGGCCGGGTCGAGCGAACGGACATCGGCGACCGGTACGTCGCCGAACGAATGATCGCCGGAGGGTTCAACCTGGGCGGCGAGTCGTCGGGACACATTCTGTTTACGGATATTTCCCCGGCCGGTGACGGGCTTCTGGCGGCGTTGAAGGTGATCGAGGTCATGCGGGAAACTCCGGGGGCGCAGGGGCTTTCCGCACTCAGGTCGTGGCTGCGGCGTTATCCGCAACGGTCTGAAAGCCTGACGGTGCGGGCCAAGCCGGACTGGGCGACGCTGGTTCACTTGTCCGCGATCATTCGGGAAGCGGAGAGGGCGATGGGGAAGGAAGGACGCGTCCTGGCGAGATTCTCCGGGACCGAGCCGAAGCTGCGCCTCCTGGTCGAAAGCAGGGAGGCCGCGCA
>SLTG01000053.1 GCA_007130045.1 Opitutales bacterium
ATGGACCGGTGACTGTGGGGGCAGACCGGGGAAGCGATCCACCGTGCGAAAATGCTGGAGGAGATCGGGTTCCGTGGCAAGGATATTTTGGAACGGAAGTGGAGGCGCACCGGCGTAATGACGTGCCGGTTTCCTGAAACCGGAGGGTGCTTGCGGATTCTGCTTGAGAGGATCCGGGCGATCTGCGGAGAATCCTGACAAACACAATGCATGAGAGTTTGATTCTTTTTACGGCGATCGCCGTACTTGCGATACCGGCTGTGGCGATCGCCGCGATCGTGCTGGCGATCAAGGCTGGAAGCCGCCATGAGGAGCTGGCGCGGCGCGTGGATAACCTGTCCCGGGAGGTGCGGCATCTCCGGGCCCGCCATGCTGACGAGTTCGGCCCGGATCCTTCCCGGGCGGCAACGCAGGCCGGGGAGGTCGCCGGCGGCGGCGGAGAGATGGGCGAATCCGGCGCCATGCCGGGAGTTGAGGAAGGCCGCGTGGCAGCGGCGCGGGGAGAGGAGTTTTCTCCGCGCACCCCTTCCGAGGCTGCGCCGGGAGAGCCGGCGGAGAAGCGCGCGTATTCATTTTCGTTTCTGGACAGTGAGGATTTTTCCCCGGAATACGGGGAGGAGCCTTCGGCGGTCGTCGGATTTCTCAAGCGCGTGCAACTCTATCCTCCCGATGCGAAGGAATGCGGTACGGCGGGTTTGCGCGCGTGGTGGATGAAGCGGGCGGGGATTCCGGCCGGGGTGATTGCACTGTTCTTTGTTGCGACGGTCCTTTCCCGAAGCGTTTCTCCGTGGCTGGGTGTCGGGGTCATTCTCGGGGCCGTTGCGGGGGCGGGCGGATACGTTTACCAGCGTACCCGCGATAGAGGTGAGGAGCGGGGGGAGTCCGGCGCTTCTTCGCCAAGCGCCAACGGTCGCTTGTCGAAGAACGAGGAGACGGCTCATGCACGCGCTGAACAGGGAGAGCTTTTCGTTAGATCCAAAGAGGATTCCCGGGGATCCGGAAAGAAGTCCAGGCAAGCGGGGAAGGCGAAAAAGCGAGGCGGAAAACAGGGTCGCCGGCAGAAGCGAGGGAGGTAAGGGGGGTTTAGGAGTCTGTCGGCGAAGCCCGACAGACTCCTAGCCCGAGCCCAAAAGTAGAACACGCTTTCCAGCGTGTTGTCTCAGGCTGGACGCCTAAGTTTACTGCGATCCACCGCGTTAACCGGGACATTCCATCTACTCCCGGAGCAGGACGATGCGCCAGGCGGGCGGGGCGCCTTTTTTAAATTCGAGCCATGCGTAGCTGGGCGGAGCGCCTTTGTTCGCGCGGTGAATGCAGCCGGGGTTGAGGTAACGGACTCCGGCGATCGTTTCGTCGCGCGGAAAGTGTGTGTGGCCGTGGAGCAGCAAGTCCACGTCGTCGGGGTGTTTGCGCGGAGGGATGTGAATCAGGCGCAGACGGTAATCGGCGCGTTTGATGTCCACGGAGATCGGCCACTCGGGGAAAAGGTCGTTGTTCCCTCGAACCAGCGTGACCGGCGGGCCGATAGCCTTCAGTGATTCAAAGACTCCGAAGTCGCACATGTCTCCGAGATGAAGGATTTCATCGGCCTCTGCCAGCTTCTCAGAAAGGGAAGCGGGAAGCCTGTTATGAGTATCGGCGATGACGGCGATGCGCATGAATTTGACCGATCCGCGTGGACTTGTTTTCTCCTTTTCTCCGGCAGGCAATGACAAACGGGGAATTATTCTTATTGTCAGACACTGTGTCAACTCAGGTGAACATCAGCGTGCTCGTGCCCGCGTACAACGAGGAACTGTTAATCGGCGAGGCGCTGGGATCCGTGCGCGACAGCTTTGCGGCCGCAGGGCGCAGTGACTACGAAACGGTCGTCTGCGACAACGATTCGTCCGACGCGACGGCGGAGCGCGCGCGCGAATTCGGCGCGAGGGTGGTATTCGAGGAACACAACCAGATCGCGCGCGCGCGGAATGCGGCGGCTCGGGCCGCGCGGGGGAAATGGCTGATCTTTATCGATGCCGACTCGCGTTTGACGCCCGGACTTCTTCGGCGGACGCTGGAAAATCTGGAATCGGGGAAGATTTGCGGGGGAGGCGCGCGGGTGGAAATGGAAGAGCCGCTGGACCGCGCGATGAAGGCCGGCCTGGGATTCTGGAATACCGTGTCGCGATGGTTTCGGATTGCGCCGGGGTCGTATGTGTATTGCGCGCGCGCGGCTTGGGAGGAAACGGGAGGGTTCGACGAACGGTACTACGCGGGCGAGGAGATCGCATTTTCTCGCAGTCTGAAAAAATGGGGGCGCCGGCGCGGTCTCGGATTCGAAATCATCAATGATTGCGCCCTTCTGACATCGTCACGAAAAGCCGAACAGTTTTCGTTGGGCCAAATGCTGGGCCAGGTGCTGGTGTGTTGTATTCCCGGTTCTCTGCGTCGCCGGGACCGATGCGGATTCTGGTACACCCGCCCGGCGACCCGGTCCGGCGGTGGCGAGGCCGGACGGGATGGGTAGAGATGCCCGGTGGAAGGCTCGCCGGGCGGGGAAAAGGTCGGCGGGGGATTTTACGGGGACAAAGAAGGACGCCGGGTTCCGGGCGTCCGCGGGGGCTGGTCGGCTTCTCGTGGATTGTTTTTTTATTATCGGTTCTTGGCGCGGACGGGATTTTCGGCTAGGATGGTTTTCATGTACGCCGATGCCGTCAAGCTCCGTACCGGGTTGCGAGGAAAGCGCGACCTGAAGCCATTCGTCCGGTCGGTGGAAGTGAAGGAGGGGCAACAGAAACCGGTGATCGTTTTCGATGGTCTGCTTGCCGTGTTCTGGGGATTGATGCTGGCCAAGTGTATCCTGTGCACCTGGGCGGTCGGGTACTGGGATATGCCGATCAGCTCGTTCTGGGTGTGGCTCCCGTCGATGATATTCGGGGCGGTGTGTACGTTCCTGTACGTTTACCGGGAATAGGCGATCAACCTTGTGATCCCGGTTCACGAACGCCATTTCCCGCTCGTTGAAGGCGATGAGTTGAGAGGGGGTGAAAGAATCTCCGGAGTCCGGGCGAAACGCGTTCGTATGCCGGATGACTGTCGTGGGCGGGCGGTTTTTTGCTCGCGTGCCCTTGCTGCTTTCGGGTGGAATGCGGGCGAATTCTGATGGTTGAAGTCTCCGGTCTCAGTAAATCGTTCAGTGACAGGAAGCGCGGATTGGTTCACGCGGTGGACGGGGTGTCGTTTCGATGCGAGGCGGGGAGAATTTACGGTTTGCTCGGGGGGAACGGCGCGGGGAAAACGACGACCCTGCGCATGCTGGCGACGCTCCTGAAGCCGTCGCGCGGCCGGGCATTGGTGGACGGATACGATGTGACGGCGTCACCGGATGCGGTTCGCTCGCGCGTCGGGTTTCTCTCAGGCGGAACCGCGCTTTACGGGCGTTTGACGGCGCGCGAGATGGTGGAGTACTTCGGTCGCCTGCACGGGTTGCGGGGGGAAGCGCTCAGCCGGAGCGTGGGCGCCCTTTTCGAAAGCCTCGAAATCCGGGACTTCGAGGATCGGCGCTGCGACAAGCTTTCCACGGGCATGAAGCAGAAAGTGTCGATCGCCCGCACGCTCGTTCACGATCCGGCGGTCATGATTTTCGACGAACCGACCGCGGGCCTGGACGTCATCACGGCGAGGGCGGTGCTCGGTTTCATTCGGGAATGCCGGGAGCGTGGAAAGACCGTCATCTTTTCCACTCACATCATGCGCGAAGCCGGAAAACTCTGCGACGTAATCGGGATCATTCACCGGGGCAAACTCGTGGACGAGGGTTCGCTGGCCGACCTGTGCGAGCGTCATGGGGAGACCGACCTCGAGGAGGTATTTGTGAAACTCGTGTCCGCGGAGGAGGAGACGGCGGCATGAAAATCTTTCGGCAGATCCATGTGGTTTACCGGAAGGAGTTGATCGACATCCTCCGGGACCGCCGGGCGCTGGTCTCGATGATCGTCGTTCCCTTGGTGGTGATCCCGTTGCTGATGTTCGGGATCGGAACGTTGTCGATTGTCGTTATGGAGCAGGCGCGCCAGGAGCAGCACCGGGTGATGGTGCTGGGCGGCGACGATTCGCCGGGCATTCTGGAGAAGCTCGGCGCGCTGGATGGCATCCTCGTGGTCTCGGACGGGGAGGACTACGTCGAGCGGATTCTTCGCCGTGACGTGCGCGCCGCAGTCAGGATACCGGAAGGATTCGAGTCCGCGGTCGAGGAAGAGCTGCCGGTTGAGGAAGTCACGCTTTACATTTTTGAAGGCGACGTGAAATCCAATCTTGCGGCCGGGGTGGTGCGGAGCTTCTTCCGCGAGTTGCGCGACGACGTCGTCGCGCGACGTCTTTCGGATCGGGATCTTTCGACGGATCTGTTGGACCCGTTCGCGATCGGCGTCAGCAACGTGGCGCCTCCCGAAAAAGTTACCGGGACGACGCTCGGAGGCGTGATCCCGTACATCATCATCCTGCTCTGCGTGACGGGGGCAATGTATCCGGCGATGGACCTGACGGCGGGCGAGAAGGAGCGCGGCACGATGGAAACGATCCTCAGCAGCCCGGTATCGCGGTTGGCGCTGGTGCTGGGAAAGTACCTCGTCGTCCTGACCGCTTCGCTGGCGACATCGTTGCTTGCGATCGGATCGCTCGGAGCGGCGCTTGTATTCGGATTTTCCTTGTTGGACGGCGGAACGGAGGCGGGCCGACCTCTCCTTGCGCTCGATCCTTTGGCGCTGGTGGCGGTTTTCTTTCTTTTACTCCCGGTGGCATGCCTGTTTTCCGCCGCGCTGCTGGCGCTCTCGCTGTTTGCGCGCAGCTTCAAGGAAGCGCAAACGTACGTGTCGCCGCTCCTGCTCCTGGCGATCCTGCCGGCGATCGCGGCCACGCTTCCCGGCATCGAGCTCACTCCGACACTGGTCTGGGCGCCGGTCTTGAACATCGCGCTGGTCAGCAAGGAGATGATGATCGGAACCTACGACTGGGGCGCGATCGGCCTCGTGTTCGGAACAACGAGCGTTTACGCCGCGCTGGCGCTGGCGATAGCCGTGAGATTGTTCTACCGCGAAGCGGTGCTGTTCCGGTCGTGAGGGGAGCGTGGGGGCGAGGGGCGTGGGGCGTGGGAGCGTGGGGCGTGGGGGGTTATTTGCGGGGCTTGAGGAATTCGCGCAGGAAGCGGATGCCTTCTTCTTCGGTGGAGAAGGCGCCGTCGAGTTGGGCTTCGAATACGGCTTCCAGAATTTTGCCCATGTGTGGGCCGGGCTCGATGCCTTCCGCCAGGAGGTGACGTCCCATGATAATCGGTTTGGGTGCGCTGTCTTCAAGTTTGACGCGGCGGGCGGTCTCGCGGATGCCGGTGATTCCGGGGTGATCGGTTTCAGCCTTCGGCGGGCGCCCGCGTACGTCGGCCAGCATAACCAGGCATAGATCGTCGATGGTGGCCGGGGCGAGGCGCCGCGCGAGCCGGCGAATCGCGGACAACCTGGGGTCGTCGTCCTGCATGTGTATGTGGTAGAGATGGTTTTCGATCAAAGGGACGACGAATTGACGCGTGGATTTGGGAGCGCCGATCCGCTCCATGAACCGGACCGCGATTTTTCCTCCCTCGACCTCGTGGCGCGGGCTTACCCAGCGCAGGACGCCGTCTTTTTCAACCTGTTCGGTCGTCACGGCCTTGCCGAAATCGTGCGCCAAAACGGCGAGCATGAGATCGCGTCGCCTGGACGCGGTCGCGCTCCGCCATTCGCCCATCGCGGCGAGGCTGTCCAGGCAGTGAAGGGTGTGCGTGAAGACATCGCCTTCGGGGTGCCACTCCGGATCCTGGGGGACGCCGCGGAGGGCGGCGATCTCGGGAAAGAACTCCATCCAGCCGGTCTCCTCCAGGACGCGGATCCCGCGGGAGGGAAGGGTCGATTTCGCGGCCCATTTTTCCCATTCGCCCCAGATGCGTTCCCTGGGTAGTTCGGAGAACGCCCTGCGGATCGAGCGGCAGAGATCGGCGGTTTCGGGCGCCACATCGAGGTCGAAGCGGGCGGCCAACTGAAAGGCGCGCAGCACCCGGAGGGGATCCTCCGCAAAGGCCCCGCTGCTGTGGCGCAGGCGTCCGCGCTTGAGATCTTCGAGACCGCCCAGCGGATCGACGACCGTGCCGGCGGGATCGTACGAGATTGCGTTGAGAGTGAAGTCACGGCGCAGGGCGGCGGTTTCGATCGACAGGTTCGGGTCGGGCCGTACGTCGAAGCCCCGGTGGCCGGCCCCGCTTTTGATTTCCTTGCGGGGCAGGCTGAAGTCGTACTCGAGGCCGCGGGCACGAACCTTGACCACGCCGAATTGCTTGCCGACAACGTCGGTCGGCCCGAAGGCACGCAGGGCGTTTGCCAAAGTCGAATAGTCGATGCCGAAAACTTCGACGTCGAAGTCGATCGGGTCCAGACCCAGAAGCCAGTCGCGAACGCACCCGCCAACCAGCAGCGGTTGACCGACCCGGGACAGCTTTTTCAGCATCTCGGCCAGCTCCGGGGGAAGGTTCATGGATTCGCCCGGTTTCCGTTGAATGGTGTGTCGCCCGGTTTTGTTATCGGGAGCGTTCATGTCATGCGCGAAAACTGTGTGAGGCCTTCTGTGAGCGAGTGTTGTTTGACGTCGATGAAGAGATCCGAGCCGGGGAGCACCCCGTCCTCACGGACGGGCCTATGGGGGAGGTCCCCGTCCTCACGGACGGGCCTACGGGGGCGTTTCCGGGCCTGCCGGGGGTTATGCCGGCGAGGTTTTCCATGCGCCTATGCCGAACAAGGCCCAGCCGATCATGAAGAGGATGCCTCCGGCCGGGGTGACCGGGCCGAGGAAACCCGGTCCGCCCAGCGCGAGAATGTAGAGGGTTCCGCAAAAAATAAGAATTCCCGCCACCCAGCACCAGGCTCCGAACCGGGCGAGGCGGGCGGACGGTTCCAGGCGAATCCAGACCGCCGCGGCCATCAATGCCGCCGTATGGAAAAAGTGGTACCGCACGGCCGTTTCCCAGGCGACGACGGTTTCGCGCGCGTGAAGGATTTCCTCGAGCGCGTGGGCGCCGAGGGCGCCGAGAATAATGCCGGTCAGTCCGAAGAACCCGGCAAAGATCAGAAATATCCTTGAATGGTGCATGAAGCGTATCGGTTCTACTCAGAATTTTTGTTTTATTGCGGGAACCCCGGGACGACGAGGAAAAGTTTTCGCGGTTTCCGGCGGATAAACCCCGCAACCCTCCCGCGAATACGCGTTTTCTCCGAGGCCTCACATACATTCCAAAATTTCCTTGCTTGATAGTGAGGGAGTCTTTATCACCGCACTCGTATATTCTCGAACTCGAACTTTTACTATTAATTCAGATCCCGTATGAAGAAAAAAACAATGATCTTGGCCCTGGCGGGCATGGTGGGCGCTTCCAGTCTCCCGGCACAAATATTGGATATGTTTCCGATGGAGTACGGTCTAAACATGCAAATGGGGTACGAGTCGCGGCATGTGTTCCGCGGTTTCAAACAGGCTGACGATGTATTCAGTCCGCATTTGGAGGTAAGCTACGGCGACACCTATTTCGGATGGGACGGCTACTTTCCGATGGGAAGTGAGGACGCGGGGTTCCAGGAGCACCAGTTTTATGCGGGAATCGAATTCGGGATCCCCAGGCAGCGCAATTTCGGGATCGATCTCGGAACGGTGGTTTACGAGTTTCCGCACCAGGATGGCAGTCGCAACCATGAATTCTACGCGGGACTCCTTTACGGGAATTTCGACGCCGTGGAGGGCCTGGAGTTTTCGGCATATCTTCGGCATGACGCGGATATCAAACACACGATTTTTCAGCCGGGCGTGAGTTACCAGTACGACTTTGAAAACCCGCAGGTGCCGATCCGGATCCGTTTTGACGGTTTTGTGGGCGTGCTGAGCGACCGGAAGCGGATTTCCAATTACCGGGATCCGGAGGGCGAACGGACGGACTTCAAGGACAGCTACAACTATTACGGCGGCTCCGCGCAGGTCTTTTTCCGGATTGATCCGAATGCGACGCTGGGGGCCGGCGTGCATTACGAGGATGCAATCAACCAGGACGAGGATCGTCAGCCCAGGGATAACAATCTGTTTTGGACGGTCAACCTGACGATGGGCTTCTGATGGCGAGTCCGGCGGTTCGGATTTAACAGAGGAAAAAGCCCGCGACGCATGTCGCGGGCTTTTTCCTTATGGGACGCGTCGCGAGAAAAGGGAAAGGCGCGTAACTCACCCGTACTGTCGCACCGATTCCCTGTCCTCACGGACAGGCCTACGGGGGAGACCGACGTACTGTCGCACCGATTCCCCGTCCTCACGGACGGGCCTACGGGGAAACCGACGCACTGTCGCGTACCGGGTCCCTGTCCTCACGGACGGGCCTACGGGGACGGACGTGCCTTGCCGCAAGAAAAAGCGTTCCTCCGGATTCTCATGCTTCGATCTGCGGCCGGTCGGGTTTGGGCCAGTCGACGTGGAAGAATTTCCCTCGCGGCTGGTCAACCCGTTCGTAGGTGTGGGCGCCGAAATAATCGCGTTGGGCCTGGAGAAGATTGGCCGGCAAACGTTCCGAACGGTAGCTGTCGTAGTAGGCGAGCGCGGACGCGAAGGCGGGCGTTGCAACCCCGTGCTCCGCGGCGAGGGCGATAACCTTGCGCCAGTTGGCCTGGCCTTTCCCGATGGCGTCGTTGAAGTACGGATCCAGCAGGAGGTTTGCAAGCTTCGGGTCGCGCTCGTACGCGTCGGTAATCTTCTGCAGGAAGCGGGCACGAATGATGCAGCCGCCGCGGAAAATCCCGGCAATTTCTCCGAAATTCAGCGTCCATCCGTATTCGTCCTGCGCTGCCCGCATCAGCTGAAACCCCTGCGCGTAGGAACAGATCTTCGAACAATAAAGCGCGTCACGGACGGCTTCGACAAAGGCTTCGCGGTCGTCGTCAAAGGATTTTTCCGGTCCGGCCAGAATCTTTGAAGCCGCCGTGCGCTCCTCCTTGAGGGCGCTGACGCACCGCGAGAAGACCGCTTCTGCGATGGTCGGAGCAGGCACGCCCATGTCGAGCGCGCTGATGGAGGTCCATTTGCCGGTGCCTTTCTGGCCCGCGGTATCCAGAACGACGTCGACGAAATCCCTTCCGGTGACCGGGTCTTTCTGTTGCAGGATGTCGGCGGTGATTTCGATCAGGAAGGAGTCCAGCTCGCCCTCGTTCCAACGGGCGAACACCTCTCCCATCTCCTCGGCGTTCATTCCCGCCACGTCCTTCATCAGGGCGTACGCTTCGCAAATCATCTGCATATCGCCGTATTCGATCCCGTTATGGACCATTTTCACGTAATGGCCCGCGCCGTCCGATCCGATGTGAGTGGTGCACGGGACGCCTCTCTCGACCGGTTTCCCGGGTTTCGCGCCCGCGAGGGGTTTGCCCGTTTCCGGATCCACCTTGGCGGCGATCGCTTTCCAGACCGGCTCAATCTCATTCCATGCGGATTCTTCGCCCCCGGGCATGAGGGACGGGCCGAAGCGCGCCCCTTCCTCGCCGCCCGATACGCCCGATCCGATGAACCGGATGTTCTTTTCTTTGAGCTCTTTCTCGCGCCGGATCGTGTCGATCCAGTACGCGTTCCCCCCGTCGATAATGATGTCGCCGTCCTCCATGAGAGGAACCAGATCGTTGATCACAGCGTCGGTGGCCTTCCCCGCCTGGACCATGATGACGACTTTTCGAGGCCTTTTGAGCGACTGCACGAATTCGGGCAACGTTTTGGCGCCGACGAGTCCGCCCGGTGTATCGGGGTTCTCGGCGACGAATTTTTCCGTTTTTTCCGTCGTGCGGTTGTACGCGGTGAGTTTAAAGCCGTGATCGACGATGTTGAGGGCGAGGTTTTGCCCCATCACCGCCAGACCGATCAAGCCGATGTCGGATTCTTCGAGTTCCATTATTGATGTTGGTGCTATCGGTTCGTGTCTATAACGTCGAATCGATCCAACCTGATGAAACGGCATGTGGAAAGTTTTTTTTCTGTTTGATGGCGAGCCGGACCGCGCGGTTGCACGGACACCTGATCGGGTTCACGGCGCCCGGAAGCAGCTGCCCGTGCTGATTACAGCGGAAAAATTTAAATTATTTCCCAAAAATCTGGACAACCCTCAACGGGCCTTATTTAGTAAGCGGAATTTCTGCAATTCAACTCAATTGGACGCCCCGTGGTTGTCGATCGCCGGGCGCCGAATTTACCAAGATCGCAAAGGTCAGTTCAGGGAATGGTCAAATTGAAAAGCGGTGGCATCTATGTTTTTTTGCTGGTTCTGGCGGGGGTTTTTTTGGTGGCGGTGTTTTACCTGTTCGGCGCGTTCTTCAGGCCGGATATGCACGCCGAGCGCCTTGTCCACGATCCGGAGGTTGTCGCCGCGGTTGAAGCCGACCGTGACACGTCGTTCGATCCGGACGACCCGCCGGTGATTCATGTGGATGTCGACTACGGCGAAGGTGAGTCGGCGGCATGGTATCCCAAAGGCGAGTCTCCGATCCTGGCGGAATTGGTCGAGGAAGGACGGATTGATCCGGTGGCTCAGCGGGTCGGACCGCAACCGACCGTTATCAGGGGCGTGGAAGGGATCGGGAACTACGGCGGGACGTGGTACCGTGTCTCTCCCACGGAAGGGGATGTCGGTGTAATAAATTGGCGATTGGCCGGCGACCGTTTTTTGCGCTGGTCGCCTTTGGGGTATCCGCTTAAGGCGAACCTCGCCAGGGATTGGGAAGTGTCGGACGATCGCCGCGAGTACATCATTCACATGCGAGAGGGGGTGCGCTGGTCGGACGGACACCCGTTCACGGCGCGCGACATCCTCTACTGGTGGGAGTACGAGGTTCAGCATTTCGAGCAAAGGCCCCAACACATGATGATTCGGGGGGAACTTCCAACTGTCGAGAAGATCGACGAGTTGACGGTCCGCATTACGTTTCCCTATCCGAACGCGATGTTTCCGGAATGGCTGGCGAAGTCGGAGCTCTGGGCGCCCGAGCACTATCTGAAGCAGTTTCATCCCGAGGCGGGCGATCCCGAGAAGATCGCCGCGATGATGGAGGTCCAGGGAGTTCCCACCGCGCGTGCGGCCTATTTTCGATTGAAGGAAACCCGCAATCCCGAACACCCGCGGATGTGGCCCTGGGTGCCCCGGAGCTATCAGGCAACCCCGCCGTATGAGTTCTTGCGCAATCCGTATTACTTTCAGGTGGACGTGGAGGGCAATCAGTTGCCGTACGTGGACCGGATTCTGGTGGATATCCGTTCCGAGGGCATGATCTCCGTCACAGCCGCGGCCGGGGATATCACGATGCAGATGCGGCACATCCGGTATGAGGACCACACGCTGTACATGAACGAGCGGGACCGCAACGACTTTGACGTTTATTACTGGTTCAAGGGGGAGCGTTCAGTGTTTTGCGTTTTCCCGAACATGAATCGGATGGTGGATCCGAATCGACCGGAGACGCGGTGGAAGAACGAGTATTTGAACAAAAAGGAATTCCGTCAGGCAATGTCGCTGGCGATCAACCGGGAGGAGATCATCCGGGCGGATTATGACGGTCTGACCGAGCCGGCCCAACTCGATCCCGGCCCGGAATCGCCCTTCCACAACCCGCGCCTGTTCAAGAGCTTTACCGAGTACGATCCGGAGCGCGCGAATAAAATGCTCGACGAGATCGGACTCTCCAGGCGCGACGCCGCAGGGTACCGTACGTTTCCCGACGGTACGCCAATGGCGTTCAACCTCCACGTGACGGACTTCACCGGGACCGGACCGTCGGATTTTCTCATCACGCATTGGTCGGAGGTCGGCGTGCGGGTGGTGTTGCATGAGCGTGCGCGATCTCTTTGGCAAGCCCTTCAGAGCGGTTTGGAGCATGACTTCACGGTGTGGACCGGCGAAAGCGAATTTTATCCGATCGTGGAGGCACGTAACTTTGTGCCGACAAAAAATCACTCGTTCTTCGCGCCGGGGTTCGCGGCTTGGTATATGCGGGGCGGCCTGTACGGCCATCCCGAAGCCTGGGAGCACCCTCGCGCGATAGAACCTCCCGAGGACCACCCACTCCGGCGCGCTATGGAAATCCTGGAGGAGGCCGTGGGGATCGAAGGTATCGACGAACAGGTCGCGGTATTCAACGAAGCTCTTGAGATCGCAGCGGACAACGTCTGGAGCATTAACATCAGCACTCCGCCGCCCCAGTTGGTAATCGTGCAGAAGGGTTTTCGGAACGTCCCGCGCAACGCCATCACCGGTCATATCTTCAACACTCCAGCCAACGCGGGAATCGAGACGTTTTTCTTCGACGAACCAAGCGATTCGCCCGGTGCGATCGCCCAGATGAAGGAAGATCTGGCCAACGTTCGCCCCGATCCGAGCATGACGGTGAGCGGAGACGTTGGATTGGACGATACGACCGCCGGAGACTTCGTGGGTTCGTTCGTTCGTTATCTGATTTACGGAACGCTTCTCCTTGGGGGGGTGTTGCTTGTGCTTAGGCATCCGTTTATCGCGCGCCGGTGTATCATCCTGATCCCGACTCTTTTGGTGATTTCCATAGTGACGTTTGTCATCATTCAGCTCCCTCCAGGGAATTTCATCGACGCCCGGATAATCCAACTGGAAATGGAGGGCGATCTGTCGGCCATCCAGGAGGTCGAGGAGCTGAGGAACATTTTCCATGTGGAAGACCCGGCCGTGGTGCAGTATTTTCGCTGGCTCGGACTGCATTGGTTCGTGTCTTTTGATTCGTCCGATAAAGGGCTCCTGCAGGGATCTCTCGGACGTTCAATGGAAGACGCGCGCCTGGTCAACGACGTGGTGGGAGACCGGATCCTCCTGACGCTTGTGATTTCGATTTTCACGGTTTTGTTCACCTGGGCGTTGGCCATTCCCATCGGCATCTATTCCGCCGTGCGCCAGTATTCAATTGGCGACTACCTTTTTACGCTGATCGGTTTCATTGGCATGTGTATCCCCAATTTCCTGCTCGCGCTGATCCTCATGTATATCAGTGCAGCGGTGTTCGACGCCCAGGTCAGCGGTTTGTTCTCGCCTGAGTACGCGGGGCAACCGGACTGGACATGGGGCAAATTCGTGGATCTGCTGCAGCATATCTGGGTGCCCGTTGTGGTGATCGGCACTGCGGGCACGGCGTGGATGATCCGGGTGATGCGGGGCAATTTGCTTGACGAACTCCGTAAACCCTACGTGGTGACCGCCCGTGCGAAAGGGGTCCGTCCGATGAAGCTCCTTCTTAAATACCCGGTGCGGATGGCGTTGAACCCTTTTATTTCCGGGATCGGGCAGATCTTTCCACAGCTTATTTCCGGGGGGGCGATCGTGGCGATCGTCTTGAGCCTGCCGACTGTAGGGCCGCTTTTGCTCAGCGCATTGATGGCCCAGGACATGTACCTTGCGGGGTCGATGTTGATGGTCCTGAGTCTGCTGACGGTCTTCGGCACATTGGTGAGTGACTTGTTGCTGATGTGGGTCGATCCACGCATCCGGATGGGAGGTGCACAATGACGACATTTCTGCAGAAACGCGCGCAGGAAATCCGCGAAGGGAAGGTGCCGGTCAAAGGCGCCGCAGAAACGGGGGTTTCCGTAGGGGAGCTGTCCCAGTGGCAACTGGTTCGGAGGCGTTTCAAACGTCACCGCTTGGCGGTATTCTCCCTGTACGTTTTGATCGTGCTGTACCTGGCGGCGGCGTTTTGTGAGTTCGTCGCTCCCTATTCCCGGGAGTGGCGAAGCCTGGACTACATGTACGCACCGCCCCAGCTTCCGAAATTCAACTTCGAGCACGGCTGGTACGTTGACGCCATAGTGATGGACGTGGATCCCATCACGCTTCAGAAGCGTTTTACCTATGTGGAGGACGAGGTGGTTCCATTGTCATTCTTTGTCAAGGGAGAGCCGTACAGATTGTGGGGCATGTTCGACATGGAACGACGCTTCTTCGGTGTGGATCACCGTGCGGTGGAAAGGGGGGAGGTCCCGGCCGAAAAGGCGACGTTTTATTTTATGGGAGCGGACAAATACGGCCATGACATTTTCAGCCGGTTGATCTTCGGCTCGCGAATAAGTTTATCGATCGGGATGATCGCGATCGTCCTCACCTCAATTCTCGGGATACTGATCGGCGGAATATCCGGGTACATGGGAGGTGCGGTGGACGATTTTATTCAGCGGTCCATAGAGATCGTGAATTCGTTCCCCCAGTTGCCGCTGTGGCTGGCTCTTGCCTCTATCATGCCTCCCGAATGGCCGTTGCTCGTGATGTACCTGGGGATAACCATCGTCCTGAGTCTTTTGGGATGGACCGGCTTGGCGCGGGTGGTGCGCGGGAAGATCCTGTCGCTTCGCGAAGAGGATTACGCTGTCGCCGCACGGCTGCTGGGCGCCAGTCACGGACGGGTTCTGTTCCGGCATCTGGTTCCCGGCTTCACCAGTCATATTATCGTTGTTCTTACGTTGAGCGTGCCCGTAATGATCCTTGGGGAAACAGCGTTGAGCTTTCTGGGGCTTGGCCTTCGACCGCCGGTCGTAAGCTGGGGTGTGATGCTTCAGGATACGATGCAGTTGCAGGCTGTGGCGAACTATCCCTGGCTGCTGATGCCGGTCATGCCGATTATCGTTACCGTGCTCGCGTTTAATTTCCTCGGGGACGGTATGCGGGATGCCGCCGACCCTTACACTTCGCTATAATCGCATGGAAGAGAAACAAGAGAGTTCAACAGCGAACATACCGTCGACGCCGGGGCGCGACCGCGTGCTCGAAGTGAAGGATTTGCAGACTTGGTTCCATACGGAGGAGGGAGTGATTCCCGCGGTGGATGGCGTCACTTTCTCGCTGGATCGAGGGAAGACACTGGCGCTCGTGGGTGAAAGCGGATGCGGCAAGAGCGTGACCGCGTTTTCAATCCTTCGCTTGATTCAAAGGCCCGGCGAAATTGTCGGAGGCACCATCAATCTCTATCCGGAAAAGGACGAGAGCATCGAAATGGTCGGGCTCCATGAGAAGTCGGATATGATTTATCATGTACGTGGCGGGGTCGCGAGCATGATTTTCCAAGAGCCGATGACGGCATTGAGCCCCGTGCATACGATCGGCAACCAGCTATGCGAGGCGATTCTTACCCACCAGGAAGTCACGAACGCAGAGGCGGAACGGCGGGCCGTTGAAATGTTGCGCAGGGTGGGGATCCCGGGACCGGAAAGTCGCCTCAAGCAATACCCGTTCGAATTCAGCGGCGGGATGCGCCAGCGGGTGGTGATTGCGATGGCGCTGCTCTGTAATCCGAAGCTTCTGATCGCAGACGAGCCGACCACGGCGCTGGATGTGACGATCCAGGCGCAGATTCTTGGCCTGATCAAGGATCTGCAGAAGGAAACGAACACCTCCGTCTTGCTGATTACGCACAACCTCGGCGTGGTGGCCCAGACGGCGGACGATGTCGCGGTGATGTATCTTGGACGCATCGTGGAGCATGCGGACGTGCGGACTCTTTTGAAGCGTCCCATGCATCCTTATACAATGGGCCTGCTCGAGTCCCTTCCCAGCGTCAATGTCCGTGAAAAGAGATTGAGGGCAATCAGCGGAAGTGTTCCATCGCTGACCCAGTTGCCCACCGGCTGCCCCTTTCACCCGCGGTGTCCCTATGCGGAACCGGGGCGCTGTGACGTCGGCGGACCTCCGGAGCTGCGTGAGGTCGACGACGGACGAAAGGTCGCCTGTATCCGCGCCGAGGAGATTCAGGAGGAATTGAATCTTGCTTCTGCCGGGGGTGGACCTGTGAAGAAAGGGGGATCCGAAGAATGAGCGGGAACGGTGACCAAAGCGTGAATAAGGAGGAACCGATCCTTAGAGTGCGCAATCTGTGCAAGCATTTTCCGATTCGCAGCAAAGGTTTTATCCGTCGCCGGATCGGGACGGTTAAGGCGGTGGATCAGATGAATTTCGAGCTGATGCCGGGCGAGACCCTTGGGCTCGTAGGGGAAAGCGGTTCGGGTAAGACCACCGCTGCCCGGGCGATTCTGCGGGCCTTCGAACCGACGAGCGGGGAAGTCCTGTTTCGTACAAACGGACGAACCGTTGATCTCGCGTCGCTCGGCGAGCGGGAGCTCAAGCCATTGCGCCAGCAGATGCAGATGATCTTCCAGGATCCTTTCTCATCCTTGAACCCCCGTATGACTGTCGGGGACATTGTCGGGGAGCCTCTGATGATTCATAGCCTGGCCGAGGGGCGCGAATTGCGACGCCGCGTGGAGGAGGCGTTGGTCCGGGTCGGACTGAAGGCGGAGCACCGCGTACGGTACCCGCACGCGTTCAGCGGAGGGCAGCGACAACGCATCGGAATTGCCCGGGCATTGATCATGAATCCGGCCCTGATCGTTGCCGACGAAGCCGTCTCCGCGCTCGACGTATCGGTGCAGGCACAGGTGATCAATCTGTTGGAGGACATCCAGGAGGAGTACAAACTCACCTATATTTTCGTCGCGCACGACCTGAGTGTTATCCGGCACATTTGCGACAGGGTGGCGGTGATGTACGGCGGCAAAGTCGTCGAACTCGCCGAAACAGAGGCGCTGTTCGAGAATCCGCAACATCCCTACACCCGCGCCCTGATCTCAGCAATCCCGTTTCCGGACCCTGACGTTCGCCTCAAATTCGAAATTAGCGGAGAGGCCGCCGATCCCGCCGATCTCCCCGCCGGTTGCAGCTTCCACCCTCGCTGCCCACACGCCAAATCCGGAGTTTGCGACATCCGCGGCGAACCTCCCCAGTTGCGTGAGATCAGCCCCGGCCGTCGCGCGGCCTGTGTGCGAATCGAGGAGATAGAGGAGATATCAACGCAAAAATAAGAATTCCGGGGTATCCGTAATAAATCAACACGCCTTTTTTCCGCGACGGAGGTAAGGCTATGCCTGTTACAAGGCCCCGCTCGTATAAAGGCGGTGCCCGGAGAGGGACTCGAACCCTCACCCTCTTGCGAGGAACGGATTTTAAGTCCGCAGCGTCTACCATTCCGCCATCCGGGCATTGGAAAGGACTTTAAGTGCCGGAAAGCTTTCGATGAGTCAATGCCATTCCGGAGAAGACCCTGGGCTTCACAGGGCGTGGAAGCTTGCAAGGGCGATGCGAAAAGCGATCGCGCCGGCGCCGAAGAGGGCGTCCTTTACGATCGGCCACCGATTCCCGCGAAAAGAACGATGAGGGCGGAGCGATCCTGGTATCCCGCCTCTCCTGTACGCTGCCGTAATTGCGAAGGTTCCGCAGATAGCCGGCGAATTTGCATCAAAGAAGCGCGATGACGATAAAATTGAAAAGGGTGAAGAATGGGTTTTTTTGTTTCAATTATGTAGTCCAGGCAACCCGAAAATGTAATTTGGGGTGTTGACCCGGGCCTCTTAATGCGACATCTTTGAAACATAGGATAGTTTATGAGCAGAGAATGCGGCAAGGAAAGCGTGATCCTCGAAGAAGGATTCGAAGCGGTTTCGATATCGATGGAGGAATCGGTATGCCGCAGAGTTATTGCCGCTTACCGCCGGAAGCTTGAGTATGTTCTGATGCTGCCGGAAATGGAGGAAACCTATGTTGCCGGGCTGGAGGCCCTGGGGCTTCCCGGCGCGCGTAAAGGGATCGGATTGCGAGCGGCTTTGAACGCCCTGCTGATTGAGAACAAGCACCAATTGATCCGGTGGTCGATCAACCGGTACCGAAGCCAGTTTCCCGCGACCAGCGCGCGGCGACTGGACCGGATGTTCGGGCTGGACCTTTTCAACACTCTCGAATTGGACGAATACTTGAGTGATCGGCAGTGGACGCGTTTCATGGAAAACATCCTGTTTGTCCTCTCCCGCCACCATCGCCGCTACAAGCGTGCTCAGGAGATAATGTTCCGCAATTATCGCGAGCTGATCGAGATGACGGTCAATCGGATCGTTTTCGATGCGGGCAAACGTCGCGATGCCGTCCAGGAAGGCTGTCTGGCGTTATTGCACGCCACCGACAAGGTGGAGGATTCAAACGCTTCATTCGGCGCATACGCTCAGACCTGGATCAAGCGCCAGGTGAAAAACTATCTGATGGGCGAGCGGTTTCCGGTTCATGTACCGATCAACCTCGCCTGCAAGACCCTGGTTCAACGCGACGAGAGCAAGCCGGACGCTTCGTCCGGCGGCACTGCGGAGAACGGCAAGATTGCCCTGATGATGGAACGGCTCAGACAGCCCAGCATTTCCCTTAACGAGGTTTTGGAGGATTCGACCTCGTTGTCGGAAAAGCTGCCCGATGAACTGGCGGAAAGCCCCCTTGCCTCGATTTCCCAGAAGGATCTCTGCGAGTTGGTTTCGGCTTTGATCCACCATCTTACGGCGAAGCAACGTGAAGTCCTCGAGTTGCGCTTCGGGCTGAACAGAGCCGGGCACACCTATACACTTTCGGAGATTTCCCGGAAAATCGGAATTTCGCACCAGCAGGTCAGCATGCGCGAGAAACGAGGACTCCAGAAGCTGCAACATGTTCTCACGCCGTACCTTGAAGAGATCTATGGATGAAGCTGGGGTTTTTCGGAGGGAGTTTTGATCCGATTCATCACGGCCATTTGATTGCCGCGCAGGACGTCCGCGAACAACTCGGCATGGAACGGGTCATCTTCGTTCCGAGTTTTCGTTCCCCGCTCAAGGAATCCGGACCGGGGATTTCTGCGGAAGAACGGGTCGGTCTTCTGGATCTCGCCGTGGCGGAGGTTCCTGGCTTTTCCGTTTCGACCATTGAGATTGAGCGGGGGGGAGTCAGCTACACTTTGGACACGGTGCTCGAGTTGAAGAAGCGTTATCACGCCGACGATTTTTTCTGGATAATCGGCGCGGACCAGGTCGCTCTGCTTTCGCAATGGTCCAGGATAGAGGACCTGGCCGGAGAGGTGACCTTTGCTGCGGTTCCGCGGCCGGGAGCTTCGTGGGTGTCAGCTCCGGCCGGAGTGAAATTATGTCCCGTGGATTCGCACCTGTGCGACATCAGTTCCACGGAGATCCGGGATCGGGTCCGGCAGGGACGGTCGATTCGCTTTCTGGCCCCGCCGCAGGTGGTATCGCGGATAATCGAACGGAATCTGTACAGAGGTTGAAATGGCGGGCTCGTCAATCGGTAATTTTCCGAACCGGTTGCAAACTGTTGCCAAATCGAAGAATTTCGTCTAATGGTTGCGAGAATGAAAGAACGCGGACAACACGCTGCCTTCGGAACGAACGCCTCGACGCGTTCGATGCTACCCCAGTGCTTTTGTGCTCCGGTGAACCTATGACGGACGAACAGCCCGGCAAACTGGAAACCGTGAAGCTCTGTTGTCGCGCGCTGGACGACAAGAAAGCTGAGGCGCTAAAAGTGCTCGATGTCAGTCGGGTTTCTTCAGTAACCGACTATTTCATTATTGCGAGCGGGACGTCCGAACCGCACCTGCGCGCCCTTACCAATGAAGTTGCCCATGTGCTCAAGGAACATCACGTCGATGTGCTCGGCAAAGACCTCTCCGGTGAGAGCGGCTGGAACGTGGTGGATGCGTTCGACGTGATCATTCATCTTTTTCTTCCGGAAACGCGCGAGTATTACCGGCTCGATTCCCTTTGGAAAGACGGAGTTGAAGTGCCGTTGGACACTTTGCTTCCGGTGGGAACCCCGTAGCCGGCTTATCGCGGGGTTGGTGCGGCCTCAGAACGAGTAACCGATCGAAGTGACGAGCCGGTGTTCGGCCCGGTCCACGTCCGGCGCCACCTGGTTCTCGTAGATGAAATTGTAACGGACGCTCAGGTTGACGCTCTGCGTCATCGTGCCGACCAGGCCCGCGTTGAAGCGGTAGGTGTAGTTGTCTGTGTCCTCCGGTTCGATAAGGAACGTGCTGTCTTCTTCAAAGCGGTACGCCTCGGTGATCTGCCAATTGACGTCCTGGAAGAAGGTCGCCAGGTAATTCATTCCCGCTTCCACCCCGATTTCACGGTTGTATTGCGCGGTGAAACCGGGCGCAATCGACGCGTCCACGTTTTCGCGATCAAGGAACTGGTAGCCGAGACTTACATTCTGTTCCGCGCGTTGTTTGACGCGGCGGACTTGGTCGACCTCGTAGGAGGTGAGACTTTGCGTGTAAAAGTACTCGCTGAGGACCCGTCGCCAGCGAAAACTCGCCCCGTAGCGATCACTGCTTTTGATGGTGCCGGCGTCGGTTTTCTGCTCGCCGTAGATGTATTCGGCGATGGCGCGGTATTTGTGAATGCCCGCTTCCCGGTCGGCCTGGCCGCGCAGGGTGAGTTCGTTGCGATCCGTGCGGCCGGACTGGTAGGTGTAACCAAGATCGACCCGTCCGGTCCAGTTCTGGAAAAAGTGCCCAGGATCCTCATCATTTTCGGCATCCTGAGCCTGCAGGGGCGGCAGGTGGGAGCAAAGGAGCAAAACGGCGGCGGCCGAGGCGATGCATTGGCGAAATGACGGTGATTTGTGGTTAAACATGGGACTGATCCTGGGAGATGTTTTGAATTCTGTAAAGAGTTTGTAAGCGGATCGAGGCTGAAGAATCATCTTCCGCGCGGGTTTTTGTTTGCACTTGAAGTGGTTGGCGTTTTCATCTCCGGCTATGCCGGAGTCTAACGAATCGGAAACGGACAGAGGAGGGACGGCCGTCGAAACGCTTATCGAGGGCGCCAGCGAGTACGGGCTTCAGGTCGTAGGGGCGATCCTTATACTCCTGGTCGGTTTTTACGCGGCGAAATTGCTTGCCCGCGGGGTGGAGCGAACGTGCGCGAAGACCGAACGGATCGATCCGGTTATCCGCGGTATGCTGGTGAAGTTGACCAAGATTGTCGTGATCGGCTTCACGCTCTACGCCACCCTTTCCGCGTTCGGCGTGGAAACCACCGGGCTGGTGGCTCTGATCGGCGCCGCCGGCCTCACCATTGGTCTGGCGTTGCAGGGCACGCTGACCAACGTGGCGGCCGGGGTCATGATGATGGTCTTTCGTCCCTTCAGCGTGGGCGAGGTTATCGTCGTCGGAGGCAACTTCTACATCATTGACGAACTCGGACTATTCATCACTCGCGCGCACGTGCCCGACGGTCCCTTCGTGATCCTGCCCAACGGGCAAATCTGGGGTAACGTCATAACCAATCTGTCCCGGACCCACAACGATATCCGCCGGGTGAACGAAACCTTTGGCATTTCGTATTCCGACGATATCGACAAGGCCATCGGCATCGTGAAGGAGATCATCGCGGCCGATGAACGTTTCCTGACCGACCCGGCGCCCATGGTGGCCGTCGGGGGCCTGGGCGACAGCTCGGTCGATCTCCTGGTCCATGCCTGGACCAAACGCGCGGACTGGTGGCCGACCAGGCTGGATCTGAACAAGAAAATCAAGCAGGAGTTCGACAAGGCCGGCGTCAGTATTCCCTTCCCGCAGCGCGACGTTCATTTGTACGCCGAGGACGGTCAAGAGACGAAGGTCAAGGATCCAGGGTCAAAAAGCAAGGGTCAAGGGGCGACAGGCGCGAAGGTCCAAGGGCGTGGGGCGAAGAAGGGTCAGGGGCGAGGGTGACTTGAGGTGTCCCGGTCCTTTGATGGGGTGTCACTTCGGAGGGGAAAAGGCGAAACGCAAGATGGAAATCCGGCGAGGGGCGGGGGATCGGAGGCGCCGGTGGGGTTGCGCCTGGTACCCGGCCACTCTTCTCCCAAAACGAGTACCCGAGTGAAGGGATGATTCCGGGTTTGTAACGGGGGACTTGAAGATTTGAAAAACCATGGATAATCGCGCCGGACGGCGCGATCATACGAGCATGAGCGCCGGATTCTCCAGCAGTTCCCTGAGTGCGGAGAGGAACCGGGCGCCGGTTGCGCCATCGACGACGCGGTGGTCTCCGGAGAGGGTCAGCACCATGCGGTGCCCGATTTCGAATTCGTCGTTTTCGGTGACGACCGGAACCTTGCGGGTGCCGCCCACGGCGAGGATGGCGGCATTCGGGGGATTGATGATCGCCGAGAACCGGTCGATGCCGAACATTCCGAGATTGGACACGCAGAACGTGCCGCCCGTGAACTCTTCGGGTTTAAGCTTCTTGTTTTTCGCCTTCCAGGCGAGATTCTTCGCCTCGGCGCTGATTTGGCGCAATGTCTTGGCCTGGGCGTCGAAAATGACCGGAGTAATCAACCCCTCCTCGATCGCGACCGCGAAGGAAATATGCGCGGCGGGGTGCTGTTTGATGCTGCTGCCTTCCCAGGATGCGTTGACGGCGGGAACCCGGCGGAGAGCTTCCGCGCAGGCCTTCATGATGAAGTCGTTGACGCTGAGCTTACCGCCGCCCTTTTCCGGCGGCAGGTTCTCCAGTGCGGCGTTGATGGAGGCGCGGGCGGCGATCAGCGGGGTGGCGTCCACTTCGACCTCCAGGTAGTAATGCGGAATGCGGGTTTTGGACTCCAACAGCCGTCGCGCGATCGTGGCGCGCATGTTGGAGACCGGGATGTCATTCTCCTCGGCTATCCGTCCGCCGGCAAGGGCGTAGGCCGCCGGTTCGCCGTCGCGCCCGCCGGTCGTCGCCGGAACACCCTTTTCGATCGCCGCCATGACGTCGGCTTTCACGATTCGACCGCCCGGCCCCGATCCCTTCAGGCGATCAACCGGAACGCCTTTGTCGCGCGCGACTCTCCGGGCGAGAGGAGAGATTCTGATTCGTTTGCCGGTGTCCTGCGTTTCCTCCGCTTCGGGCGCCTCCTTTGCGGACGTCGCGGATTCCCGGTCGTCTCCTTTATCCCCATTCCCGGAGGCTTCGGCGGCGGGCTCCATCTCCTTCTTCGGGCGTTTTCGTTCGGAGTCTTTTTCCGATCCGGACTTTTCTTCCTTCTTGTCCGATTCGCTGGGTTCCGGCTGTTTTACGGAGGATTCGTCGAACTTCTCGCCCTTCTCGCCGATAGCGGCGACGGGAGCGCCCACTTGAACATCGGAGCCGTCTTTGACGAGTTGTTTGAGAAGGACGCCTTCATCGAAGGCTTCGAGCTGCATGGTGGCCTTGTCGGTCTCCACTTCGGCGAGCATGTCGCCGGTGGAGACGGAGTCTCCTTCTTTCTTCAACCATTTGACCAGCGTGCCCGCGGTCATGGTGTCACTCAGTTTGGGCATTTCGATGATCGTCGCCATGGGTCTTAAAGGATCGGTTTTTGTTTTATTTTATTTTCGAGCGGTTTGAAGAGGGCCGGAAGGCAACCGGCTGCACTCCGAGTATAGGCTTAGAGGATCTCGCGGACGGTCCTGACGATTCGCTGGACATTGGGGATCATTTCATCCTCGAGCGGTTTGCTGTAGATTTGCGGGGCGTCGAGAGAGGACACCCGCTTGACCGGCGCGTCGAGATCGTCAAAGGCGTGTTCCTGGATGATCGCGGCGATCTGGGCGCCGGTGCCGCAAAACGGCTTGTTTTCATCGACCAGCACGGCGCGATTCGTTTTCCGGACCGAGTTGAGGATGGCCTCCTGATCGAGCGGCCGGATCGAGCGCAGGTCGAGGACTTCGGCGTCGATTTCGTAGTCCTCTTCAAGCACCTTTGCCGCTTCGAGGCAGGTGATGACACATCTCCCGTGGGCGATGAGCGAGATGTCCGCGCCTTCCCGCTTGATGTCGGCCTTTCCGATCGGAATCAGGTACTCCTCATCGGGCACCTCCCATTTCTGGCCGTAAAGGAGAGTATTCTCCATCACGAAGACCGGGTCGTTGTCGCGAATGGCGGATTTCATCAGGCCCTTGGCGTCGTAGGCGTTGGAGGGGCAGACGACTTTCAGCCCGGGGGTGTAGGCGGCGAAGTTTTCCGGGGTGTGCGAGTGGGTTGCACCGACGTTCGTTCCACCGTTTGCCGGACCTCGCACGACGATCGGCACGTTGATCAGGCCGCCGGACATGTAGCGGACCGTGGCGGCGTTGTTGAAAAGCTGGTCGAAGGCGACGTAGGAGAAGCTCCAGAACATAAGCTCAATGACCGGGCGGATCCCGAGCATTGAAGCGCCGATTCCGAGGCCGCAGAATGCGGCTTCACTGATCGGCGTGTCTATCACGCGGCGGTCGCCGAAGCGGGCGTGCAGGCCCTCGGTCACCTTGTAGGCGCCGTTGTACTCGGCGATTTCTTCGCCGATGAGCACGACGTTTTCGTCGCGCTCCAACTCTTCAGCGAAAGCGTCGTTCAGGGCTTTGCGGTATAGGATTTGCGGCATGGTTCAGTTGAGATTGGAAAGGAAGAGCGAAAGGGAGGCGCCGGCGTCAGTCGTTGAAAAAGATGCGGCCTTCATTTTTGCCGGTCCGGTGGTCGATCTCCCAATAGACGTCGGTGAATATTTCCTCTTGGGGCGGGTAGGGGCTTTCGTCGGCGAACTTCGCGGCGTCCGTCGCCTCCTTTTTGGCCTCGCGGTCGATCTCTTCGATGGTGGCGTCGGTCAAAACACCCTCTTTGATAAGGGTTTTCTCAAAGAGCATGATCGGGTCGTGATTCTTTTTGTAATCCTCGATCTCTTTTTTGGATCGGTATTTTTCGGCGTTGGCGTCCGCGACCGAGTGACCGCGGTAGCGGTAGGTCTGGATCTCCACGACCGACGGGGTGCAGTCGTTGCGTGCGCGCTCCATCAGGGGGGACAGTTTTTCTCGGATTTCGTAAACCGAACTGCCGTCGATCACCTCCCAGTCCATATCGTAACTTTCCGCCCGGCGGGCGAGCGGGGCGCCGGCGGAGGACCGCTTCTGGCTGGTGCCCATGGAGTACCGGTTGTTCTCGATCACGTAGATGACCGGAAGGTTCCAGAGAGCGGCGAGATTGAGGGACTCGAGGTAGGCGCCTTGATTGACCGCCCCGTCGCCGAGCAGGCACAGGCAGCAGCCTTTGAGTTTTTTGTACTTGAGCGCGAACGCGATTCCGGTGCCGAGGGGAGTCTGCCCGCCGACGATGCCGTGGCCGCCCCAGAAATTCTTATCCGGCGCAAAGTAGTGCATCGAGCCACCCTTGCCCTTGGAGCACCCGGTAAAACGTCCGTAGAGTTCGGCCATGCATTCGTTCATGGTCATGCCGACCGAGAGTGCGTTGCCGTGGTCGCGGTAGGCGGTGATGAGATGATCGTTATCCTCCATCAGGGACGCCGTTGCGACGGCGATGGATTCCTGCCCGATGTAGAGGTGGAGGAATCCGCCGATTCTTCCCTGCTGGTAGGAGTGGAGGGAGCGTTCCTCGAAGCGCCGGATCCGGACCATGTCCCGGTAGAGCTTGATCTTGTCGTCGCGCGTGAGTGAAGCGTTGATCTTCGCGGGTTTTTTTCCGGATTGTTTTTTTGCGCCGGACTTCTTGTCGGTTTCGAGAGTGGTGTTCGAGTTCTTGCTCACTGTTCGAAAAAAAGGATTAAGGTTTAACGATCTAAAGACGGATCGAATAAATCAAGGCTTTTAAGGACCTGTAATTCGTGCAATCAATCATGGTGACGATCCGCGGTCAACGGTACAGCGGTGCAATCGGTGGCGGATCAGGCCTTTCCGTGAATTCGTATCGGGAGCAATCACTGGAGCGGCGCCGTTCACGTTCAAAGGGTTTCCTCGATCACGATGTCCGGAGGCCCGCCGGGAGTGCAGTCGGCCCGAAGAGCGACGAAGCGGTCACGGTACCGGTCGAACAGCGGCCAGAGAGCAACCCTGTCCGTTTCGGGAATATTGAGCTCGTCGATTTCGTCGCGGGCGAAAAATCCGAATGTTCCCTCCTCGATCGGTTCCGGAAGGGCGGGCACGGGGACCCTTCCATGGTATAGAAACATCAGCCAATGTCCGGAGCCTTCGTAGGCCTTTTCGGAGATCATGGCGAAGAGGTGCAGGTCCGCCGACGTGACCTCCAGCCCGATCTCCTCGCGGGTTTCACGAATGGCGCATTGGCAGGGAGACTCGCCCGTGGACATTTTGAGTTTTCCTCCGATCGGACTCCAGCATCCGCGGTTCGGGGGCTGGGTGCGACGGAGCAGAAGCTCCCTGCCTTCAGGGTTTTGCAGGAACACCAGGGCGCTGATCTTAAAAGGAAGGACGGCTTCGTTTCTGCGGGTCATTGTGGAACCGGGCGTGTTGTGCCGGTGTCTTTTTTTTATATATGAGTGGAATGAGACGGGAATTTTGAAACCGTCGGTTATGGGCGTGAAATGCGGTTGATTGCAAGAAGGAAGCGCATTTTAAAACCCATATTGATTTTTATATTGATTTATTCTATCCGAGGGGGCTTTCTTGAAGGCGATGCGGTTTATGTTGTTTAACGGCGTTCTCCTGGCCATCCTTTTCTTCTTGCCGTTCGGCGGGGAGTTGAGAGCCCAGGATGAGGAAGGTCAGGTCGCGGTCCAACGGGTGATATTCAACCGGAACGCATCCCTGACCGGCGATACCCGAAGGTGGCTCGAAACGGTCGTCGAGTTAAACGTATCGAGGCCCGCGGGGGAGGACGTGTTCAATCCGCGTTACGTGGATAACATTCAGATCGATCTGTATATTTCCTTCGACGTTTCGCGCGGGGATGTCTCCCGCACCCGATTCTATCGCTCATCGGTTGAACTCCCCACGCTCGAGCGGGGCAGGCACGAAATCCGTTTTTTCCTTCCCCCGGAAGTTATTGGGCGCGATAGAATTACGAGCGAACCCAGCACCTATTTGGTCCAGCTTTCGGTTGACGGTTTGCGGCAGGAATTGTCATCGGACGCGCGGGCGAGGATTTTGCGGCGGGATGAGGTCCTGGAGAGTTTTATGCGCAGAGTGGAGAGCGAGGCGGGCGCGAACGACGGAATATTGTTGCCGATTCACCTGACTCCGTTTGTAAATGAAAGACAGTATTTCCGCGACATGCCGTCGATCCGACGTTCGAACGTGCGATAACGGCGCGAAAAGACTCTTTCAGAGTTCAATAAAGCAGAACAAACATGAGTTCACAAAGATTTGCCCAGGTTGTCGATTGCGGAGGCACCCACGTTTCCGTCGGATTCTTTTCCGCGAAAGACGGCAATGTGACGTTGGACGGGTTCTTCACTGAAAGTATCGGGTGTGATTTTTCCAACGAAGAAGAGTGGATCACCGCAGTGGTTCAGGCGACGGAGGTGGTTCACCTGCAGAAGAAACTGCGGGGAAGGATCTCGCTCGTGGTTCCCGGGCATCTGCTTCTGATGAAGTTTCTGAAGATTCCCCATGTTGCGAAGTCGAAGCGCGACCAGATCGTGCGATTCGAGGCGCAGCAGAACATCCCCTTCCCGCTGAACGAGGTGGTCTGGGATTACGAGGTGGTGGCCGATGACGGGACCGAGTTCGAAGTCGCGCTTGTGGCGGTCAAACTGGATATCATCGACCGGCTTTGCAGTGAGTTTACCCATCTGGGCGTGGAGGTTCAGCTTGTCGAGCCGTCCTGCATGGCCCAGTACAACGCCTTTCACTACAGCCATCCGGAAACCGACGAAAACATCCTCGTCGCCAACATAGGGGGAAAATCCTCCAACTTGCTGTTTATCAGTGAAGGCGGTTTTTTCGTCCGAAACATATCCCTTGCCGGGAACAGCCTGACCCACGCGATCGCGGAGGAGACGGGACAATCCCTCGCCGATGCCGAAGCCGCGAAGTGGGAATTCATCGCCGCCGCTTACGAAGAGGGGGGAGAGGAGCGTTTTCAGGGCCACGTCGATTCCTTCCTGAAGCGCCTGGCTATGGAGACAACGCGTTCGGTCGTCAATTTCCGCCGCCAGAGCGGAGAGGAAAAGATCGACCGCATTTTCCTGACCGGCGGGGGCGCCCTGATTCCCGGGATCTCCGAGTACCTGAGCGAAAAGCTCAAACTGCCGGTCGAGTACTACTCGCCGATCGAGGGCATCAGCCTTGGCAGCGACGTCGATCCCGAACTCGCGGAAGGGTACCAGCACAATATTGGAGAGCTGCTCGGGTGCGCCCTGCGGGATATTGGAGAGTCGAAGACCCATTTCAATCTCCTTCCGCCGTTGATTGCACGCCAGATGCGCTTCAGGGAAAAGAAGCCGATGCTGATGACAACCGCAGTCGTTCTTGTCGCATCCGCCTTCCTTCCTATCTTCGGAATGAACTATATCGCGTTTGTGTACGAGGACAACATTGAGGAATTGGACGCCCGTCTAATGCCCCTCCAGAACTTGCACAGCCAATACGAGGAAATCACCAATGAGGTCGAGGGGGTCCGCAACCGGATCGCGGCGTTGCAGGGGCTCGGCGAATCAAGGGGCAATTGGATCGACTTTTTTCAAGACATACAGCAGCGCCTGACGGAAGTGGAGGACGTCTGGCTGGAGCGAATGGAGATCGTGCGATCGAACGGCGCGCCGCAAGAGCGGCGAGCCGGCGGCGGTCTGTTTCGTCAGGAGGGTCCGGAGCCGGACGTGGAGGAATTGGACGAAAATGAGCGGGCACCGGTCCGCCTCCGGTTCGTCGGTCGAATGCTCGACCGTGAAAATCCGCTTGAAACCGCCAGCCAGGACACGCGAGTTCGCGTCAGAGCCTTATTTAACAGCATGCTGCGATCGGAGTTTATCAGCCGAATAGAGAATGAAGAATTCGATGTGGGCACGCCCGGCATTCTCCGGTTTGACGTGATGATGGCCGTCGATCCTGAAAGACCTCTGTGAGGCACCTATTTATGTCCTGGTTCAAGCGAAATTCTCTTTTCTTTTCGGCACTCATTCTCCTGGGGATCGTATTGATCGCCCAAATCGTGGTGTTTTTCCAGCAAAGGGAAAAGGCCGAGCAAATGCGCCAATCCTTCGAGGCGAAGATCGAGGAGTACCAATGGCTGGCCGAGTACAATCCCTCCCTGACCCGCGAGAATATCGAGATCGCGCGCCAGGACAGGGAACACGTCCGTGAGAACCTGGAACGCATTCGCGAGGCGCTTGGCGCCGAGGCGGATGTTACCGAGTTGTTTGGGGATCCTCCGGCGGAGCGTTCGGACGCGTATTTCGACATTATTTCATTCGCTGAAGAATACCGGGAGAAAGCACGCCAGGTCGACGTAAACGACGGCGCCGGCGTTCGCCTCCCGTCGGATGATTACATGTTCGGCTTTTCCCGCTACGCCGATCGAGGTCCGCCGAACGAACTGATTGAACTCGTCTTCAAGCAGCGAAAGATCGTCGCTTACCTGCTGGACACGCTGTATGAAGTCAGGCCCGTGGAGTTGGAGCGCGTCGCCCGGGGGGACGCGGCGGAACGCCGGGGAATCGGTGCGCCCGCCGGCGGACAGGGGGGCGACTTCTTCAGGATCGCCCCGGAGGTGTCGGCCCGCATTCCCGATTTCGTCGAAACCCACGAGTTTCGGCTTGTCTTCACCGGATACACGGCGACCTTGCGGGAATTTCTTAACCGGATTGCATCCCCGGAAGGGCAAGTGCCCCTGATTGTCCGCAGCGTTGAAGTCACTCCGGTCGAAGGGGGGCAGGCCGCCGCGCGGGCGGAAGCCGATGGAGCGGTGCCCATCGTCGCGTCCAACCTTTCCCGTTTTGTCGTCACTCTTGAGTTTATCGAGCTGGTCTCTCCCTCCGAATAACGGGCCGCTTAGCACCTGGTCATCACGATGTTTACCAATTACTACGACAAGATCCTGTTTGGAATATCCCTCATTATTCTCATTGGTTTTTCCATTGTATTCTATCAGCGAAGCCAGCAGGTTATCGAGGAGCTCGAAACGGATCTCCCCCCCCCACGGGTGGATAATGTCTACGAGCTGACTCCGGACACCCCTCTGGAGTTGGAGCCATCATTCTGGTCGGCCCCGGGTCCTCAAAGCCCCGGTCAGGCATGGGTGTACGATGTGTTCACGCCGCCTTCCATCTACTACAATGAAGCCGACGACCGGTTTGTTTCGGAGCCGCCTGGCATTGAAGCGCGGGATGAAGAGGTTCTCGCAGTCGAATTCGTCGAGTTCCGCCGGGCGCCGTTCCGGATCCAGTTGACCGGACAAGCCGGGAGCGAAGGCGAGTACACCCTGATGTTTCGAAATGTGGAAACCGGAAGGTACTACGTCACGCGTCTGGGGCGCACACTGGACGAGGTCGATGTCGAGATAATCGATTTCAATATCATTCGTGAAGAAGTCAACGGTGTGGTCGGGCGGACCTCCAAGGCGGTGATCCTCGACCAGCGCTCCGGCGAGGAGGTGACGCTCATTCAGGGGGAAACGAAATACACTGACGAACCGGCGATTTTCGTCAGGACCAACGAGCAACCGCCCCGCACGATTAACGCCCGCCTTGGCGAAGTGTTCGAAGTCGGCGAGCACACTTACCGGGTGGAAGACTTCACGCTCGAACCGCCCGAAGTCATTTTAATCAAGACCTCGCCTGATCGCGAGGAGCCGGAGCGATCAAGCCTGAGTCCCGGCCAGAGTTTCTGAACGCATTGTTGCCGTTTGCGATTGAAATTTGCGGGGAATGCGCCTATCAGGGGCTTGTTTTTTCCAATTCTCGAAAATTATTTTTGCCTTTTAATCTAAAATATACCTTCAATTGTCCTGACTTATGAAAAACTACCGAGCGACGAAAACTCTTCTGGCTTTCCTATCTTGTTGCTTGATTGCCCTATCCGGCATGCAAACGACCGATGTTTACGCGCAAACGGATATGGAGACCAAGATCCGACTGATGTCGGAAGCGCTCACCGCCCGCAATGCGGGTGATCTGGAAACCGCAAAGGAAAAACTGGAAGAGCTTCGTGCGATCGCACCCGAAGACCGCCGTGTCGAGCAGTTGTTGGCAACCGTGGAAGCCGAGATCGAGGCGGCCGAAAACGATGATCCCGATGTCGTGGTCGAGCCGGAGCCCGCACGGCCGGCAGTCGACACTCGCCGCATCGACCTTTGGGCGCAGGCGATCGATGCACGCAGAGAGGGGAACATCGACGAAGCGCGCCGCGTCGCGGAATTGATCGGTGAAGAATACCCTCAGGACACCCGGGTGGCTCCGTTCCTCGACGGATTGGCCGACCGTCGCGTCGCTCTTGAGGAAGCCCGCCGTATCGAAACCGTCAGTACGGAAGCCCGGGCGGTTCTCGGTTCCGCTCCCGATTGGATTGCCGCTGGCGAACACGACCGCGTGGTTGATGAAATCAACTCCGTTCTCGAAGATCTGCCGGAAAACGTGCGCACCGTCACCTTGATCGGCGAGCTGAAGAAACTGCGTTCCGAAGCGGTCGCAAAAAAGGCGCTCGCCCAGCTGAAAGCAGGGCGGATCGATGAGGCCGAAGCCACACTTGCCGTTTACTACGAGTTCGAGGAAACCAACC
The DNA here is from genome assembly GCA_007130045.1 of Opitutales bacterium. Taxonomy (GTDB): domain Bacteria; phylum Verrucomicrobiota; class Verrucomicrobiia; order Opitutales; family T3Sed10-336; genus PXDC01. Next base: position 31,395 of record SLTG01000053.1, read on the forward strand.
GCGCGGCGCAGCAAACCGCGCGGGAAGTCGAGCGCGGCTTGGACGATCCCTATTATATTCCGATCGACGACGTCAGCCCGGAGTTTCGCGGCGACCGTCAGCGCGTGCGTACCGCCGTGCGGCGCGGGCGAGCCCAGTTCGTTCACGGTGACCTGCAGGGAGCGGAAGACACCTTCCGCCGTGTCGAGGCAATGGATCCGAACAATCCCCAGGCCAAGGCATTCCTCAGGCTGATTTCCGACGAACGCGCGGCGGGCTCCCATCTGAATCGCCAGAAGACGCGCGCCCAGCTCCTCGAAGAAGTGGCCGACTTGTGGCAGCGACCACAGATATTCCTCGACGAGGAGCTTATAATCGAACAACCCGAAGAGCTGCCGCTCGAGGCGAAAATGCGGGAGATTGTTATTCCCTTGGTGAATTTTGACGAGGTGCCTCTGCGTCAGGTCATTTCCACACTCAATGAGCTCAATCCGGAGTACGACGAAGAAGACGGTACCGGTGTGAATATTGTTTTGCGCGATCCCGACCGGCTCGATCCGGAGATTTCCATTGAGCTTCGAAACCTCACCCTGTACCGGGTCCTCGAGCTGATCCTGCAGGATGTTCCGTTCAGGTTCGAGGCTCAGGAGGACATCGTATTGGTAGCCCCGGGCGAAGGATTGCCGTCGGGTTTTGAGACCGATTTCTTTTCGGTGGACAGCCGGACGCTGATACGAATCACCGGCACCGACGTGGCGGGGACCCCCCAGCAGCAGGAGGACGATCCTTTTGCCGATCCCGCTCCCGCCGACGCAGGCCCGCCTGTGGGCGAAACCAGCCAGCGAATACGGAGCTTTCTGCAGGCCGCCGGGGTCTCCTTCCCTCCGCAATCAAGCCTCGTCTTCGACGGGTCGTCAATCATCGTCACCAACACCCGTCGCAACCTGGACAGCATTCGGCGAGTTCTCCTCCGCTACGCGGATGTCCGCCAAGTCGAGATTGAAGCGCGTTTCCTCGAAGTTCAACAGGGAGCGCTCGACGAACTCGGCTTCAACTACCAAGTCCAGGGCCGCGGTTCTCCTGTGTTCGATACGCAGTCCGGGCTTCCGATCATCGACTCATCCGGCAATCAGGTAGTCGGTAATTTTCGGCAGATCTTCGGCAGCGCCAACCGGCAGCTTTCCGGCGTGCAGGGCGGAGTGACCGGTTCGGGGGGGCAGGTCACGATCGACAGCCCTGAGCTCAGTTTATCCATCCCGCAGGGTCCTCCCGACCTTCCGGGTCAAGTTCCGCTCGGCATCGGCGCCCCCGATCTCGCGGTCATGTCGGGCCGCATCGGAGGTTACGGGGTGGACGCAGCCATTCGGGCGCTATCCCGCCAAACCGGGTCCGACTTGCTCAGTGCTCCAAAAGTGACCGTTCTTTCCGGCGAAACCGCCCAGATCGTTGTCGCGCAGGAACTCCGGTACCCTGAAAGTTTTTCGGATCCCCAGAGTCAGGTGAGTCAGGCCGGAGGTGTAACCGCCGGCGCCACCGCCGCCGCCGGCGTCACGATCACCGCAGGCACGCCGCAGGATTTCCAGTCTCGCAACGTGGGTGTGGAACTCGTTGTCACTCCCACGGTTGAGGACGACGAGCGAAGCATTACCCTCGACTTGCATCCACAGGTAACCGAGTTTGAAGGTTTCGTGGAGTTCGGAGGGCCGAGTGTTGCGATTCAGGGTGATACCACGGTGACGATTCCTTCCGGGTTCTTCCAGCCGATTTTCGTCTCGCGCTCCATTCAAACCAAGGTCACCGTCTGGGACGGCGCTACGCTCGTCATGGGGGGATTGACTCGTGAAGAGGTGCGCACAATCAAAGACAAGGTTCCCGTTCTCGGTGATATTCCGCTTCTGGGCCGGCTTTTCCGGAGTGAGGGTGAAGCATCATCGAAGCGGAATCTTCTGATTTTCGTGACGGCTAATCTTGTCAGTCCGGGAGGGTCTCTGAAGAATCAGGAACTTCGAAACGTGAGCCCCGGCTCCACCTACCAGGTGCCGACGCACGTGACGCCAGGAGGTCCGGCGGCACGTATTCGCGGCGATTAAAGTATTGTTTGCCCGAAGAGAAGGTTCCGCGGAAGTGCGGGACCTTCTTCTCCCCGCGACGGACTGAGGAAACTCGATATGGCGAAATGGGTCGTGTTCGACGCTTTGAACCTGGCTTTCCGTTGCTTTTACGCGATTCCGGAACTGACTCGGAACGATGGGTTTCCTACCAACGCGCTGCATGGATGGGTTCGCTCGCTTTGGCGGGTGTCGGACGAATACGCGCCGAAGAATTCCGTGGTCGTGTTTGACGTCGGCGAAGACAAGAGAAAAAAGGAATTGCTTCCCGAATACAAGGAGCACCGGAAGGAAATGCCGGAGGCACTCGCGGCCCAGTTGCCGTATCTGAAAGAGTCCGCCGCGCTCATGGGACTGCGGACCGTCGAGCTTTCCGAAACCGAGGCGGACGATCTGATTGCGACACTCGCGGCACGCCTGACCGGTCAAGGGGATGAAGTTTTTATCGTCAGCGCCGACAAGGATCTCGCCCAGTGCGTCAATTCGAATGTGCGGATTCTTCTTCCTCCACCGACCGCTCGGGCGAAGGCGGGATGGACCGTATTGGATGAGAAGGGAGTCGAGGACAAGTACGGTGTGCCGCCCTCCGGAATCGCCGATCTTCTGGCGCTTGTTGGCGACACCTCCGACAACATTCCCGGGCTCGCCGGGGTCGGTCCGAAGACGGCGGCGAAGTGGCTTCGCGAGTACGGGGATATCGAAGAGATAATTTCAAATGCCGGAACTCTGTCGCCGCGGCGGTTTCGCGAGCAGGTCGGTGAAAAAAAGGAGGAATTGCGCCGGAATCTGAAACTGACACGACTGAGGCGCGATCTGGAATTGCCGGGATTCGAGGAACACCGCGCCGATCCCGAGGGGTTGATCGCGTTTCTCGAGAAAATGGAAATGAAAGGCGCTCTCGCCGACGCAAAGAAACGATACCTGCGATGATGGAATGGTTACACCGGTTTTGCGGGGCAATCCCTTTATCCGGTATTGCTTCGCCCGTTAATGCTATTTTTGGTTCGGGCTCGCATAAGGAGCCGGAATCAGGGAGGCTCAAGGCCGAAAAAGTTTATTTTAAAGCTTTACCTTACCCGGTTGACGCTTTTTGCTGGTTACTGCGTTTCCGCAGTCGTATTTACGTGAAAATGACGCCTATTCGAGGGGAACTGTGATTGCCTAACCTCACGACCTATATGAACAAAAGACCGTTGATCCTCATTACCAGCCTGGCCGCAGCCTTTTTTGTTTCTTTGGCATGGTTACAGCCCTGGAAAACTGAAAGTTCACATAGCGAAGGAGTTTCCGCTGCCGATACGCCGAGTTACGCGGTCGAAGTTTCCGGCGATGAGAGGAGTTCCCCTGTTGCGGATGTGTCTGGCGCCACCGCCGGCACGGAACGGGCGCGGAGCGGCGAGCGGAACAGACGACCCGTATCTCAGGTCTCTCGGGAGCGACTGGACGAGCGGAACGAAGAACATGTCCCCGGGTTTGAACAGGTGAGGTACGATTCCGTCCTGTTTGAGGAGACGACCCCGCCGGACGCGCGTGGACGGTTTGAAAGAGTGCGTGTGGTGGAGACCGATTTTCACTACCCGCACCTTCGCATCACCGAACACCTTGAAACCGATTCCGAAAGCGGCGAAGTGATCCGGAACGGATGGCACGGAATGATCGCGGATCACGTCATCGCGCGAATCGATCCGTCCCTGACGAACGACGAAGTGGAAGCACTGTTTCCCGGCGAGGAAATCCGGGTTCGCCGCCGCATGGAGGAACAGGGCCTGTTTCTCCTGGAGTTTCCGCTTGAGCGCATCGATGCGGTCGAGAGCGCGATCGCACGGATCTCACGCGAAGCCGGCGTCGTCGAATATGTCGAACCCGACCAACTCGTGACGCCCGCGGCGATCGATCCGCCGAGAGATCCTCGGTTCGATGAGCTATGGGGACTGCACAACACAGGTCAGGCCGGGTTTTTCTTTGATGTCTTTCGGGATCCTTTCTTCGGCGATTTTAACTTTCTAAATTTTGGTGAAGGACGCGAAGGCGCCGATATCGACGCACTCCGGGGATGGGAAATACGAACCGATGCTTCGGACATCGTTGTCGCCGTCCTGGATACCGGCGTGAATTTCAATCACGAGGATTTGAGGCGGAACATGTGGCGCAATTCGCGCGAGATCGCCGACGGCAGGGACACGAGCGGGAACGGCTTCGTGGATGATATTTTCGGTGTGGACGTCACCACCGGCGGTCCGCCGATGGATGACCACGGTCATGGAACCCACGTCGCCGGAACCATCGGCGCCGTGGGTGACAACGGCGTGGGAATAACCGGGGTTGCGTGGGACGTTCAATTAATGGCGGTTCGCTTCCTGGTGCCGTTCGGGACGATCTCCGATGCGGTCATTTCCTTCGATTACGCGCGATCCAACGGCGCCGATATCGTCAATGCCAGTTTCGGGGGGTTCTTTTTCTCCCGCGCTGAAAAGGAAGCGATTCAGCGCCTCCGCAATGCAGGGATAACCGTTGTCGCCGCAGCGGGCAACGGCGGGAAAAACATAGATATTTTCGAGAGTTCCTATCCGGCCAACTACGATCTGGACAATATCGTTCGGGTGGGCGCGTCGGACCGCAGGGATCAACCGGCGTTCTTCTCCAACCACGGGCCGGAGAGAGTGCATATCTTCGCGCCGGGTGTGGACATCCTGTCAACGTCCGTTCCGTTCGCCATCGATCCGTTCTTCGAATTATTCGTTCCGCAGCGGAATGACTCATTCTACGAATACATGGATGGCACCTCAATGGCCGCTCCGCATGTGGCGGGCATCATGGCCCTGATCGCCGCCGAGTATCCGGGAGAAGACTACCGGACACTGATCAACCGGCTTCTGGCAGGCGCCCGGATTGAAGAAGAGTTCCTGGGAGAATTCGTTCGCGAGGGTCGCTTCGCCAATCTGTTCGGACCATTGTCCCAGGGCGATTCTCCGATCCTTTTCACCGGTCTCCATGACGTCGATTTCACCGAGGGTGATACCATCACTCTTTCGGTCGATGCGGCGGCGCGTCCGGCGCCGTCCTATACCTGGTACCGCGACGGGGTTCTTTTGGTCGACAACGAGAGCGAACCGTTGAGCGGGCCCGCGATTACCCTGGAGAACATGCGCGAGAACGACGCCGGCATTTATGAAGTCGTGATCTCCAATGTGCCGAACCCGGGTCCCGATGACGAGACGGTGACCAGTTCCGCGCGGTTGCGATTCAATCCCGGCGATCCCCTTTTGGGAATTGCGGTTGACGCTCCCGAACTCGAATGGACGACCTCCGAAGACCGCCCGTGGGAAGCCGTGAGCGGGGGCGACGGGGTGCGCAGCTACCCGGGACTGGGCAACAACGTCACATCGAAGTTGATCGTGAACGTGCACGGGCCGGCAACGATTTCCTTTGACTGGAGGGTTTCGTCCGAGCGCCTTTACGATTTTCTCAGGTTCCGAATCAACGGGGAAGTGGAGCGTTCGATTTCCGGCGAAACCGGCTGGGAGCCGATCACCGTCCACCTTTCCGAAGCGCGTGCCTACCGGTTGGCCTGGTCGTACGAGAAGGATTTTGTCGGTGCCGACGGAGAAGACGCGGGTTGGATCCGCAACGTCGATTTCACACCGCATTTCCCGCACATCCTCGAGCAACCCCGCGACCGGGAAGTGGTCGAGGGAGGCACCGCCCGGTTCACGGTGCTCGCGGACGGAAACCCGAATCCGCAGTATCGCTGGTACCGCGACGGCGAACGGATCGACGACGCGACCTTGAGAATGCTGCAGGTCAGCGGCGTTGACGCTGCCGACGAGGGCGCCTACCACGCGGTTGTTTGGAACAGCCATGGGTCGGTTCGGACGATTCCCGCGCAACTGTCCGTGGTTTCGGAGGCGAATCCGCCGGCGATCGTGAACCATCCGGAGAGCGTCTCGGCGATGCCGGGCGACACGGTGATGTTTGAAGTGGGCTACCAGGGGACTTCGCCGATCAAGGTGCAGTGGCATAAGGAAGGTGTCGGGCCGATTGCAGGGGCGACCGGCGACCGGTTGTTCCTGGCGGACATCGACGAAGACGACGCCGGGGCCTATTTCGCGGAGGTCGGCAATAGCGCCGGTCAGGCGACCAGCCTTTCGGCCGTCCTGACTTTTGTCACGGATAAGGTTACCTTTGACGGTTTCCTGAAGGCGATGGATGCCGGATCCGATGAGGACGTTTCCTCTCAACTGTATCGCTACGCCACCGGATCCGGCCGTGCTCCCGAAGCTTCGGTAAGCTCGGGCCAGTCGGTCGGGGTCGCCAATCCCGCGTTGGCGCAGCAGGTGGAGACGATGGCAGGCGGCGACAATTATTTGGGGATAAAGTTTGATCGAGCCCGGAACGCAGTCGGCGTTTCATTCCATCTCGAGGCCAGCGACGACCTTGAAAACTGGGAAGAGGTGCCTGCCGTCATCGGCGTGATCGACGTCCTCGACGAGGATACCGAACGCGTCCTTCTCCGCGAAGAAACTCCCGCATCCAATGCAGGGGTGCGTTTTCTCAGGTTGAAAATCCGGCACGGCGCACCGTGATCCGAGATTGTCAACGAACGATGAACACTCGCTGTAAAGCCATTTCGAATCAAAATCGCTTGATTTCCGCAATTTTCTTTCCCAGCCTCTTATGCCGAAGATTTCGACCCGATTATCTATGAAGAAGTTTACCAAGCTCTTTTTCGCACTCGCCCTTGCTCCGGCGTTCTTTTCAGCCAATCTCTACGCCCCGAACGTCGTGGTGAGCAACTTGTTCTTCGAGGAGGGGATTCATTTCCCGGGCGATCCGATTATGATGTCGCTTACCGTCACGAACGTCGGCTCAGACCCCACGCAAGCTCCGGGATACTGGGTCGACGTCCACCTCACGCCGGATACTCCGGGCTTGTCGGCGACCAATTACCACATCCAGACCTTTAGCGGTGGATTGGCGCCAGGCCAAAGCCACACCTACGAATGGGTTCAACGGATGCCGGGGCACATCACCGGCAATTTCCAAATTTTTGCCGAAACCTCCGGCAGTGGGGGCGGAAATATTTCATCGACGACATCTCCGGTGATTGAACTCCGCTCCGACCAAGCGACCCGGTTCCCTACGACGACCCTGCTGACACGGCCGTTCGATTCGCCTGACATCGAAGACGAAGAGTTTGATTTTGATGTTGTAGGGGAAGTATTTAACGCGGATGGCAGCAGCGAAACTCCGTCGATGAGCGCGGACGGCCGGTTTGTTGTGTTCGCATCCACGGCAACGAATATCGCCACCCCTGTCGTGCAATTCGAGGACGAAGACGATGAAGAAGTCGACGACGAAGACGTCCCTCTCTTTCCATCCGGGAACCTTTTCGATATTTATCTCCAGGACCTGAAGGAAGGCACCGTCACGCTGGTCAGCAATCCGGGAGGGGCATTTGAATTCAGCAACGGCAACAGCCACCATCCGAAGATCAGTCCGGACGGCCGGTTCATTGTCTTTCATTCCACCGCGACCAACCTGGTGACGGGAGGCAACAACGATTATTCCGACATCTACGTTTACGACCGGCTGAGTGGAACTCTCGAGCGGATCAGCAAGGGGATGAACGGCGCGCTCGCCAACGGGCCGAGCTTCAACGCGAGCATCAGCGATCCGGATCCAATCAACGGGCACCGCTACGTCGTCTTCGAATCCGAGGCCGTCAACCTTCTTGATGGCATTACGAACAACGTGGCCGACATCTTCCTGTACAATCTCAACACTGGCGCGATCCGCCGCGTGAATGTGACCGATGATGGTGGCCAGGCGATGGGAGGCCACAGCCGCAGCCCGGTGATCAGCGCCGACGCCCGCCACATTGCGTTTGAGTCCCGCGCGACGAACCTCGGTTCTCCGGAACGGAGCTCGGAGGTCTTTGTCCACGACCGCGACGCCAACCGCACGGTACAGATCAGCGTCGGATTCGATGCGGCCGGAAATCCGTTTCCCGCGGACGGTGACAGTTACTCGCCCGCAATAACTCCGGACGGACGGTTTGTGGCGTTTGTTTCGGAAGCGGCGAACCTGTTCAGCAATCCCGCTACCGGATCGGTGACCCTTTCGGGGCGACGCGCGGAAACTTCGATTGTATTTCCCGAAACAGTTCCGGGTACCGGTTTGATTCGCTTCACCCCGGATGTGAATGCCACCGGAGAGATCCATTTTGTCGGAGAAGGACCTCCGGTTCCGAATCAGAACGAACGCCGGACGATCACGATCCGTGACGGTGTCAATCCGGAGGTGACTTTCGAGTTCGCGAATACGGCGGGAGAGGGTTATCAGGTGGCTGACGGCAACGTTCGCGTGGTCGTGGGGCAGACCCGCACCTCAACCCGAAACCAGCTCCGCAACGCGATCAACGGATCCGCGCTGACAATTACCGCGACAGACGCTGTAAGCGCGGAAGGAAATCCAATGATCCACCTCGAGAATACCGATCAGGGTGAAGCGGGGAACGATCAGCCCATCGTTACCGAGAATCTGGGTGGCGTGCTTGAAGTCCAGGGAATGGGCGGCGCGGTGGTAACGAACGTCGAGGACGGCGACGAATTGATTATTGGCACCCGCGACACCGGGGACGAGTCGGTGTTCATTTTTGTCGATGGGGAGCCACAGGCGCTGAACGAGGTTCAAATCGGCAACACCGCCCGCGAATCCCGGGACAATTTGCTGAATACATTCCGGGGGCTGCTCGAACTGAATGTTCCCGATATCGACGGCCCGACCTCCGGGGGAACGTTCCTGACCGGTCCTCTCGCGGGCAATCCGGAGCCGCAGGACATCTTTCCTTTCGAACACGAGGGCGTTACACAGTTTTTTCAGTTTGTCCCCGATGGGATTGTGTTTGACCCCGCTGTGGAACTCGGACCCGAGGCAATTCCGGTGGTAATCGGCGAGACGTTGGAGGAAACCCGCGGAAACCTCGTGCGGTACCTTCAGGCTTTGTTCGATTTTGACGACCTTACGGAGGCTTTGGGCGACGCGCCGGCGACGGGTTCGGTTCGCATAGCGAACAATCCTGAAGGTGATGACAATGCCAATGTGACGATCGGTGATGGCATCGACACCGCCAATTTCGCTTTTGTCGAAGAGTTCGCAGAGGACGAAGACGATCCGGATTTCGATTTCGAGCAGGAGATTATCGACGACAGGGATCCTTTGAATGTCCTGATTGTCATTGGTGCCGACGCGGCCGAGACCCAGGAGCGATTGTTGACCGCCATTCAGGGATCTCCCCTGGAAATCACGGCCAACGCGGGCATCGACGAGGAGGGTGAGGAGGCGATCATCCTCGTCAACAATCAGATGGGTCCGATTGGAAACGTGGAAATCCAGTTCGAACCCGTTCCGGACGATCCTGACGAAGAACCCGAGGAGCCGGCAATATTCGTGGTGTTCGGAATGGCCGGCGGGATGTTGGCCGACGCTCCGGCAAGGGGATCGGTTCGGGTTCAGATCAATCCGGAAGATGATGACGATGCCAGCGTGACGATCGGTGATGGTATCCAGAACGCCAATTTCGCTTTTGTTGAAGAGTTTGAAGAGGACGACGACGACCCGGGTTTCGATTTCGAAGGGGAGATTATCGACGACCGGGATCCATTTAATGTCCTGATTGTCATTGGCGCCGACGCGGTCGAGACTCAGGGGCGACTGTTGACCGCCATTCAGGGATCTCCCCTGGCAATTACCGCCAACGCGGGCATCGACGAGGAGGGAATGCCGGCGATAGTCCTTGTCAACAATCAGATCGGTCCGGTCGGAAATGTCCCGATCGTTTTCGAACCCGTGCCCGAAGAGCCGGACGATCCGGACGAAGAACCCGGGGAGCCGGCAATCTTTGTCGTCTTCGGCATGGACGGCGGGGCTTTAACCGACGCGGAACCCGGCAGGACATACGTGGTTTACGACCATGAGCTCCTTCATTTCCGTGTGACCTTTGAGTTCAGCGATGAGGAAACCGTGGCTCAGAATCATGTTCGCGTCCCGCTTGCAGCCAGCGGGGCCGCTACCCTGGGGAATCTTCTCGATACGATCCGTTCCATCGGCTTGCCGCGTGTTCGTGTCGCCGGCGACGACTTGGAGATCACGTTTAGCAACTTCATCCGTTCCGGGATTAACACCGCACAGATGACAATCGATTTTACCGGTGATCCGAATGTGTTGGAAGAGATTCTCTCTGAGGGTGGTGTGATTAATACACCACGAGAAGGCGCGCGCCTGACCTTTGATGACGGTGCGATGGCGATCACGTTCGAATTCGACCAGGACGGCATGGTCACGCCGGGCAACATCGGGGTGCCGATTGGTCAAAACGCGGCGGACACACGCGATTACCTGATCCGTGCGATACAGGAGTCGGAACTCGATATTACGGCCGTGGACGCGACCGGCGAGCACGCGGCTGTGCGGGTTGTGAACAACCGCGGTGGATCGATTCCGGGACATGAATTTATCACGTTTGAAGAGGAGGAATTTCCGGCAGGTTTTGTTGTGACTACGATTGAGGGCCGCAACAATCCCGTTCCCGGCGAAAGCTTCACGCTAAGCGACGGGGAAAAAGCAGTGACTTTTGAGTTTGTGGACCCCGATCAAGAAGCCGGGCATGGGAATATCGCGGTCGTACTCGGCGAGAATGATCAGCGTGACGTGACCTTTGAGAACCTCGTAGTTGCACTCCGCGACGTTGACTTGAAGATTACCGCCATCCCTGCGGAAGCCGACGGTGCGCCGCGGGTAAATCTGACCAATTGGGTTCCGGGCCCGGAAGGCAACGTCTTTATTACCACGAATCCTCCGGATTTTCCTTCCTTCGAAGTCGAAGGTATGAGCGGAGGCGGTTTCGAGGGTGACGGAACTCCGCAGGTCTATCTTCACGACCGGGACGCCAACGACAACGGCGTATTTGATGAAACCCGTAATTTCACTGTTGAGGCGATCAGTGTGACGCCCTTGAATACGCTCGGCGTCGACCCCGCGCTTGAGCCGTCCATCAGTGCGGACGGTCGATTCGTTTCGTTCCGGACCTTCGGGTTCGGTATGCAGCCTTTGACAGTTGAACGTTCGGATGGGCAGGTGTTTCCGAATGTCGCGGGCCCCGTGATGATTATTCAGGACGATGAAATCCCGACCGACGAGGATGACCCGCCAGCCTTTAATTTGCGGTTTATATTCGAGGACAGCATTCAGAGATTTACGGAGTTGGGGACCACTTCCGATATTTACGTCCGGGACAGGCTTAAAGGTGTCAATGATCGCGTTAGCGTGAATCGGTTCGGCGAAACGCCGCCCATACAGAATGCAATGCTTCAGCTACAAAGCCTTTCCGCAAGAAATGCGGTAATGAGTGCGGATGGCCGCTACATCGTTTTTACCGCGGACAACAATGGGGTGGCCAGCATTGGTCCGGAGCCTCCGACCGGTCCCCGTCGCGGCGGAGCCATCGCTTCCGGCATGACCAACCGGCATCCTATAAACACCGTATCGCTGCGGAACCTCTTCCTCCACGACCGGAAATTCACGACAAGCACTCCGGATCCGGAGCCGACCTTTCCGCCGATTGTCAATCTGGCCAGCCCAAGCGATGGCGATCAGCTGAGTGTCGGAGTGGCGCACGAATTGCTCGCCTCCGCGATTCCGAATCCGCAACATCCGGGCGCGACGATCGAAGCAGTCGAGTTTCTGGTGAACGGAAACATTGTGGGCGTAGTCATCGCCGCACCCTTTTCGTTTGAGTGGACACCCGATATTCCCGGGACCTATTCGATTGTGGCCCGCGCCAGGGATTCACGGGGTGAAACGGCGTCTTCGCGGGTCTCCACTGTGACAGTGGACGAGGTCGATCCGGTGGCGCGCGACTCGGATTTCGTACGTCGTGTCTATAGTGATCTTCTGGGTCGCCAGCCCTCACCCTTCGAATTGCGGCAGACGGTTTCGGCCATGGAAAGCGGCGATCTTTCCCGCGACCGTCTCGTGGCGGATCTGATGGACCGCTTCGAGTTTGAAGAGATTCTGGTCAATGCCTACAGTGCATATTGGGTGGTGCTTGGGCGAGCGCCCACAACTACGGAAATGCAGGGAGCGGTGGCAATAATCCGGTTTTTTCTGGATCTTGACGAAGATGAAGACGAACCGCCTGAGGACCCGGAGGAGTTTCCCGAAGGGGTAATCGTCGGTGAGGTGCAGCTCGCCTTGGGGCTTCAACTGCTCACCCAGACTCTGCTGACCTCCGCCGAATTTGTCAGTCGCTTCGGCGCCGGCTTCGAGTTCGGTAGGAATAGGGAATTTATCGAGCATCTGTACCGGAACATCGGGCGAAGCCCGAGCGATCTCGATTTGATTCGTGGGAATGCCATTATTGAGGGGACCGACGGGCAGTTCGAGGGATTTGGGCGGGAGCTTTATACCACGGCGTTCATCGGACGTTGGTTCTTCTCTATAGTAGGGGCGGAACTGTTTCTGGGACAGGTGCGAATTGGTATTCCGGGTTCCTTGCGCGAACGCCATCGAAGGGCGGCGATGTTCTTTGCGCTCACCGGCGAGATTCCGACGCCCGAGAAGGTCGATGAGCTCGCATCGGGGAACCGGCGCCAGGCGGTTCGCGTTGCCTTCAGCAGCGCGCAGTACCTCAACGCACTCGGTACGTTCTTCGGTTCATCCGTTCTTGAGGTGGACCGGAATGAAAAGGATTCCCATTGGCTCGGCCGCTACAACGACCGCCACTTCAATTACAACACGTTCTCCGGATGGATCCGCCATGAGGAACACGACTGGTGGTTCATCAGTTCCGGAAGTGGATCGTGGGTGTACGATCATATCATGGGTTCCTGGCTGTGGACCAATGAGGATGTGTATCCCTGGATCTTCAGCGACGAGCACGACACATGGATCTTCTATCACAGGGGCGGAGAACCCGAGCAACGGCAGTTCTTCTTCGATAACCTGCAGGAATGGCAATCGGTCGAGAATTAGCGAAATAGGGTTGAACCCGGTTTGTGAGTCGAATAACGTGAATTTCAGGCAAATATGAAGAAAAAGTTAACAGATTTCGGGTTCATTGCCCTCCTTGGGATCGTCGTCCTGTCCGTTTCGCTTTTTACCGGATGCAGCAGCAGTAGCAGCAGCAGCCGGGATACGCCGAGGAACCCCGGCGAGGATCCGGGGTTCGATCCCGGTGACGATCCGGGATACAATCCCGGGAGTCCCTGAGCGGTGATCGCACCGGGACTTCGCCCGTTCACTTATTTCAACTTGTTTGGGCCGCCCGGATCGCCGGGCGGCCCTTTCTTCTGTTAATATCTTCTGTTGCCGTTCGAAGGTTACGATTCCCGGTTGCACGGGAACCCGAGCCTGACAGAGGGACCTACGGGAGGAATCCGTATGGCGGAGGTAAGGAGAATATGACATTGCATCATGTAGGCCTGCCCGTGAGGGCAGGGAAATACGAACGTTTATGAAAGTCGAGATCCCAGGTTGGAAGCTGGCAGTGAGAAATACCGGTCAACCGGGATATTGCCGTTCCGACTTCGGCCTTGAACCGTTGCGCGCTTTGCTTCAGAACCTTTTGGGTGATTCGTTTTCTTTTCGGGGTGCTCATTGTTTTTGCCGTGCTCGGGCGCGCGGACGGATTTGGCGAACGGGACCGTCCGATGATCGATTTGCTTCCAGAGGCGGTGTTTCCCGAGCTGAAGGACCTGTTGGGCCGGTCCGCGGAGGCTTCGCCCCGCATGATCGAAGAGGCATTACGGGAAATGGAGGTTCGGGGTGAAGCGGAGGCTGCAGGTTCGCGAATTTACCCGTCGATCACCGGAAATCTCCGCTACGTCGGACGGGTTGAGGAACGAAGCGACCTCAACGGACATCGCACCAGCGGTCAGCCACAGGCGGGGCTGCTCCTTCGCCAACCTCTATACCATTGGGGAGCGCTCCGGGCGGAAAGCCGGGCCGGTCGGATCCGGGAGGAAATCGCCACGCACAATCGCGCGGAGGCTTATCGTCTGCTCGCGCTCGAAATTCGGTCCCGCTACCTAGACCTGGTTCTGCAGAGTCGCGGGATCGAGGTTGCGACTGCGGAGCGCGACTTGTTGCAGGAGGAACTCCGGGTGTCGGAGTCGCTGTTGGAACGGGACGAGATCGCGCTCGACGCGGTGAGGGAAACGCGTCTTGCGGCGGAGGAAGCATCCCTGCGGCTGGATCGGCTGCGCCGCGAATCCGAATTCTCGCATGCTGCGTTTGCACGTCTCGTCGGCGATGAAACCGGTTTTCCCGAAAGCTTTCCCGACGTCGTTCCTCCCCTTGATACCGGGTACTCCGGAAGTGAGTATCGGTTCGGCGTTCTCGCGCGGCGGGAGGACGGATACCGTCCCGGATTGGAGACCGCCCGCCAGCGGGCCCTTGAAGCGGAGAACCGCCGCGATGCCGAACGTTCGCGAGTCAGGCCGAATCTGAATCTCGTTGCAGGGGTCACCCAGGACCAGGTTGCGGTCTTCGATCGAAGCGATATCGATCGGACTGTCCTGTTCGCCGGCGTGGAGGTCAGGTGGAACATATTTGACGGCTTCGAAGCGAGGGGGCGGCGCGCGGCCGCCACGGCCCGGCAACGCTTGGAGGAACGACGTCTGGATCGGGAAGAACGCGAACGGGCTGCCGGAATCGAGCGGATCGAGAGTTCGTTGCTCTTTGCGGAAAGGGAATTGAAACTGGCGGAAAGTCGATTGGAACTCGCAGGAGAAAGCCTGGAGCGGAAATCGGGAGAATTTGACGAGGGTCGTCTGTCGGAGAAGGATCTGGCGCGCGCGCGGATCGAATACATGAGAACGGAGCTTGCCGTCATTGAACGGCGCGCCGAATATCTGATGATGTTTGCGGAATACCTTTCCGAAGCGGGTTTTGATCCGATCATGGACTCTTTTGCGGCGCGGACACCGAACATTGAGTATTGAAAACAACCGGATGAAAGAACGATTCCGATGGGGGTTATGGGTGGTCTTGTTCGCGGTCGTCGCGGTCCTGGGGGCCGGGATTTTCGCGGGCGGCCAGTTGTTGCGCGAGCCGGTTATGCTGGCGCCTGTGGAGCGGGGGACTGCCGTTGACGCGGTTCCCGGTGTGGTTTCGGTCAAAGCCCGGCACGCAATGGACGTGCGTTCGGAATTTGAAGGGCGGATCGTGGAGAGCCGGATTGAACGTGGCGCCAGAGTGGAAGCCGGTGACGTGCTGATGCGTCTGGATACGACCGAGATCGAGGCGGAACTCGATCGGGTCCGCGTCGAACTCGAAACCGAAGAGAGGTTGGGCGAGATCGGATCCCCGCTTCGCTACGATCTGATGGAAGCGGAAGAGGAATTGGCGCATCAACGCGAGTTGTTCGAGCAGGGACAGTCCTCCCGTCGTTCGCTTGCCGCTCTCGAACGTCGCGTCGCCCGCCTCTCCGACGAGTTGGAAATTGAACGAGTACAGGAGCGGCGCCGTTTGACCGTCCTGCGGGGCGACCGCGCAAGGCTCGAACGCGAATTGGAAAAGATGAGTGTCCTTGCCCCGATGAACGGGGACGTCGTCGAAGTCTTTGCGAGTCGCGGAGACCTCGTGGGCGCCCGCGCGCCCTTGCTGCGACTCCTGTCGGCGGAAAGGGAGATCGAGGCGACGGTCAGCGAAGAGAATTTCGCAGGTGTAAACGTCGGGCATTCGGCCACGGTGCGGTTCCTGGGCTATGGAGCGAGGACATTCGATGCCTCGGTTTCCAGGATCATACCCGCCGCCGATCCTGAGACACAGCGCTACACGGTGCATCTCGATGTTGAGATGCCGGCGGAGATGATGGTGCCCGGAATCACCGGAGAGGTCAGCATTATCCTGGACGAGCGGCCCGACACCCTGGTCATCCCGCGACGGGCGCTTTTGGGTAGGCAGGTTTTTGTAGTCCGCGACGGATACGCGGAACTTCGGGACGTCGAGCCCGGGTTCGTAAGTCTGAACCGTGTCGAAATTCTCTCCGGAGTGGAGAAAGGCGAAGAGGTCGCTGTCGAGAACCTGGACCGGTTGCGCGACGGCGATCGCGTCCGGGTTTTAAATCCAAATTCGTTTGATGGCCCTTGAGCTAAAAATTGCGCTTCGTTTTCTGTTTGCGAAAAAGCGGGCGATGCTGATGAGCCTGGCGGGTATTGCGTGCGGGGTCGGATTCTTTATTTTGACCCAGGCGCAGACAAGCGGGTTTGAGAGGTTTTACATTCGCACGATTCTCGGGACGACCGGTGCGATCCAGGTGCACGACCGGTTTCAGGACACGCTGCGAACGATGGCCGTCGAAGGTGAAGAAACGCCGTCGGGATTTCTCATCGCGCACCGGGATGCCCGTCACTACGTCGAGGGCGTGGCCGAACCGGGAACGGTCGGCAATGCGATCCGTGAGTTTGCGAACGTGACCGGGGTTTCCGAAGTGGTCTCCGGGTCTGCGGCGCTGAGAACTCCCGTTCGCCGGGAATCGGTGTACGTTTACGGGATCCGGATCGAGGATCACCTCGCGGTGAGCGATCTGGACAGGCAGATTATCCGGGGCGATTTGCAGCAGATGCGCCAGAGTTCGCAGGGTGTTTTGATCGGATCGGCTCTCGCGCGCCGGATGCAGCTTCAGACAGGCGATCCCTTCGAGCTGGAAACGCCAGACCAACGCCGCCGCTACCGCGTTGCCGCCATTTACGAAACGGGGGTTCGCGATATCGACTCGATGCGGATTTATCTCCAACTCGGCGAAGCCCGGTCCCTTCTCAAACGCCCGCATGGCGCGTCGTTTCTGCAGGTTGACCTGCGCGACCCCGGACGTGCGGACCGCGATGCCGAACGCATGGAGGCGATCATTGGACACTTCGCCTACAGTTGGCAGGAACGGGAACGGGCCTGGCTTGAAGTGTTTCGCGCCCTGCGCGTTTCCTCGGGCCTGACGGTTTCGGCGATCATATTCATTTCCGGATTGGGGATGTTCAATACACTGGCGATGATAGTGATGGAGAGAACCCGGGAAATCGCGATCCTGCGGTCAATGGGTTATACGCGGCACAATGTGCTCCGCATTTTTCTCTGGCAGGGAAGCGTGGTCCTGGCCGGCGGCGTGTTGCTGGGTTGGGGAATGGGAGCGTTGGCAACCTACGGTGTGTCGCGGATACCGATTCGAATACGGGGAATATTCGCCACCGACTATTTCGTCGTCAACTGGTCGTTGAGCCATTACGTTCTGGCCGCGCTGATCGCCGCGCTCGTGGTCACGGCGGCCACGCTCTTGCCCGCCCTCCGCGCCGCGCGTCTTGAGCCCGGCGATGTCATCCGCAACTCCGCAGCCTGAAACCCGAGCGCCGTGAACGATCGAATCCATCAGGAAAAGACAAACGAAACTTCCGCGGTCAAGACGGACCCTGTGCTTTCGTGCCGGAACCTGAACCGCTACCTGGGGAAGGGGGAGAACCGGGTACACGTGCTTCGCGGGATTTCGATGGAGGTCGCGCCGTGTCTGGCGTACGCGGTGGAGGGACCGTCCGGTTGCGGAAAAAGCACGCTGCTCTATTCACTCGGATTGCTGGATCGTCCGGACTCGGGCGAGATAAGCGTGCGCGGGCGCGAACTCTCCTGCGCGGGAGACGATGTCCGGACGCGCGCCCGCAACGATGAAATCGGGTTTGTCTTCCAGTTTCACTTTCTCCTTCCCGAATTCACCGCAGCCGAGAACGTGATGCTGCCGATGTACCGCAAGGGAGAGTGGAGCGTGGAGGAAATGAGGGAACGTGCGGCCTCATTGCTCGGGGATGTGGGATTGGGCGAAAAGGCGAATCGCCTGGCAACGCACCTTTCCGGGGGCGAACAGCAGCGGGTGGCTGTCGCCCGGGCTCTTGCCAACGGGCCGTCCGTGATCCTGGCCGACGAGCCCACCGGGAACCTCGACGCAACGAATGCGCGGACGGTGATTGAACTCCTGACGAAGATTGCGAGGGAACGCGGCCGGGGAATGGTCATCGTCACGCACAACCGGGAGATTGCGGAGCGTTGCGACTTGCGCGTTTCGATGTTGGACGGACGGGTGGCGGACAGTTAGAAGGAGGAATGCGGAAGGACGTGACACTGTGGGAAATCGATTCCTAGAACTCGTTCGCGAATACCGGCGGCGGCCGGCTTCGAAATCGGACCAGACCGTTTGGGAGTTCATCGCGGAAAAGGATCCGCACATTTTCTCCCATCATCCTCCCGTTGAGGCTTTTCGCGACCATGTGTGGGAGTTCCGCGGTCTTTACCTTTGCAAGGGGTGCGTGATGACCTTCGCCGGGATGGCAGCCGGAGCGGTCTTTCAGGTCCTCACCGGGTGGCTGGGGCGGTTCGGGATTACGGAGGCGGCTTTCATTTTCGTTCTTCTTTTGGCGCCAACCCTCGTCGCGCACGCGTTCAACCTCCCGCGACCAATAAAACACGTTTCACGGTTTCTATTGGGGGTGCTGATTGTTTCGGCGATCTTCATGCTTTTTATCACCGATTCCTGGGCGGTACGGTTCATTATCGTCTGCACGTATTTTGCGGTGAAGATCCCGATGGAACGGCTGCGGGTGCGGAGGAATCGGAGCCCGTAGGCCGGGGCAAGGGTTCTACCGTTCCGGCGTGTAGTTCGGCGGCGGAGTGGGCGGGAGGGGTGGCGGCGAGCCGGGATCGCCGCTGTCTGAAGGGCCGTTGTCGGAATCGTCGTCACCTTCGGAAATTTCGTCATTGGGAGGTGAATCCGGCGGTGCCGGAGCCGCGCCGCCGCCAATCGGAATTTCACCACTCGATGAGCCGTTTCCATCGGCGCTTTCGGGAGGCGCCTGTGGTTGGCCGCTCGATGAGTCCCCCCTTGTGCCGCGGGTTGAGGCGGGATCCGCGCCGCCCGCACCCGAACCGTCCGCGGTTCGCGTTTCTCCCGGAGGAGGGGGTGACGGCTCGTAATCGGGCCGAGGCGAAATATCAGGTACGTATTCGACGATGCGGGATCTTTCGAGAGATATCGTCGCGGTCTGGTTGTTGTAGCGGATCCGAGCGGTGTTCCTTTCCGGGTCGAAGTTTGTGACCTCGTAGCCTTCGGAGGGTTCGTTAAGCCACAGCCAATGGCCTCGCCCGGTCTCCCTGTTGTAAATGCTGAACGCGTACTCGCCACCGGCCTCGGTGAAGCCGCGCAGTTCCAAAGTCTCATTCAGCCCGCCCGTGGAGCCCCGTGCCTCCCCGGCGGCCGGAGCCAGTACCATGCCCGCAAGCATCATACAAGCCGAAGTGATGGCGCATAGAATGTTTCGGAAGCGGTGGGTTGGCGGTTCAATGGAAAAAGCGATCGTCATAAAAATCCCGGTTGGATCGGAATGCGGCATTCGGTTTATTCGCGCAGAAGAAAAGGTAAACCGTGTTGCGCCGCAGCTCAAGTCTTAATATGTCGCACACCCCCCGGCTTGACGTTGTCGCGCCGTGACCGACAATGAACCCCTTAATGTACGAGGTGGAATTATGGCAGTGGGGCGCGATGTTTCTCGGAGCAATGATTATCGGGCTCTCCAAGACGGGGATCGCCGGGGTGGGAATCCTTTTCGTCGCGCTGTTCGCGGTTGTACTTCCGAGCAAGCAGTCGGTCGGCGTGGTGCTTCCCCTGCTGATCTGCGGCGATATCGTCGCGCTTTTTCTGTACCGCAAACACGCGCAGTGGATTCACCTTCTTCGACTGTTCCCGTCGGCGGCAATTGGCGTCGTCGCCGGGTATCTTACCATGGACCGGGCGGGAGACGCTACGATCGGCCGCATTATCGGACTGATTCTGCTTGGTCTGTGCTGCGCTCAACTCTGGAAGCGGTACCGGGAGGCGCGGGGCAGGGAACTTGTTGATCCCGGCCGGAGCGAGCGCCTTCCGATCGGGTATCCCGTATTCATGGGAGCGCTGGCGGGCTTTACGACGATGGTCTCCAACGCCGCCGGACCCATCATGATCGTGTACCTGTTGTCCATGCGGCTGCCGAAGCACGAATTTCTCGGGACGGGCGCGGTCTTTTTTCTTTTTATTAATCTGTTCAAGGTGCCGTTCGGTGTGGATCTGGGGATCATCAATGCCGAATCACTCAGCCTGAATCTGCAGTTGATTCCCGGTGTGCTCATCGGCGCCGCCATCGGGCGTATTGTCATCGGACGAATCTCCCAACGCGCGTTCGAATCCATCGCCATGTTTTTCACGACCGTGGCTGCGATCAGGCTGCTTTGGTAAGAGTTTACCGCTCCAGAAGAAACTTCGAAACCTCCCTCCACCACTCCGCCTCGGGGTGGTAGTTCAGGGAGTTGTGACCGGCATGTTCCTGGATCCACAATTCTTTCGGGCCCGCGTACTCTTCGTACAGTTCGCGTCCCAGAAGCGTGGGCACGACTTCGTCCCGGCCGGCCAAAAGAAAAGCCGCGCGGCCCTGGTAGCTTTTCAGGGCATGGGTGTTGTCGTAACGGTCGCGCAGGACCAGGGCGACCGGAAGGCGCCCCACATGGTGCGCGCCGACGTCGGCGAGATTGGTAAACGGCGTGATCAGGAACAGGCCCGCAACGTCGTCGGGGTAGCGTGCGGCGAGGTGCGTGGCGATTCCCGAGCCGAGCGATTCGCCCGCAAGGAAGATCGGCCGGTCGTCTTCAGTTCGCAACCGGCGGAATGCGGCATCGGCTGCGCCCTTAAACGACCCCTCCCCGAGCTTCCCGGTCCTGGCCCCGTATCCCGGGTACTCGAAGAGATAAACCTCCCAGATCCGCCCGTCCTGGAGCGAGGTAAAACCTTCGGCGAAATAAGTTCGGTAAAGAGCATGACCGGCGTTGCCGTGAAACAGCACGATGCGATTCGCGGGCAGGTCCGCCGACGCGGTTTTCCACCCCTGGTACCGGTTTTCCCCGTCCAGCCAGGGTTGGAGCCCGGCTTCCCGCGCCGCCGCCCGTGCCGCGCGTTCCGAGAGCTTTTCCGGGAAATAAACAAACCGGTTTTGGCAGGCCGTCAACATGGTGATCCCACCGAGAAGGATGAATGCAATCAATCCGCGTCGCAAGGACATCGGGCTGATTGTACCACAGGGGTGGAGGGAAGGTCGAAGCCGGATTCATAGCAGGAACCGGATTCCGGGGTACCCGGCGCCGCCGCGACCTATGGACCGCCGAAGAGCTCCGGGGACTGATTCCGCAGCACCGGCCGATCGGGGATTGACCGATCTCCGGATCCATCCTCGCCGAGCGCTTTTCCGCAATAGGGGCAGTTCTGCTTCTCTTTGCGTTTATTGATCTCCTCGATAAAACCCGAGCCGAGAATCGCGGTCGGAAGGGCGAATAGCCCGATACCGATAACGGCGACCATCGACCCGAAAATCTTGCCGAGCGCGGTAATCGGATAAATGTCGCCGTAACCGACGGTCGTCAGGGTTGCCACCGCCCACCACATGGTGGCCGGAATGCTGGTGAAAGCTTCCGGCTGGGCGTCCACTTCCGCGTAGTACATCATCGAAGACGAGACGATCAGGAGCACCATGAGCACGGTGGTCGTCATGATCAGCTCCTCCTTTCTGTTCCGGAGGACATCCGCAAACAGCATCAGCCCTTCGAGGTAACGGCTGAGCTTGGCGATGCGCAGGATGCGCACGATCCGGAGAATGCGGAGGAAGCGCAGGTCGATCCCGAGGAACGCGAGGTAGAAAGGGAGAATCGCCAAAAGGTCGATGACGGCAAGCGGAGTCATCGAAAATCGGATACGCCCCGTTACCGGGTTGCGGAACTTTTCCGTGGTGACACACGACCACACCCGTCCGAAGTACTCGACCGTGAAAATGACAATGGAGAAGATCTCGAATCCGTGCAGGAAACCGCCGGCCGTTTCATTGACGGCCGGAACGGTGCCGATGATAAACGCCCCGACGTTCAACAGGATCAGGGTGAAGATAAAGTAATCGAAGAACCGGCTCGCCCGGTCCTTCTCGTTGCCGATCTCCAGGAGTTCCCATGTGCGTTGTTTGAAAGGGGGTCTCATCCCAACAGGACCAGGGCGTTGCGATGAATGACTTCAAGGCGCGTCCTTTTCGGGTACAGCTCGCGGATTCCATTGGCGTCTTTGCCCAGAATCCCGCGGATTTCGGTGCTGGGATAGCGGCTGACTCCGCGGGCGAAGATTTCACGGTCGGAGGAAGCGATATTGACGATGTCGCCCGCATCAAACGATCCGTCCACGCCGCGCACACCGATCGCCAAAAGGCTGCTTCCTTGCTCGCGCAGCGCTTTCCCCGCGCCATTATCCACAATCACTGTGCCGCACGGCCTTTCGAAGAAGGCGAGCCAGCGTTTCTTGGCTTCCATGGGCAGACCGCTGGGCACGAAGAATGTGCCGGTACTTTCTCCGCGCATCAGGCGCAACAGGATGTCGGGTTCGGCTCCGGATCCGATGAATACTCCGCATCCCGAGCGGTTGGCTATTCGGGCCGCCTCGATCTTTGTGATCATTCCGCCCACCGCCGTCGCGCTGGTCGTTCCTCCGGCCATGCGTTCGATTTCCGGGGTGATTTTCTCGACGACGGGCACCACCGTTTTCTCGCCGTCCCGATCGATCAATCCCGGCGCGGTGGAGAGAATAAAAAGAAACCCGGCGCCGGTGAGGCTGGCGACCATGGCTGACAGGACGTCGTTGTCGCCGAACTTGATCTCTTCGGCGCTGACCGAGTCGTTCTCATTAACGATGGGTACCACGCCTTCGCTGAGGATATGGTTGAAGGTGTTCATCGCCGCTATGTGCCGGGAACGGGATCGCAGGTCGTCACGGGTGACCAGCAGTTGAGCGACATTGGTGCCGAACGGCTCGAAACCGGATTGCCAGAGCTGGATGAGAATGGTCTGACCGATGGCCGCGCAGGCCTGGAGGCGCTCCAGCTTGCGCGGGCGGCGTTTGAGCCCGAGGCGCGCCATGCCGAGACCGATCGCGGCCGAGCTAACGATGATCACCTGGATTCCCGAATTCCGGATCTCGTTCACCTGCCGGCAGATGTCGGCGATGCGAGCGGTATCGATCTTTCCGGATTCCGAGGTGAGAATCCCCGTGCCGAGTTTGACTACGATGCGTCTGGGAGTTAGCGGGAACTTATTTTGCATCCGGAATGTCCGTCGTCTTTCGGCCGGGCATCCAAGGGATCCCCGCCCGGGTTCTTTGCGGCGCCGCAGCTATTCGTCCGGCCCGCCCAAGCAAGACGGAATCCTGAAGCGGAAACGCGAGCGGCGGCTATATCGACATTAATTCCTTTTCTTTATTTCGGTAGTGCTCGTCGATCTCCTTGATATACTTGTCGGTGGACTGCTGGACCTCTTTTTCGAATCGCTTCAAGTCATCTTCGGAAATCGCGCCGTCCTTTTGCTCGGCCTTCAGGGCATCCAGGGCGTCCCTGCGCGCGTGCCGAATTGAAACCCTGCCTTCCTCGGCCATGTTCTGCGCCACTTTAGCCAGTTCCTGGCGGCGTTCCCGGCTGAGTTCCGGGATCGGCAGGCGGATTACCCCGCTGTCCACCGCAGGATTAATCCCGAGTTTGGAGGTCTGAATGGCCTTCTCGATATCCTTCATGACGGACTTGTCCCAAGGCTGAATCTGGATCGTCCGGGCGTCGGGCGTCGTGATTGCCGCGACCTCCTTCAGGCGCATGTTGCTTCCGTAGGCATCCACCATGATGCTCTCCACCATGCCAGGGGAAGCCTTGCCGGTATGCAGCGAGTTGAATTCGCTCAGCGTGTGTTCAACCGCCTTCTTCATTTTGGAGGACATCGACTTGATTGCAGAATGGTCGCTCATGATGATTCGTATTCGGGATTGCGCTAAATGTTATGGACCAATGTACCGACTTTTTCGCCTTCGACAACCCTCCGGACAGCGTGCTCTTCGTTAAGATTGAAAACAATAATCGGAACGTTATTGTCAAGGCACAGCGAAAACGCCGTGGAATCCATGACATTGAGCCGCTGCTTGAGGGCGGAAATAAATGAAAGTTCCTCGTAACGGACGGCGTCCTTATGTTTGCTTGGATCCTTGTCGTACACGCCGTCGACTTTGGTGGCCTTTAGGAGAACCTGGGCGTTGATTTCGCTAGCGCGAAGCGCCGCGGTAGTGTCCGTTGAGAAATACGGGTTTCCCGTGCCGGCGACAAAGATGACCACGCGCCCCTTTTCAAGGTGGCGGGTGGCGCGGCGAAGAATAAAGGGCTCGGCAACCTGATTCATCGGGATCGAACTCATTACCCGCGTGACCACGCCCATCTTCTCCAGGCAGTCCATGAGGGCAAGGCCATTGATAACGGTGGCGAGCATTCCCATGTAGTCGCCGGTCGTGCGATCGACGCCGCGACCCTCCCCGGATAGACCGCGGAAAATGTTGCCGCCCCCGATCACCAGCCCGACCTGGACCCCCAACTCGCAGATCTCTTTGATCTGCGACGAAGTTTTTCTCAGTGTCTCGGGGTCGATCGCATCGCCGTTCCGAGGGCTGCGGAGAACCTCACCGCTCAGCTTAAGGATGATTCGATTGTACCGGACGGGAGTCGGCGCGCTGTTCTCTGGATGCATCAAGCTCATTATATAGAGCGAGTTTGGATCCGGAGTCAACTTCAGGAATTCGCCGCGTCAAGCCGGGCGTGCGAGGCGAATATTTTCCCGAATCGGTGAACGCGGCTTTTTCGTCCCCGATGCGCCGAATATCCGGATCAACTGACTTCGAGAACGGCGTTGCTTCATTCATCGGACGCGTTTTACTGGCGGGTATATGGATCGAATTGCCGAAACCTTTTCCCGAGCAAAAGACGAAGGACGGGCGTGTTTCGTCGCCTATGTTTGCGCGGGAGATCCCGATTTCGAGACGTCTCTGGAGATTTGCCGGACGCTCATCGAGAACGGGGTGGACATTCTTGAACTCGGGGCACCGTTTTCCGATCCTTTGGCCGACGGACCGACCAACCAGCTTGCCGCCCAGCGCGCGCTCGAAGGAGGGATGACGAGCGACCGGGTATTCGAGCTGGTTGAAGGGATCCGCGGGTTCAGCGAGGTCCCCGTGATCCTCTACACTTATTACAATCTGGTTTTCGCCCGGGGGGAAAGGGAGTACGTGGATCGCGCGGTCCGGGCGGGGGTGGATGGAATGCTCACGCTCGACCTGCCTCCGGAAGAGGCCGGGAGCCTCCTGGCGATTTCCCGCGAACGAGATATCAGGAACATTTTCATCATTGCGCCGACGACTCCTCCCGAACGAGTACGCACGATCGCGGACTCCGCAAGCGGGTTCCTGTATTATGTCTCGAGAGAAGGGGTCACCGGTGTGCAGGCCGAATTGGCCGGAAACCTGAAGGATGCCGTCGCCGCTATCCGGAAGGAGACTTCAATGCCGCTGGTCGTCGGTTTCGGGATCTCGACCGGCGAACAGGTTCGCCGGGTCGGCGAGCTCGCGGACGGAGTCGTTGTCGGAAGCGCGCTGGTCAACTGCATCAAGGACAACCTGGGAGACCGCGACGCCATTCTGAAGGCACTGCGGGCGAAGATGGGCGACTTGCGGGCCGGGTAAGGCACCTCCCGAAAATCAGCAGACGATGAGCGTACGTCGCGATGACGGAGTGGACCAGCGGCGCGCCAGCTCGCGGATGAACGCGACGGATTCGCTGTACTCGGCACGCGCCTTCCGGGTCCAGCGTCCGCTGCGGGGACGGACCGCTTCCGCAAGATTGGCGACGAGCAGGGTGGCGTGCGGCTCCGCCGCCATACCCTTCAGGAGCGAGATCAACTCCCTTCGAGCCCAGAGAGGCGAGAACCCTTCGCGATGAGCATTGGCGTCCCAGTACTGAAACGCCCCGCCGGTGTTTCGCCGTTTCCGTTTCAATGCCATCACCGCGCGGCAGAAGCGCCCGTATTCGTTTTCCGAGGCGTCGAGCGGTGTTTCTTCAAGCACCGCCTCCACCGCGCGGCGAATCTGGTCCGCGTAGAACAGATCGTTCCCGGTGATCTCCGGGAAGACGCTGTTGATGAAATAAAGTTTCTTGAGATTATGCCTGGATGTCATCGGGCTTTGCTTTTTCACATCTTCCGCAGTTCCTCCGCGAAGTCGGAGACGTCGTGAAAATCCTTGTAAACGCTTGCGAAACGAACGTAGGCGATTTTGTCGACCGGTTTCAATTTCTCCATGACGATCTCTCCGATCGCCCGGCTGGGGATTTCCTTCCCGTATTCGGACTCCAGCTTCGCCATTACGTCGGACACAATCATATTGAGCTGTTCGAGGTCAACCGGACGTTTTTCACAAGCCTTGCGCAGCCCGCCGAGAAGTTTGTTGCGGTCGAAGTCTTCGGAACCGCCGTCGCGCTTGATGACGACGAGGTCTTCGTGAACGATTTCCTCCGCGGTCGTGAAGCGGTAACCGCACCCGAGACATTCGCGGCGGCGGCGAATCACGCTGCCGTCCCTGCTGATCCGGGAGTCGATCACTTTGTTGTCGGTGGATGAGCAGCGGGTGCAGCGCATTGTCTGTCAGAGTTTGAGGAAATTCTCAAGCAGTTGGATGCCATGTTCGGTGGCGAGAGACTCCGGGTGAAACTGGACTCCCCAGATCGGCATCGACTTGTGGCGGAGTCCCATTATCTCGCCTTCCTTCGTCTGTGCGGTCATTTCGAGACAGTCGGGAAATCCTTCCCGGTCAACGATCAACGAATGATACCGGGTGGCTTCAAAAGGGGACGGGATGTCCTCGAATATTTCTTTTCCGCCATGTTCGATGGGAGAGGTCTTGCCGTGCATAAGCCGGGGGGCGCGCACGACTTTGCCCCCGAAATACTGGCCGATGCACTGGTGCCCGAGGCAGACCCCGAATAGCGGCTTTTTCCCCGCGAACGTTCCGATCATATCCAGACTGACGCCGGCTTCATTCGGCGAGCAGGGACCCGGAGAAATCAACACGTGATCCGGATCCAGCGCCAGGGCTTCTTCGGGCGTAATCTCGTTGTTCCGGTAAACCTTTTGGTCGACGCCGATTTCGCCGAAATATTGGACCAGATTATAAGTGAACGAATCGAAATTATCGATTACAAGAAGCATGGAGAAATCCCGTAATGAGACCGAAAACGGGCCTAGCCGATTGCGCATTTACGCAAAATCGAGTTCATAAATGATTGATAATGCGCCGAATTCGAAATGGATTATCCGTTTTTGGCAAACTTAATAGTACGGCGATGTCTGGACAATTTCAAATTCTGAACCGCGATACGGAGACCGGCGCGCGAAGGGGGTGTTTTTCCACACCGCACGGCGACCTGGAAACGCCCGTGTTCATGCCGGTGGGCACACAGGGCACGGTTAAGGCGATGACTCCGGCGCAATTGGAAGAGGTTGGAGCCCGTATCCTTCTAGGCAATACCTACCACCTGCAACTCCGCCCCGGAGCCGATCTTATCCGTGAAATGGGCGGCCTGCACCGTTTTATGGGTTGGAAGCGTCCGATCCTGACCGACAGCGGGGGATTCCAGGTGTTCAGCCTTGCGAAAATGCGCCGGATTGCCGAGGAGGGAATCGAGTTTCAGTCGCACCTTTCCGGTGAGCGGTTTTTTCTTGGTCCGGTCGAGGCGATGCGCATCCAGGATGACCTTGGTTCGGACATCGCCATGGTGATCGACGAGTGTCCGCCGTATCCCTGTTCGGAGGAGGATGCCTGGGCCGCCGTCGAGCGGACGGTTCGCTGGGCGGGCGAGTGTCTGGATCAGGCCGGGAAAACCGGCTTTGCGGAAAGCGGGCGTCATCTCTTCGCCATCGTCCAGGGATCGAGTTACGGGCCGTTACGCCGGGAATGCGCGGAGAGGCTGGCGGAGATGCCGTTTTCGGGGTTCGCGGTGGGAGGAGTGAGCGTCGGGGAGCCCGAGGATGAGATGCTGGCGCAGGTCGAGGCGTCCGTTCCGGGGATGCCTGCGGATAAGCCCCGTTACACCATGGGGTTGGGGACTCCGCCGCAAATCCTCCGGATGATCGCCGCCGGGGTCGATATGTTTGATTGCGTCATGCCCACGCGCCTCGCCCGCCACGGCTCGGCCTTCACCCCCGACGGCGTCATCAACCTCCGGAACGAGACCTTTAGCCGCGATTCCCGACCGCTGGTGGAGGGAGCGGACAACTACACCTGCCGGAATTTCAGCCGCGCCTACCTGCGTCATCTCGTTCTCGCCGGGGAGATTCTCGGATGCACGCTTCTCAGCCTGCACAACATCGATTTTTTTCTCGATCTCGTCAGCCGCGCGCGGAACCATATCGAGAGCGGCGATTTTGCCGCATGGAGCCGGCAATGGATCGATCAATACCGCGCCGGAGGAAATCCCTCCCGTTCTTGAATAAGACGGAAAACCGGATTTTAGTAGAGTTCCTTTCGCATACGATTATCGCGGCGCTCGGCACCGGCTTTCCGCCGCTTCGGTCCGTTTGTCACGGGCTGAGGGATTCGCCGTTACTGCAACAAACGGCGTTCCGATTTGTCGGTTGCCATTGGAGCCTCGATTTGCGTTATTTGAACTTCAGTATTCACGAAAAATGATTTCCAGTATTATCAAGAGAATCTCAGGACGGCAGCATAGGAAGTTCCTTAAGGAAGCGAAGCCGATCGTCGAAAAGACCAACCGCTTCGAGGAATCGTATCAGAGCCTGTCCGACGACGAACTCCGCAACAAAACGCAGGAGTTACGCGATCGCCACTCCGCCGGAGAATCCCTCGATGACCTGTTGCCGGAGGCGTTCGCCGCAGTCAAGAACGCCGCGAGAAGGCTGAAGGGACGACCGATCACCGTCACCGGAAAGGAAATGGTATGGGACATGGTGCATTTCGACGTTCAGCTCATCGGCGGCTACGCACTGCACCATTGCAAGATCGCCGAGATGGCGACGGGGGAGGGGAAAACGCTCGTCGCAACGCTCCCGCTCTACCTGAACGCGATTTCCGGCAAGAATTGCCAGCTCGTCACCGTCAACGACTACCTGGCCAAGCGGGATTCCGAGTGGATGGGCTATGTCTATGAGTTTCTCGGCCTCACTGTCGGCTGCATACAGAACGCCATGCCTCCCTCCGAGCGCAAGGAAATGTACGCGCGCGACATTACCTACGGCACCGCTTCGGAGTTCGGGTTCGATTACCTGCGCGACAACGGCATGGCCACCCGGAAGGAGGACCAGGTCCAGCGCGACCATTTCTTCGTCATCATCGACGAGGTCGATTCAATCCTCGTCGACGAAGCGAGGACGCCCTTGATCATTTCCGGTCCCGCACCGGTGGATCGTCAACGGCCTTTCGTGGAACACCGCAACGCGGTCGCGGGGCTGGTCAATGATCAATCCATCCTCTGCAACCGCTTTATCAGCGAGGCGAAGCAGGAACTGGAGAAGGGCGACGGTGATGAGCGGATGGCCGCCCTCAAGATGCTTCAGGTCAAACAGGGGATGCCGAAAAACAAGCAGCTCCTCCGTCTGATGGAGATCCCGGAGTACCGGCGCCTTCTCGACAAAATCGACCTGGAGATGGGCAGCGACTTCAATAAGAAGATTATGTACGGCCTGAAGGAGGAGCTCTATTATATTCTCGATGAAAAGCAGCACCAGGCCGACCTGACCGAAAAAGGCCGCGAACGCCTGAGGCCCGACAATCCCGACGCATTCGTCATGCCGGACCTTCCCGGTATGTACATGGAGATTGATGCCCGGGATTCCACCCCCGAAGAGAAGGAGAAAGCGAAGGCCGACGCCCAGGAGACGTTCGAGAAGATCAGTGAGGATATCCACGTGATCAGCCAGCTTCTTCGCGCCTACTCCCTCTACGAGCGCGACGTGGAATACGTCGTTCAGGACGGCAAGGTCGTGATCGTGGACGAAAACACCGGGCGCCTCATGCCTGGCCGGCGCTGGGGGGACGGCCTTCACCAGGCCGTAGAGGCCAAGGAGAACGTCACCATCGAAAAGGAAACGCGCACCTTCGCCACGGTCACCATTCAGAACTACTTCCGCATGTACGCGAAGCTCTCGGGAATGACCGGGACCGCCGAGACCGAGGCGACCGAGTTTTTCGACATCTACAAGATGAAGGTCGTGGTCGTTCCGCCGAACAAACCCTGCCAGCGGATCGATCTGAACGATGTTATTTACAAAACCCGGCGCGAGAAATACAACTCCGTTCTGGCCGACATCAAGGAGGCCCACGGCAAAGGCCAGCCGGTCCTCGTGGGGACGGCTTCGGTCGAGTCATCCGAACTCCTAAGCCGAATGTTCCGCCGGTCCAACATTCCGCACAACGTTCTCAACGCGAAGTTTCACCAGCAGGAGGCTGAAATCGTTTCGCGGGCCGGCATGCGCGGGGCGGTGACCATCGCCACGAATATGGCGGGTCGCGGAACCGACATCAAACTCGGCGAGGGCATCCAGGACCTGGGCGGCCTCCTGGTGCTGGGGACCGAGCGGCACGAGTCGCGTCGAATCGACCGGCAGCTCCGCGGCCGTTGCGCCCGCCAGGGAGACCCGGGGATGTCGAAGTTCTACGTTTCGCTCGAAGACGACCTCATGAGGCTTTTCGCCAATTCCGGCCCCATGGCCAAGATAATGGAAAGGGCCATGGGGGAGGGGGAGGATCTCCAGCATCCACTCCTCAACCGTTCCATCGAGTCCGCGCAGAAGAAGGTCGAGCAGCAGAATTACGCCATTCGCAAACGGCTTCTCCAGTACGACGACGTTCTTAGTCAGCAACGCGAGGTCATCTACGAATTACGCAACGACGCCCTCCACAGCGATACGCCGATCGAGGTTATTTTCGAGATGATCGACGAGGAGTTGGCCGAGCGGCTCGCGGAAGCCGGGTACGGCGGGAAAGAGGCGCCGCCTTCCAGCGAGCTCGAAGGTCTCGTCGGTTGGGTCAACACCCACTTCCCGGTCGCGGTCAAACTTGAAGAGATCGAGGGAAAATCGCAGGAGGATGTGCGCGTTCTTATCAAGGACCGGATCAACAAGGCCTACGAGATCAAGTGCTCGGTGGAGAATCCGGACGCCATCCTGATGCTCGAACGCTACGTTCTTCTGCGCGCGATCGATCGCCACTGGCAGCAGCACCTGACCGAGATGGAGGAACTCCGCCGCAGCGTCGGATTGCGCGGATACGGGCAGAAGGATCCTCTGATGGAGTACAAGGGTGAGGCATTCAAGTTCTTTTCCGAACTCATGGACAACGTTCGGCGCGACATCTGCACCGGTCTTTTTCGTTCCGCGAGCAACATCAAGGCGTTCGAAAACATGCTGGCCAACCTCTCGCGCAACGCGCGGGTCCAGGGGCCGGGAAGCGAGACGACAACCGGAAGCGGCGTGCAACAGACCGCCGCGACGTTTTCCGGAGGCGGCAGCGGTACCGGACGAAAGGAAGTCAAGCTCCCCAAGGTCACCGTCAAACGCCAGGCGCCCAAAGTCGGCCGCAACGATCCCTGCCCGTGCGGCAGCGGCAAGAAATACAAGAAATGCTGCGGCGCTCTCCAGTCGGCGTAGCGCGGAGCGCGGGTCGAGTGTCGCGGGGCGAGAAGTGAATGTTAACTGTCAACGGACGAATGGATGAGGAACCGGTGCGGGTTGGGCGCGTTTGGGGCTTATAAGAGAAGCGATCGCTTCATCCCCTCGACCCTCGCCTCCCGGCCCTCTTTCCCCACATTGACCCGTGATCGGTGAAAGCCTGAAGCTCGACGAGGCCGGGAAGCAACCCTCCGTTACCGGAGGTTTCCGCTTCGCGTGGCCCGTGGCGGTGTGCGTTCTGACCGCTCTTCTGACCGTCATCGCCTTTCCTCCTTTCAACGTCGCGGAGGCCGCTTACGTGTTCGCCGTTCCCGCCCTGTTGTGGTTTTGGCGGGGCCCCTCGTTCCGGCAGGCGCTGCTCGTGCTTTTCACCAGCCATTTCATCGTCTGGCTGATCCTGATCTACTGGCTGCGGCACGTGACTTACCCGGGATTCGTTTTTGCGTCCGCGCTGCTCGGGTTGTACGCCTCGGTCTGGTACCTGGCGGCCTGGCGGTGGCTGCCCGCGCTTCGCGACCGCGAGTGGCGTCACCGGCTCGTCGTCCTCGCCGGACTGGCGGGGCTCTGGGTAGTGCTGGAGTGGATACGATCGTTCTTTCTCAGCGGTTTTCCCTGGCTCACCCTTGCCGCGAGCCAGTGGGAGCGGCCGCTGTTGCTCCAAGTGGCCGCGTGGACCGGGGCCTACGGACTTTCCTTCGTGTTCATCTTCTTCAACCTTGCCCTGGCGTCCTACTTTTACCGGATGATGCGCTTTTACCGCCAGGGGTGGCGCCGCCTGGCGCCCGAGTTTTACATCGCGCTCGGATTGCTGCTCGCGGTGGGATTCGGATCTTACCGCGCAAGTATCGCCCACGGCCAGGACCGGGAGGCGATGTTCCGGACGGGAATCGTCCACCCCGATATTCCCCAGGATATCAAATGGGATCGCGCGCACGCCGCCGAGATCCTGGGGATCCTCGAACGTGAAACGCTTTTGCTCACCGGCCTGGAGCCCGACCTGATCGTCTGGCCCGAGGCGGTGATCCCGATTCCGCTGGTCGGCCGGCCCTTCAGCGGTTTCTGGGTCGAAGGCGTCGCGCGTGAAGCGGGTGTTCCGTTGTTGGTCGGGTCGATGGCGGACGAATCGGACGACCCTTCCGGCGACTCGGACTGGCGCAACGCGGCGTTCCTGGTCGATCCCGAGGAAGGGGTCGCGCCCGCTTTCTACAGCAAGCGCAAGCTCGTGCCGTTCGGGGAGTACATTCCATTCCATTCGCTTTGGCCTTGGATGTCGCGAATCGTTCCGATCGGCGGCAACATTCGACCGGGGGAATCCGACGCGCCGCTCATCGTTCAGGCGAACGGACGGGAATGGGCCGCGGGAGTGCTGATCTGTTACGAAGACGTCTTCCCGGCGCTCGCCCGCAGGACTGTAAGGGAGGGCGCGGATTTTCTCGCGGTCATCAGCAACAACGCCTGGTACGGGAAAGAGGGAATGCCCGCACAGCACGCCGCCCACTCGGTGCTCCGCGCGGTCGAAAACCGGCGTCCTGTCATTCGCAGCACGAACCGGGGATGGAGCGGATGGATCGACGAGTACGGCAACGTGCGCGAAGTGATGCTCGACCGCGACGGCAGCGTTTTCTACCGCGGCGGAACGGCGTTTCTCCTCCATCACGACCCCCACTGGGCCAATCGGAAAAGCTTCTACACCCGCTACGGCGACTGGTTCGTCGCCGCCTCAGCCGTCCTCCTCCTTCTCGCCCTCGCCCGCGAACGATTCAGCAGGTAGATGGAATCATCGTTGACGCTTTGCCCGGCGAGCGCGGGCAGTTGCGGATTCCCGGTGGAGTCGGGGCCCTGTCGGCTTCGGGCCTAAAGTTGGCGGGCATCGTTCCTGGCTTGCCGGGGGGCGCGGGTGAGATCAATTGCGTCGCCGAAAGACCTCGAAAAGGCTTGAATAGCTGTCGGTCCAGACGCGGATATTATTGTCTTCAGGAAGTTGCTGCCAGCGGGGGTCCCTGAGAAATGGCGCCAGAGTTTCGAGGTCTTCAGCCATGACAATCCATTCGGACGGATGTTTTCCTTCGAGTTCCTGCGCCGGGGATACGTTGATGTCGTCCTGAAAAACGTGATACAGGCCCGCGTCATAGGCGAGGTTCGCGGCCAAGGGGCCCAGGTCGAGGTGGCGGTTGGAGATGTGGAACGCCAGCAGTCCGCGGGGCGCGAGTTTGTTCCTGTAAAGCCGGACGGCCTCGCGGGTCAGCAGGTGAACCGGAATCGCGTCGGAGCTGTACGCGTCGAGGACGATCAGGCCGTAGTGCCGGTCGGGCGATCGTTCGAGGGATAGACGCGCGTCGCCGAGAACCACTTCGATATTCGCGCGCGAATCGTCGAGAAACGTAAAATACCGGGCGTCGCGGGCGATGCGCTCGACGGCGGGATCAATTTCATAAAACCGCCATTCCTCGCCCGGATGTCCGTACGCCGCAAGCGCGCCGGTGCCGAGTCCGACCATTGCGATCCGGTCGTTGGGAAATCTGGCGAACGCCTCGAATACCTGTCCCATCGGTCCGGTGCGATGGTAATAGGCGAGGGGCTCTCCGCGCCGTTCGGGGTCGCGGCTCTGCTTGCCGTGAAAGGTGTTGCCGTGAATCAGGCGGAAGAACCGCGCTTCGCGGTCCATGGTGACGCGGTGTACGCCGAAGAAGGTGCGTTCGGCGTACACGGTGCGTCCATGACCGCCATCGACCGTGTAACCCGCCAAGAGAACGGCGCCCACTGCCAGTCCGAAACGAATCGGCTGGCGCGAGCACAGGAAACACAGCACGGCGGGTATTGCGGCGAGCAAGGCGCGAGCGGGAGGAGATCCTTCCGGCAACGCAAGCCAATGGTCGCCGGCAAGGAAAAGAACGGCGGTCAGGAGACCGAGTCCTGCCGGTATCAGAAAGTCGGATGCACGAAAATCACGGTAACGACGTACATTCGTCCCCAACAATCCGAACAGGCAGGCGAGGGAGATGGCGATCGGATATTCGGCGACTTCAGTGAAAAGAAACGGTGCGACCAACGCGTTGAACGCTCCGCCGAGAACGCCTCCGGTCGAAAGGCAGAGGTAAAACACGGTGAGGTGTCGCGCGGGCGGACGGGACGCCGCCAGTTCGCCATGACAGACCATCGCCGCGATGAAGAAAGCGGCGAGGCTGATCGACGTGATTCCGACAATCGGTTCGCTGCTTCCGGTGATTAGAATGAAGATCAGGGGGATCGCGGCAATCGGGAGCAGGCGTCGCATCATTAGGTGCGGGAGCAGCTTCCTTTTGCTGAAGACGAGTATGAACGTTGCGAGGTAAAGCGAAAGCGGAATGACCCAGAGCAGAGGAACGGACGCGAGGTCGGTTGTGATATAGGTGGTCACACCAAGCATCAGGCTGCACGGGATAAAGGCGAGGAGCATCCAGAATGCCCTCAAGCCCCACGAGGGCGCCTCCGAGGGTGCTGGACCGGCCGCCGCGTCCGTCGCCGGCGAAGGAATCGCCGCGCGCGCGCGGATGACTCCGCGTGCGCAGAGGGCCGTAAGGATGAAAGCGATTCCGTAACCCCACGACCAGGCTCTTCCCTGCGCTTCCAGCGTGAGGTTGGGTTCGACGAGGAGCGGGTAGCTTAGGAGCGCCAGCACGCTTCCAGCGTTGCTTGCGGCATACAGAAAGTAGGGATCGCCCGCCGAGGGGTGCGGAGTTGCCGAATACCACCTTTGGAGGACCGGGCTGCTCGTGGCGACCGCGAAGAACGGGATTCCGACGCCGAACATAAGCAGCATCAGGAGCCAGGCAATCGGGTTGGTATCGGTCGGAGGGAGCCAGCCCTCGGGTACGGCGATCGGAAAGAACAGGAAGGGGATGGCGAGCACCCCCATGTGCAGCCAGAGATGGCGGCGAACCCCGAGACGGCTCAGGCTCCAGTGCGCGTAGGCGTACCCGGCCAGAAGAGCCGCCTGGTAAAACACCATCGCCGTGTTCCAGACCGCCGGTGAGCCGCCGAGCAGAGGCAGCGCCATCCGTGCGAACATCGGCTGGAGCCAGAAGAGCAACGTGGCGCAAAAGAAGCTGTTGATTACGAAAACAAGAAGAATCAAGGCGGATGAAGGATCGGTGTCGGTTTCGGTGCGGTCCAAGCAGAAACGATTTCCCGACAACGGATCCATTTCAACGCTATTTGTCCGTCTGCCTCAAGGCTGGGCGTCACTCCGGGCGACGGGAAATTTCCTTTTGGAGCCTTCGAGGCGGGATCTGATGGTTTTGGAAGTGGTCGGAATGGTTCCCGGCCCGGAGAGCCTTTCACAGGAGGAAGCGGAAACTCTGCTCGGGACGCTTGTCGGAAGACTGGCGCTTTATCGGGTCGCCTACGACGTCTGCGAGCATTGCACGCCGCGCGACGCCTACCGAATACTTGTCGAGCATTCGGCGCACGAGTGTTACATCCACCCCGAGCTTCGTGAAACCGAATGGATGACTCATTTCGGCACGAGCGAATCCTGCAAGGAATGCCTGCGCGAGTTCGAACAGGGCCAAAACACGGGACCGGCATCATTTTCCGCAGGCCGGTATCGAGAGCATTCGAAATAACCCGCGATATATCGTGTCCGGGATTCTCAATCCACGCACCGTTTAACCTGCTTTTTTCCCGGCTTCCGCAAAACGGGACGAATGGATCGAACCGAAATCCGTGTCGAGCATTCGGTATGGAATGACTCCTTGTGAAGCCGTGTTTCCGGTCCAATGTAAGCAACTTGTAAATTTGGATTAGGGAACCGGTGAATGATTGAAAACCGGGTTTTATTCCTCCAACTTCTTGGAGGTCCATCACTAATCGCGCAATGTTGATACCATCGAAAAAGAGAGATGTCCTGCGATCCGTCTGGCGGATCGTGGGCGTCTATTTGGGCGCGGCTCTCCTCTGGGTCCTGGTTTCGGATGCCGTGATCGCCTCCATCGCGACGAACGAGGCCGTCCTGGTGAAAATGCAGACCTACAAAGGCATAGTATTTGTCGTTGTTACCGCCGCGATTCTGTACTTCGTCCTTCGGAGGCAGTGGAGCCTGCGAGCCGGGAAGGAGGAGCAGGTGTACTGGCAGGCCGAGTTGCTGAACATCACTCATCACGCGGTCATCGTGCGCAAGTGGGCAGACGGTCGAATCACCTTCTGGAACAGGGGAGCGGAAAAGCTGTATGGATGGACGGCCGAGGAGGCCGTGGGCGGGCTCTCGCACGAAATGCTCTACAACGGAAACGCGAATGCCCAGCGGGATCAAAGCGATTGGGCTCTCGTGGTAACGGGGGCCTGGCGGGGTAAACGAATCCAGAAGAGAAAGGATGGCAGCGAGCTGATCGTCGATGCTCATTTGACCCTCGTGCGCGACGCTACGGGAGAACTGGACTCGGTTCTTTGTATCAACCGTGATATTACGATGATGGAGGGTTTGAAGAATCCGTTGCAGCGCGCGGATGGAGAGATATCCATCGGGGAGCCGGCGGGGGCCGTATGCCACGAATCCAACAATCCAGTCGGCGAACATCAATCTTCAGCTCCTGGCACGAAGGCAATGAAAGTGGCGGCCGAGGCGAAAAGACGCGGTCCCCGGAGGCGCGATATGTCCGCGTTGAAGAGCTGAACTGGCGCGCAAATCCGGGCGATCTCCACCATCAACGTTTTCACCGCCGAAGCCGCGATCCCTATTGAGGTGTCGAACAGGATTCCTGCGCCGGTTTTTTCTCGAATCGGAGGGAGGAAGCGGTTTTGATGGTTTTGTGAACGTGGTCATCTTAGGTTCGGGTCGGGGAAGCAATGCGCGGCGGTTGCTGGAGGCGGAACGTGAGGGGAATCTGGGGAAGGCACGGGTGGTTTCGGTTTTTTCCGACCGGCCGGACGGGCCGATCCTCAAGCTCGGCGACGAGTTCGGAGTTGAGGCGCGGTATCTCGATCCGGGGAGTTACAGGACGAAGCTGGACGGCGACGCCGAGAAGGCGTACATCAAAGCGATCGGAACCAAAGACCCGGGCCTGGTCGTTCTCGCGGGATTCATGCGGGTGATCAAGCCGCCGATGATCCGGGCGTTCGAGGGAAAAATAATCAACCTCCATCCCAGTCTGCTGCCGAGCTTCAAGGGTCTGGAAGCCATTCGCCAGGCGTACGAGTACGGTGTGAAGATCACGGGATGTACCGTTCATTACGTGACGGAGGACGTCGACAGCGGCCCGGTAATCGACCAGGAGGCCGTGCGTATTGAATCCGACGATACATTGGAAAGCCTGGAAGATAAAGTCCACGCGGCCGAGCACCGCCTTCTTCCGGAAGTGGTGGCGCGGTTGTCGATGAACGAGGCGTGAGGCGGCGCCCGACATGTTGAGTGAATACAGGATACCGGTCGGCACGGAGGATGCTCAATTGCTTGAAGAGGCGGGTGAGGAAATGGGCGGTTGGTTTCTGTTCCGGGACGCGATGGAGGGGCGCGACTACCTGACGGGGTATTTCGAACGGGAAATCGACGCGGAAACGAGCCTGGAGGCACTGAGCGCGGTGCTTCCGGTACCAATCTCAATAGCGAACGCCCGGGTGACCCCGGTTGAGGACAGGGACTGGAAAGAGGCGTACAAGGAGCACTTCAAGGCGTGGCGGTGTGGCGGACTGCACTGGGTTCCGGTATGGGAGCGGGACGGTTATTCGGTTCCGGAGGGGGAGAAGGTCATCTGGCTGGATCCGGGAATGGCGTTCGGGACCGGAAACCATGAGACGACGCGCCTGTGCGTGGAGCGGATGATTGCGTTTTGCGAAAAGTCGCGTCGAACGGGCCGGGATATTTCGCGGATGTCGCTTCTGGACGTCGGCTCGGGCTCGGGTATTCTTGCGTTGTCCGCCGCGCGCCTGGGATTCGGAAAAGTTACCGGCTTCGACAACGATGCCGAAGCGGTCGCGATCAGCAGGGAGAACGCGACCGGGAACGACCTGCCGGAGCGCGTCGATTTTTTCGTCGGCGGTTTGCCGGAAGGTCTGCACGGGCGAAGCGCGGACCTGGTGCTTGCGAATATTCAAAGCGACGTGCTGATGCGGCACGCCGACGACCTCCTGGCGGCGGCGAAGCCTGGCGGCGCCTTGGTCATGAGCGGAATTCTCGCCGCGGAAGTCGTGCGGGTCAGGGAGCACTTTGAGGAACGCGCCCCGGAACGGCGGGTCGAAAGCCGGGTTCTCGGCGAGTGGGCGGACTTGGCGATCGGTCGGGAGGAGTGAGGTTTCGGGTTTCCGGATTCGGAAAAACGATCATTGAGGATGATTTCACCCTGCGGGAGACTTGAAACCCGTGTACCCGAAACGGAATCCCGCCCCGCTCCGTACGGAGCGGCCTGCAGAGGGAATCCGACTTCTTACGGCTTGGTGTGCGGCGGGGAATTCCGCTCCTTACGGAGCGGCCTACAGATAAAATCAGCGCCGGTTGCCAGGCGTCTTTCGGCTAGATTTTTTCGACGATCTTGTCGGCGAGACCGTATTCGATGGCTTCGTTTGCGTTCAGGTAGAAGTCGCGGTCGGTGTCCTTGGCGATTTTCTCCAGCGGTTGGCCGGAGGCAGTGGAAAGGATCTTGTTCAATTCCTCGCGCAGCTTCTCCATCTCGGTCGCCTGAATGTTGATGTCGATCGCCGGCGCCACCATGCGTCCGGCGAGCAGCGGCTGGTGGATGAGCACGCGGGAATGAGGGAAAACGTAGCGACTTCCCTTGGGCGCGGCGCAGAGAAGGATCGATCCCATGCTCGCGGCCATTCCGGTGACAACGACGGTGACGGGAGACGAGATCAGTTGAAGAGTGTCGTAGATCGCCATTCCGGACGTGATAGATCCGCCGGGAGTATCGATATAAAACGTGATTTCCTTTCCGGGATCGACGGCTTCGAGATACATGAGCTTCTCCACGGTCTCTTTGCCGCTTTTGTCGCTGACTTCTCCCCACAGAAAAACTTTTCTCTGTTCGAGGAATTTTTTCTCCATCAGAATCTGAACAGAGTCTCTTTGATCGGTATCTTCCTTCTTATTAGGCATAATCGAGGTGAGTTAAAGGCTTGAGAGCCCTGAGTGCAAGAGAGATGGTGGAAATTCTTGGATTGCCGAACGTTCTCGGGCGCAGGCCCGGTCGATTCGGCAAACGGCAGGCTACACCGGGCGTGCTTCCGGGATCGGGTGCAAACAGCCATCCGGAGGAAAGCATCCGCGGACCCCGGCGGAGTAGATCTCAGATCAGACCGAGCTTCATCTTACCCTCTTCGCTGATCATTTCCTGGTTCCAGGGCGGGTCCCAGACGATCTCGACTTCGGCGTCCTTGACCCCCGGGACCGACAGGACTTTCGCCTTGGCGTCAGCCGCGATAGCCGGGCCCATTCCGCAACCGGGGGCGGTGAGGGTCATCTTTACGTCCACCCGGTGAAAGTCGGGTTCTACTTCGGACACGTCGCACGAATAAACCAGGCCGAGATCGACGATGTTTACCGGAATTTCCGGGTCGTAAACGTTCTTGAGTTGTTCCCAGAGCGCCTCCGTTTTGGGCGGTCCCTGGTGATCGCCGGAATCCTGCGGAGCGGTTTCGCCCTGAGGGACCTCCTCGCCCAGGGCATCGGCGTTTTCGCCGCCGATACGAGCGAGGCCGTGCGGCGTCATTACCGTGTAGCTGCCGCCGAGCACCTGGCTGATGACAACGGTGGTTTCCTTCGGGAGCGTGATGGTTTCACCGCCCGGAATGAGGACGGCGTCGCAGTCACGGCTCAGGATTCTGTGGTTGGTGGCATCGGTCATTGGATGGAATGGTTGCTCTGAAAACAAGGGAACATTATCAGACGTTTTTTCCCGGCGATTTTAGGAGTCTGTCGGCGAAGCCCGACAGACTCCTGGCACAAGCGGCGTCAGAATTGCGACCGGATCAGGGTGCGTAGGTTTTCGGCGATCTCCTCGTTCTCGAGTTTCCCGAGGATGTCCTCGAAGAAGCCGAAGACCAGGAGCTGCTTGGCGACGGGTTCGGGAATTCCGCGGGCCCGCATGTAATGAAGCTGCTCGTCGTCGATCTGGCCGGAGGTCGCGCCGTGGCTGCACTTGACGTCGTTTGCCAGGATCTCCAGGCCGGGCAGGGAATTCGATTCGGCTGTGGGACTGAGGAGCAGATTGCGGTTCGTCTGGTAGGCGTCGGTCTGCTGCGCATCCTCCTCCACCTTGATGAGGCCGGAGAAGATCGTGCGGGCGTCGTCGAGGAGGGCGTTCTTATAGAGCAGATCGGAAACCGAACGTCCCTTGAAATGGGTCTGGAGGGTGCGCTGGTCGAACTCCTGTTTGCCGGTGGCGACGGTGAGGGACTGCATCTGGGTGTGCGCGCCTTCCCCAAGGACCTGGCTGTGGCTCTCGTTGCGGGCCTGCCGGCCTCCGACGTTGACGTTGAGCGAAGTGATGAAGGCGTCTTTGAATGCCTGCGTCGAATTCAGGTGGAAGGCTAGACTGTCGCGTCCCCAGTCCTGCGCGGAAATGTAGGTGACGCGCGCCCCGGGGCCGGCGTAAAGGTCGTTGACCCCACAGATGAAATTGCGTGAGGAGCGGTCGTGGGCCGAAAAGAAATCGACCAGCGTGACCTTGGCCATATCGTCCGCGATCAACAGGGTGTGCGGGAAGAGGGCGGCGTTATTGCGGTCCGTCCAGTGAAAGGCGACGAGCGGAAGATCGACTTCGACGCCCTTCGGGACATAAAGAAACGAACCGGCGGAACAGAGGGCACCGTGAAGCTCGGAGAATTTCTCCGAACCGAGCTTGATCGGCTGCGCCATGAAGTGTTTACGCAGAAGATCCTCGTGCTCGCGTACGGCCTGTTCGAGGGGAAGCCAGATGACGCCTTTTTTCGCCCACTCTTCGGAAATCGCTTCGCTGTCCATCAGGCGGTCGTTGGAAAAAACAAGGCGGCCGGCCCTTTGGCGAACATTTTCCGAGCGCTTGAGGACTTCCTTGTCGGCGATCTCCGGCGGGGACGAGTCGCCCAGCTCGTAACCGTCGAGCTTGACGCCGCCGAGGCTGGCGAATCGCCAGTTCTCGTCCTTGCGCATGGGCATCGGCAGTTTCCGGAAGCGCCGCCAGCTTTCCCGCTTCAGGTCCAGCCACCATTCGGGCGCGCCGGAGGCGGATTGAGACGCGAGATGAGCGTCGAAGATTTCCTGGTCGGCCAGGCCGTTGGCAGTCTTCATGGTCTCCGTTTGTGAAAGTATCGTCGTGTTCAAGGCAGGTGAATTGGATTGTGGTTAAAGGTGGTTTGAATAGTGTTGCTTTTCTGGTCGCGGAAAGCCCGGAAACGCCGACCGGTCCGCCCTCTGTTCCGTTCCCGGGATCGGAATGACTTCGAGCCGGCATCGCTTTCCTCAAGGAGCGAATCAGCCAACGGACCCTTCCATTTCAAGATCGATCAGCCGTTTCAGCTCGACGCTGTATTCCATGGGGAAGTGTCGTGCGAGGTCGTTGATGAAGCCGTTGACGGCGAGACTCATCGCCTGTCCCTCGCTCATCCCGCGCTGCCGCATGTAGAAGATCTGCTCGGCGCTGACCTTGCTGACGCTCGCCTCGTGCTGCACGGAGTTGTGGTCGCCCCTCGCGGTGATCGCCGGGTAGGTGTCCGTGCGCGAGTTCGTATTGATGAGAAGCGCGTCGCACTCGGTGTTGTTCTTGCAGCCCTTGAGGTGCTTGGGCATGTTCACGAGGCCCCGGTAGGTGGCCCGGCCCTTGCCGACACTGATGCTCTTGGAGATGATGTTGCTGCTGGTTTCGTCGGCGGCGTGAACCATCTTGGCGCCGGTGTCCTGGTGCTGGCCGTCGTTGGCTAGTGCGATACTGAGGACTTCTCCGCGGGCGCGGCGCCCCTTGAGGATGACACCCGGGTACTTCATGGTCAGGCGGGAGCCGATGTTGCAGTCGATCCAGCGGATCTCCGCGTCCTCGTGGGCCAACCCGCGTTTGGTGACGAGGTTGAAAACGTTGTCGGACCAGTTCTGCACGGTGATGTACTGAATCTTCGCGCCCTTGAGCGCGACGAGTTCCACCACGGCGCTGTGCAGGGTGGCGGTATCGAACTTCGGCGCCGTGCAGCCCTCCATGTACGTGACCTCGGATCCCTCGTCGGCGATGATGAGCGTGCGCTCGAACTGACCGAAGTTCTGGGCGTTGATCCGGAAATAGGCTTGCAGAGGGTGACTTACCTTGACTCCCGGCGGGACATAGATGAAGCTTCCGCCGCTGAAGACCGCGCTGTTGAGGGCGCTGAACTTGTTGTCGCCCGTCGGGATGACCTTGCCGAACCACTTGCGGAAGATCTCCGGATGTTCCTTCAGCCCCTCGGTGCTGCCGACGAAGATGACGCCCTGCTTGGAGGCGATTTCCTTGATGTTTGAGTAGGCCGCCTCGCTGTCGAACTGCGCCTCGACGCCGGCGAGAAACTTGCGTTCGCTCTCGGGGATGCCGAGGCGTTCGAAGGTTTGCTTCACGTCGTCCGGGACGTCGTCCCAACTCCGGCTCGGTTT
Organism: Opitutales bacterium; assembly: GCA_007130045.1. Lineage (GTDB taxonomy): Bacteria > Verrucomicrobiota > Verrucomicrobiia > Opitutales > T3Sed10-336 > PXDC01. The sequence goes on from SLTG01000053.1 coordinate 74,673, forward strand.
CTGGTCGCCTGCGAGATAATACCGGATTTTGTCGAAGTCGATCGCGTTCAGGTCGCTGGAGGCCCAGTGCGTGGGCATAGGCTTTTCCCGGAACGTCTGGAGCGCGTTCATTCGGAACTCACGGATCCAGTCCGGTTCCTCCTTCACTTCGCACATGTAGTCGATCGTGTGTTCGCTCAGGCCCTTGCCCGCGTCGTATTTGTGTTTCTCCGGATAAACGAAGTTGCCGATATCGGTTTTGATATCGAGTTCGGGTGTGGTCGTTTCGGACATACGCTTTTCCTCCTGTTGATTGAATTGAATTTGGTTCAGGCTTTGGCCGCCGGTTCAGCGAATTCCTCTTTGATCCAGTCATAACCCTTGTTTTCGAGTTCGATGGCGAGATCCTTCCCGCCGCTCTTGACGATGCGGCCGTTCCACATGACGTGGACGTGGTCGGGAACGATGTATTCGAGAATGCGCTGGTAGTGGGTGATCAGCAGGATACCGCATTCCGGACCGCGGAGTTTGTTGACCCCTTCGGAGACGATTCGAAGCGCGTCGATGTCCAGACCGCTGTCGGTTTCGTCCATGATCGCGTATTTCGGCTCCAGCATGGCCATTTGCAGGATCTCGTTGCGTTTTTTCTCACCGCCGGAGAATCCCTCGTTGATCGCTCGCGAAGTGAATTTCCGGTCGATATGCAGCATGTCCATTTTTTCGTACAGGGTCTTGTAGAAACCCGTGGCGTCCAGATCCTCGCCCTCCGCGAGCCTGGCCTGCTTTGCGGCGCGCAGGAAATTGGCGATGCTGACACCCGGGATTTCACTCGGGTATTGGAAGGCCATGAAAAGGCCGGCGCGAGCGCGCTCGTCCACTTCCATCTCCAGGATGTTTTCCCCGTCGAGCAGGACTTCCCCCGAAGTGATCTCGTAGTCGGGATGACCGGCCAACGCTTTGGCCAGCGTGCTTTTCCCGGTGCCGTTCGGTCCCATGATGGCATGCACTTCCCCGCGGGGAAGAGTCAGACTGAGGTCCTTCAGGATTTCCGTCGTTTCGACTGTTACGCTAAGGTTTTTGATTTCCAGTTGTTTGCTCATGATTTAAACAATAAATGATCGGATTAAGGTTGCTGCTTCGCGCCGCATTCGGGGCAGGTGCCCAGAAGGTTCAGATCCAGGTGGTCCACCTTGAACCCCGGCGGGAGAGAGAGACCCAGACCGGACGGGCGCGTCGAAGGAAGGTCAATATCGTGAACGGAACCGCATTCCCGGCAATAGAAATGCCCGTGTTCCTTGAGATTCGGGCAAAACCGCGTCGATTCCCTGTCGCGGTTGACCTGTCGCACCAAACCGCACTCGACGAGCTTTTCCAGGGAATTGTAAACGGTCGCCAGCGAAATCGTCGGCATCGTCTTTTTCACCCGGCTGAATACCTCGTCCGCAGTGGGATGATCGCGTTTGGCCATCAGGGCGTCGTAGATTATCCGCCGCTGCCGGGTCATCCGTAAACCGCTTCCCGCCAGGGCGCGGTCAAGGGAGCTCCGCCGTTGTTTTTTCGTCGCATTCAAGATGCTTCAACATCCTCCGGTTTTTTAATGAGATCAAGAATTATTCTAAAAAAATCCCTGGATTTTTTGTGTTATTTCTATAATCCAATGATCATAAACGAAATAAGATTTCATTCAATCACGGGCAACTTCTTCAATAGGAACAGCGACACGGCTTTCTTGGCTTGAATCCAGCGCTCGGTCCGCGGTAGAAGGATTGGCATGAGGTCCTACCGCAAAGAGCTTTGGTTCGAGGTATCACAACGGCGCGAGTTGATCAATATCACTCCCGACGTCGAGAAATGTCTCCGCGAGAGCGGAATCCGGGAGGGCCTCGCGCTGGTGAACGCGATGCACATTTCAGCCAGCGTGTTTGTCAACGACGACGAGCCTGGCCTGCACGGGGATTTCGAGCGGTGGCTGGAAACGCTGGCGCCGGAGAAACCGCACTCGCAGTACGCGCACAACAAGGGCGAGGACAATGCCGATGCCCACTTGAAACGCACGATCATGGGCCGGGAGGCGGTCGTTGCCGTGACGGGCGGACGGCTTGATTTCGGTCCGTGGGAACAGATTTTCTACGGCGAATTCGACGGGCGGCGACGCAAGCGGGTACTGGTAAAAATCATTGGCGAATGAATCAGGGTTCAGGTCGAACGCCGATTTTACGGGACCGCGTTTCCGGGGTGATGATGACGTTTTCGGGTTGCCGTAGATGACGCCGGCAGCTTAATATGCCTCTTTCCAGATCACGTGAAGCAAAGGAAGAACCATGGCCCAGACACCATCATCAGAATCCAGGCAAACCGGTCAACAGACGAGCCGGCTCGATCAGTTGAAGCAGTACACGAAAGTGGTTGCCGACACCGGAGATTTTTCGGCGATGAAGCAGTACGAGCCGCTCGACGCGACGACGAATCCGAGCCTGATTCTTAAAGCGGTTCAAAAGGAGGAGTACCAGTCCTTGCTCAAGAAGGCGATCGAAGCGCACCGCGGATCCGGCGAGACCGATGCCGAAAAAGTGGACCACATCATGGGGGAACTGCTGGTCCTGTTCGGGACGGAAATCCTGAACATCATTCCCGGACGCGTCTCGACCGAGACCGACGCCCGCTTCTCTTTCGATACGGCGAAGATCATCGAGGACGGCCGCCGCTTCATTCGCCTTTACGAGGAGAAAGGGATTCCGCGCGATCGCATTCTGATCAAGATCGCCTCGACGTGGGAAGGCATTCGCGCGGCGGAACGACTCGAGAAAGAGGGAATCCACTGCAACCTGACGCTCCTGTTTTCGCTGGTGCAGGCGGTGGCCTGCGCGGAGGCGAAGGTCCGGTTGATTTCGCCTTTTGTCGGCCGCATCTACGATTGGTACAAGAAATCGACCGGCAAGGAGTACGTCGGCGCCGAGGATCCGGGCGTGCAATCGGTCGGGACCATCTACGCGTACTACAAAAAGTTCGGTTACGAGACCGAGGTGATGGGCGCCAGCTTCCGCAACTCAGGACAAATCGTTGAGCTCGCCGGATGCGACCTCCTGACGATCAGTCCCGAACTCCTGGAGGAATTGAACAACAACCACGACCCGATCGAGCGCAAGCTCGACCCGGAAGCCGCGAAGGCGGCGGACGTGAACAGGATCGAGTTGGACGAATCGACGTTCCGGTACCAGTTGAACGAGGACGCGATGGCGACCGAGAAGACGGCCGAAGGCATCCGGAACTTTGCCGCGGATGCCGGCAAGCTTGAAGACATGATTCGTGCGAATCTGGTTTGAGAGTCCTGAGATCGGGGGATTTTGAAGGCAACCGAAGCCGGATGGCGAACGGCTTTCCAGGTATGGAAGGGCGCCGGCTCGACTATTTTTTGGTTATACTATCCGCGAGGGAAGGGCGCTTTTCACGGCCGAGGCGGGCGACGGTGGCGGTGACGGCGAAACCGATGAGAGCAAGTCCTGCGGCGCCGGCGGCTTGGTTCGGCGTGGGTTGGAAAAACTCGCGGGGGTAGTCCTTTGGTTCCACGGGCGCGCCGGTTTGGTCGTAGACCAGCTGGCCTTCAGCTTCTGTGATGATCTGCCCTTTGAGCATGTCGCCGACCTCGGGTTCCACTCCGTGCTGGAAGGGCCAGAGGCCGGCCACGGCTCCGAGAAGAAGCCCAAGGAGCAGGCCGAGGGTCGGGCCGGGGAAGTGGTTGAGGACGTATTTTACCAGGTTGGAGACGACGGCAATGCCCGCCAGGATCCCGAGACCGACGGGAAGGGCGATTTGCAGGACGGGCGGGAGTCCCAACGCGAAATCCATCGTGCGGGCGGCGGTGACGAGTTGCTCGATTCCTTCCAGGATGGTGACGTACACCCCGAGCAACAGGAGAAGATACCCGCCGCTGATTCCCGGAAGCACCATGGCGCTGGCGGCGGCCACTCCGGCCAAGAAGAGTATGAGGAAGCCGTCGTTGGCGCCGCCGGCGCCGGTCCCGTGGATCTGCAGGACGGCCATGGCTACCATAAAGACGAGTCCAACGGCCGAACCCAGCCAGAATGAAGCGGGTTTGCCCGCCGCCATTCGCCAGATCAGGGGAACGCCGCCCAGGGTGAGGCCGATGAACAGGCTGTACATGGCCCAGGTGTGATCGATGACCAATCGGCTGATGAGTCCCGCGAAGGGACCGATCACCGCGACGGCGGCGACCAGGATCGTTCCCAGGAGAATGATCGCGTTGCGGCTGAAACGCAGGCGCGTGAGATCCGCGACCGCCTGAACGAACTGCGGGAAGATCCCGGCTGCCAGCAGCATGGTGCCGCCGCTGATACCCGGCACCAGGTTGGCCATTCCCATCAAGGCCCCGCCCAGCCCCGCCCGGGCGAGCAGGCCGGGCCCGGGCAGGGGGCGTTCCGGCTGATCTTTCCGATCATCCGCTGGTTGAACTTCGGAGGGATGCGTGTCTGCCATGGTGTTTGGGCGCTTTCGGCAGGAAGAGGGTTTTTCCCCGGTTCGTCAAGCCGCGGGCATTCGCAGCCTAACCCTGGTCCGCGGCGAGTTGCACCACCAGTCCGTCGGGGTCCGGGGAAATAAAGAATTAGGGACTGATTGCGCCATTTCAAGGCTCCTGCGAAAAGCCCCGAATGCGATGCTTGGCCGGCATAGATGAAAGGAATAGGTGGTTCGCTGAGAAGAATCAGGACTCGGTTCAGGCTGGTTTAAGTCATTAAGATTTTAAAAATGAACGAAATGCACGAAAAGGGATAGGGTGGGGTTCAACCGGTAATCCCATCATTATAATCAAAATAAAATAAAATGAGGAACATGTTGACTTATCGGGAGGTCAATGGAATCGTAATTATGAACGTTTTGGACGTTTCAATTCCGGAACCAGCCAAATGTTCATTACTCGGACGGAAGCCGAATCGGCATCGATTGATCCGAATCAACTGGAAAAACCAACAACAACCAAGAGACCTATGAAAACTAAAATGCTAGCTGCTATTATCTTCGCAATATGCACCCCCTTTGCCCTGGCCGATTACGGGGGAAGCGAAAAGACCGAGAAGGATATCGTGGATATTCTGGCCTCGCCTCCTTCCTTCAACACCCTGGCGGCGGCCGTCGAGGCGGCGGGGTTGCTGGATACCTTGAAGGGCGAGGGGCCGTTCACGGTGTTCGCGCCGACGGACGCCGCGTTTGCGGCATTGCCCGAGGGAACCGTGGAGGAATTGCTCAAGCCCGAAAACCGCGAAACGCTGGTTTCGATCCTCACCTACCACGTGGTGTCCGGCAAGGTGAACGCGGCCGATGTGTCGCCGGGAATGGTGAAAACGGTGAACGGGTCTTCAGCGGAAATTTCCGTGAAGAACGGTTATGTGACGATTGACAATGCGAGGGTCATCGCCACGGATCTGGCGGGCGTGAATGGCGTGATTCACGTGATCGACGCCGTGATCCTTCCCTGAGTACCGGGGTCGTTTTCCACGGTAAGCACCAAGACGGCTCCCGTCGGCAATTGTCCGGCGGGGGTCGTCTTTTTTGGCTTCAAAGGCCGAGAGTACGCCAGCAGCGCCGGTACCGCCCGGTCGGCCAGAGTTTCGGGGCATCCACGGAGCGCGGGTCACGGACTCCGGTTTGATTGAAATTCGTAAACTCCTTTACGCGGGATGCACTGCAAATAAAAAGGAAGTTCGGTTAATCCGGATTGAGCTACTCTCGGGCCGCAACTTCCCCTACGTTTCTTTCTTCGGGTCGAAGGCGTCCCGGATGCCGTCGCCAAGGAAATTCAGCGAGAATAGGGTCATCGCGAATGCAATGCCGGGAGCGAGGAGGAGCCACGGCGCTCCTTCCATCGACGTTCTGCCGTCGTTGATGAGCAATCCAAGGGAACTCATCGGCGGTTGAACGCCGAGTCCGAGAAAACTGACAAACGCTTCCAGCAGCATGACGTTTGGAATCGTCAGGGCCGTGTAAACGATGATCGGGCCGAGCGCGTTGGGGAGGATGTGCCCGGACAGCAGTTTCCGCGGACGTTGGCCGAGTATCCGCGCCGCTTCGACGAAGGCGGTTTGTTTGAGGGACAGCACCTGCCCGCGTACAATACGTGCCATGGTCAGCCATTCGACGGCCCCGATCGCAAGGAAGAGGAGAATGAGACTCCTCCCGAAGAACACCATCAAAAGAATCACGAAGACCGTAAAGGGGAGGGCGTAGAGGATGTCCACGATCCGCATCATGACCGAATCGCTTTTCCCGCCGAGAAACCCGGACAACGATCCGTACACGACGCCGATTGACAGAGAAACCGCGGTGGCGAGCAGTCCGACCATAAGCGAGATGCGCCCGCCGTGGAATAATCGGGTCGCCAGGTCCCGTCCCCTGTGGTCGGTGCCGAGCCAGTGTTCCGCGCTTGGCGGGAGGGCGCCTTCGGCGATGCGCGGTTGTTCCTGGAAGGAGTAGGGAGAGAACCAGGGTCCCACGACGCAGAGGCCCGAGAAAAAAAGCAGGAAAGCCAATCCCGCCATGGCCATACGGTTCGCCTTCAGGCGCCTCCAGGCGAGGCGGCTCGGCGATAAATGGGCTTGCGGCTTCCGGCCGGCGGCTGTGACGGCGGGAGGACTCATATTAGGTTTTCCGGTTGAACCGCCGGAGGGCTGAAGGACACTGCGACATCGGCGTTGTCCGGATCGTTGTTACGTCCGGACTTGCGCTCGTTCGCGGCCCTAGACGGGATTGGTTTCATTCGAAGCGTTGGCGCGGGTTGAGGAGGACCTGTCCGATATCCACCAGGAGATTGAAAAGGAGGATCATCGCCGCGAAAAGGATCACCACGCCGAGGACGAGTGTGTAATCCCGGTTGAAGGCGGCGTTGACGAATTCCCGTCCCAGACCCGGAATGTGAAAGACCGTTTCCACCACGAACGATCCTGTAAGGAGGCCGGCGGCGGCGGGACCGAGAAAGGCGAGCGCCGGAAGGATTCCGGGGCGAAGCGCGTGTTTGGCCAGAACGAGGTGTCCGGGCAACCCCTTTGCCCGTGCCGTGCGAATGAAATCCTGCCGAATGATTTCCCGCATGCCTCCGCGCGTCAGCCGTGCGATGTAGGCCGCATAAAACAGGCCGAGGGTGACGGCGGGCAGAATACGGTCGCCGGCGGTGTTCCAGCCGGTCGCGTTGAACCAGCCCAGCCAGAGGGAGAAAACCAGGACCAGGAGGGGGCCGAGCACGAACGTGGGCAGGCAGATTCCGATCATCGCGCCGCCCATGGGCGCTGAGTCCAGCCAGGTATCGGGACGGATCATGGAGATCACGCCGGCGCCGATTCCGACAAACAATGCGATCAGAAGACCCCACAGACCGAGCTCCAGCGAAACCGGCAGGTGGGAGGCGATGATTTCGTTTACCGTGCGGGTCGGGTAGTGGAAGGAGGGGCCGAGGTCTCCCCGCAGCAGGTTGCCGAGATAACTCGTGTATTGGAGAAAGAGCGGCCGGTCGAGACCGTAGTGGGCTTCCATTTGCGCGAGGGTGGCGGCGGGAATATCCACCTCGTGGCTGAAGGGACCCCCCGGCGCGAGTCGCAAAAGGAAAAAGCAGATCGTAATTACAAGAAAAAGAACCGGGAGAGCCTCCAGAAACCGGCGTGCGATATAGCTCAGCATGGCTTCAGTCGTCAGCGGACAGCCTCACGTCCTTGTACGAGCGGTAAGCGATCGGTGTGGTGCGCCAGTCCCGGACCGCCGGATGCTTCAGGTACATGCGATTGTAGAAAAAGAGCGGAATCACGGGGGCTTCGTTGACCAGGAGCGTTTCCGTTTCGCGGATCAGGTCCCATCGCGTCTCGGTGTCCCGGGTGCGGGCGATTTGGTCGAGCAGGTCGTCGTACTCCGGATTGGCCCATCCGGTGCGATTGTTTCCGTCTCCGGATGCCATCGTGCTGAGAAGCGTGTACGGGTCCAGGTAGTCGCCGATCCATCCCGAGCGGGCGATGTCGTATTCCAACCGGTTGGTGCGGTCGAGATAGACCTGCCACTCGGTATTTTCCAGAGAAATGTTCACACCGAGTTCGCGCCGCCACATTTCCTGAACAAGTTGGACGATCGCGCTGTGTTCATCCGATGTATTGAACAGGATCCGGACCGAGGGAAACCCGTCGCCGCCGGGGAACCCCGCGTCGGCGAGAAGTTCGCGCGCCAGGTCGAAGTCAGGTTCGATTACCGGTTCGGGTTCGTATCCGGGAACGCCCGGCGGAATGAACGAATACGCCGCCGGCCGCTGGCCGCCGTAAATGTTGTCGACGATCATTTCGCGGTCGAGCCCGAGGGAGAGGGCGAGCCGGACACGGGGATCGTCGAGGGGCGGCCCGGTCACGTTCACCCGCAGATAGTACGTGCCGAAATAATCGCCGGTCATGAAGAGTTCCGGGCGTTCGTCGCGGTAATGACGAATCCGTTCAGGAGGGACGGGATCGGTCATGTGGAGCTGACCGGCACGGAACGCGCTCTCGCCGGCCAGTGTGTCGTAGGGATAGAAGTGGATCTCTTCAAGGTGAACCCGGGCGGCGTCCCAGTAGCCGGGATTCCGTTTCACCTCGATTCTGCGTCCCGTCGCCCAGCGCTCCAGTGTAAACGGGCCGTTGCCGACGAGATTTCCCGGGAGGACCCAACGCGTATGCGGCTCGTCGATACGTCCGTGAGCGAGAATCGTTTCCGGATGAACGGGGTACCACGTGTTGTGACTGAGGAGAGTGAGAAAGTACGCGACCGGATGATTGAGGGTGATCTCCAGTGTGTGGTCGTCCAGGGCGCGCGCGCCGACTTCCGAAAAATCGTCGGTTTCTCCTTCGTTGAACTCCCGCGCGCCTTTTATCGGGAAGAGCATGGACGCGTATTGCGAGGCGAGGTTCGGGGAGAGGATGCGTTCGAAGCTGAAGAGGAAATCGTGCGCGGTGACGGGGTCTCCGTTCGACCAGGCCGCATCTTCCCGGAGGTAAAAGGTGTAAACGGTTTCGTCCTCGGAGACATCCCAGGCGCGTGCCACCGCGGGCACCGCGCTCAGACCGTCGGGATCCACGCCGGTCAGCCCTTCGAAGAGCGAGGCGATGACATTGGATTCCGGAACACCGGTAATCGTGTGCGGATCGAGGCTTTGAATTTCGGTCGCGTTATTGATGTGCAGGATCCCGTCACGGATTCCGGCGTCCACCCGGCTTTCGGAGGGACCGCACCCGGTCGCGAGGGCGAGCAGGGTCAGGGTGAGCGTTGCGGTCGCCGAAGGGATGATACCGGTGCGCTTGAAACGAATCGTCATGAATTCCATCTTTTGGAGAATCCCGCCGCCGAACGCAAAACCTTCAATAAAAAAGATTGCGGTCGAGGCTCCTGTACTGGATCGCCTCCAGGAGGTGGTTGTCCCGGATCTCATCGGAATCGTCGAGATCGGCGATGGTGCGCGCCACTTTGCGGACGCGGTCGTACGCCCGTGCCGAGAGCGAGAGTTCCTCCATCGCCCGCTGCAGCAGGTTGCCCAGCGCATCGTCAAGGGCGCAGAACCGGCGCAACTCGCTGTGGCTCATGCGGGCGTTCGTCGGGTTCGAGGAGCCGGCCAGACGGTGCCGCTGGCGATCGCGAGCGGCGGCGATTCGTTCCCGGATCGACGCTGAACTTTCGCCTTCCTTTTCGGAGCGCAGCTCTTCGATTGAAAGGGCGGGGGCCTCCACGTGGAGATCGATCCGGTCGAGCAGCGGACCGCTGATGCGTGAACGGTAGCGCTGGATCTGGGTCGGGCTGCAGCGGCACTCGTGTTTCTTGTCGCCGAGATAGCCGCAGGGACACGGGTTCATGGCCGCCACGAGCATGAACTGGCAGGGGAAGGCCACTTTTCCCGCGCTGCGCGAAATCGTCACACTGCCTTCCTCCAGCGGCTGCCTGAGGACCTCCAGCGCCGAGCGCTTGAATTCCGGAAGTTCGTCAAGGAAGAGCACTCCCTGGTGGGCCAGTGAGATCTCGCCCGGCCCCGGAATGCTTCCGCCGCCGAGCAGGCCGACGTCGCTGATTGTGTGGTGGGGAGCCCGGTGCGGACGTTCCATCATCCCGAGTTCGCCCGACAGCGTCCGGCCCGCCGCCGACTGGATGCGCAGAATTTCGAGAAACTCGTTCAGGCCCGGCTCGGGCATAATCGTCGGAATCCGCTGCGCGATCATCGATTTTCCGGAACCCGGAGGCCCGATCATCAAAAGATTGTGACCGCCGGCGACCGCGATCTCGACCGCGCGCCGCACCGTTTGCTGGCCCTTGATCTCGGAAAAGTCCGCCTTGGCGGGCGCGTCCGGCGAGGTCGCCTCAAAAAACGCGTCCTTGGCGAGCGGGGCGATTTTCGTCATTCCGGACAGGAACCGGTGCGCCGTTTCCAGGGAGGAAACCGGGTAAACGTCGATGCCTTCCACAAGCGCCGCCTCACGCGCGGAGTGGGTCGGCAGGAGCACGCCGCGCTTGCCGATTTTGCGGGCCAGCAGGGCCATCGCGAGCGCGCCCTTGACCGGACGGGTTTCGCCGGAGAGCGCGAGTTCGCCGGCGATCAGGTAGTCGTCCATCGCGTTCGATTCCATCTGGCCTGTCGCATCGAGAATGCCGAGCGCGATCGGAAGATCGTAGAACGGCCCCTCTTTCTTGAGGTCGCCGGGTGCGAGGTTGATTGTGGTGCGGGTGCGGGGCATTTGAAAACCGCTGTTGGCGACCGCCGAAAAGACACGGTCGTCCGATTCCTTCACGGCGGCGTCGGGGAGGCCGACCATGATCAGTTTCGGTTCCCCGGATTCCCCGGAGTTCACTTCCACCTGAACGGCGGCCGCGTCAATGCCCTGAAGCGCAGCGGATAAGACATTCGCGAGCATGATGTTGTTTGAGGAAAAGAATCGGGATAGAAAGCGCAACGATTGATTATGTAGCCGCCGGGAATCAACAAAATAATGGTGTCGCCGCCCGGACGCCTCGAGATAATCTGCCAGGCAAAATATCGCTTGACTTTTCTGCTTGAGCTAGGGGAGGATGTTGCCGGTAATTTGGAAAGGGTTGGCGTTCGGTATTTTGGCGCTGAAATGAACTTGTCGTTTATCATTGCATTGGGTTGGGGCGTTGTTATGGGGAAGTTCGGACGAGGTTTCGGATGCGGGTTGCTTTGCGGGGCAAGGCGTGTTCAATATCGCCGATATGGTTTCCGTATCTATCGAATACAAAGGAGGGCTTCGCTGTGAAGCCACGCATGGGCCGTCGGGACGCACTTTGGAGACGGATGCGCCGGTTGATAACCACGGAAAAGGGGAATCGTTTTCGCCGACCGATCTGGCGACGACGGCGTACGGGTCGTGTATGGCCACGGTCATGGGGATAATAGCCAAGCAGCGAGAACTCGACCTGGCGGGAATGCGGGTGGAGCTGATCAAAGAGATGTCGTCCGATGCCCCGCGCCGGATTGTCAGGATCACGGCGGAGATCCGGATTCCCGGCGAGTTTTCCGAGGACGAGCGCACGCTGCTTGAGGACGCCGCGTTGAGCTGTCCGGTGAAACTGAGCGTACATCCGGAGATCGACCAGCCGGTAACCTTCCATTGGGGGAAATGATGGCGAACGGGACTTCGATGAGCCCCGGGCGGCGGGCATTGAGATGGCTGGCGGCCGCCGTCGGACTGATCGTTTCTTCCTCCTGCCAGCCGGAACCGCGCTCGCAGGATGTGTTTGTCTTTGCCCGCGGGAGCGATGCCCAGCGGCTCGATCCGGCGGACGTGGACGACGGGGAGTCCGTCAATACGCTGATGCAGATCTTCGAAGGATTGGTCCGGTTCGAGAGCGGCACTCTTGAAATCGAGCCCGCGCTGGCGGAAGAGTACTGGATTTCGGATGACGGACTCACCTACACGTTTCGGCTGCGCGAAGGAGTCATCTTTCACGACGGCACGCCGCTGAACGCGGAAACCGCGCTGTTTACGTTTCACCGCCAGATGGACCCCGGCCATCCCGGGCACCTGCCCGGAGCCGATTTCCAGTACTGGAGTTACCTGTACCAGGAGATCGAGGAAGTGACGGCGACGGGACCGATGACGATCGAATTCCGCCTGAGCGAGCCGAACGCCTCGCTTCTTCACTCGCAGGCGATTTTCCCGGCTGCACTTGTCAGTCCGCAGGCGTTGGAGGACCACGGCACGGACCTGCGTCATCATCCGGTGGGGACCGGCCCCTATCGCTTTGTCCGGTGGTCGCGGAACGAGTCGATTGTCCTGGAGCGAAACCCCGACTACTGGGGCGAGCCCCCGGGATTCGAGGGATTGATCTTCTGGGTGGTTCCGGAGAACACCACGCGGCTCCTGGAGCTGCGGACCGGCCAGGTCCACGGACTCGACGGGCTGCAACCGGCGGAGGCGGATTCTCTGGAGGGCGACGAGCGGTTCAAGGTTTACAGGAGCCCGGGGCTCAATGTCGGATACCTGACCTTCAGCGGATTTGCCGAGCGCCTGGCCGAGCCGGAAATCCGCGAGGCGATCTTTATGGCGATCGACAGGGAGCGTTTGGTCGAGGTGGCGCTCGACGGGGCCGGCACGGTTGCGGACTACCCGGTTCCGCCGGGATTTCTCGGATACCCGGTCGATCCCGAGCGGACACCGCACGATCCGGACCGGGCGCGGGAAATCCTTTCACGGTATGCCCATCGCTGGGACAGACCGGTGGTGTTGAGCGTGATGAACGCGCCGCGACAGTATTTTCCGGATTCCGTGCGGGCCGCCTCGCTGATCCGCAGCGATTTGCGCCGGGTGGGGATCGAAATTGAAGTGAACGTGCGCGACTTCGGCAGCCATCTTGACCGTCTGTACCATGGCGATTACGAAATGGCGTTGATCGGGTGGATCGGAGACAACGGGGATCCCGACAACTTCCTTTCCATCTTCTTTGGCAGTTGGGCTGCCGAGATGGGGTCGGCCAGCAATTTCGCGTTTTACATCGACGATGAAATGGACGATCTTCTTCGCAGCGGACGGAGAGCGACCGACCCCGAAATCCGGCACGAGATCTACGCTGAGGCGCTCGGCCTTTGGCGGCGCGATCTGCCGATTCTGCCGCTGGTCCATGGAGACAACATCGTCGTTTTGCGGTCGGAGATTGAAGGGTTCGAACTCCAGAAAACCGGCGACCTGCGGTTTGGACGGGTTCGCTGGCGGGAGGAGTGAGCGGAGCGACGAAATTCATTGGAAAAAATCGTACGGCTCGCGCATAGTATGTGGATGCGTTTATTGAGAATTTGCCTTATGATCGTGCTTCTTGGGGGTGCGGCGATTTCGATGACCGGTTGCGCCACAACCGAACAGGACGGGGTGATTATCGAGCAGCGGCGGTGGTGGCACATATTCAGTGAGGCCGAGCCCGCGCCCGACGCTGCCGAAGAGCCGGACCCGGTTCCGTCGTGATGCCGCGCCGGAAGGGGCCGGGGACAGGGAATTCAGCACCGTCGGGACCAAAGCGTACCCCCCCCGGACTCGAACCCCGCGCCGCGGTTGCTTCCCGCTTCGCTTTCAGTCCGCACCGTTTGGCAATAATCCTGCTGGGTTTGGAAAAAGAAGGACTTAATTGAAAAAGAACCGGCGCCTTTTCGGAATCGGATTGCAACGGGAAATGTTTATAGAGACCATGGGTGCCATGAAAACTGAGATATCCACTTTCTGTAAAGAATTCGCCGAAGTCCTTGCCCCGTTTAACCAAGCGCTCCAGGAGACGATTGAAGACGTTCGGAGCAAACCGGACAGCCATGCGCTCAAGCATCCTCTTTCCGGTCTCTCGGATGTCCATCACCGGATGAAGACTCTGGTGGATAAGATTGAGCAACAACAGGCTTACGTCATCATCTTCGGCCCTCTCAAGAGCGGAAAGTCCACTCTGATGAATGCGATCAGTTCGGCGTACGTCAGTGAGGTCACCTCGCTGCCGGCCTATCCCTGCCTTGTTTACGTCAAGCACAGCGAGGAACGAAAATACGAGTATACCAGTTACAACGGGAAGAAGGAGGTCTCCTCCGACGGCGCCTACATGCAACGAATGGTCAGGGACGGTCACCAGAAACTGGCCGAGCGGATCCGCCAGGTGGAGGAGAATGGCGAGGCATTTGATCCCGGGATTCATTATCCGGAGGCGATCCGGCGGATCGACGTCGAAATTCCCGCCAAGAACCTGAAGGACTCCCTGACCGTCCTGGTGGACACTCCGGGGCTCTACAGCAAAATGAGGTTCGGCTACGACCTGATGACCCGTGAGTTTCGCAACAGCGCCGCGTGCGCCGTGTTCATTGTGAAGACCGACAACCTTTTTCTCGAGCAGGTTTTCGACGAATTCAACGATCTGCTCGGTCTTTTCAGCCGGATTTTCCTTGTGGTCAATATCGACTCGAACAAACGCGATCTCGGGCCGGACGGCGCCCTGCGCCCCAGCATGGAAAGTGAGAATCCCGACCGGATCATTCGAGCGTTTGAATCGCTCGCGATGAGTGCTCCCCTGCGCAGGGCGGCGGACGAAGGCCGGCTCCGTATTTACCCTATCGATCTCTTGAGTTCCGCGGCCTATTCACTCAAGGAAGCGGAGCTCGGTGATGCCGCTGAAAGCGTGTCTCCAGAGTCGGACGACGAAGATGGCGGGGAGTCCGAGAGCCGGACCGCCCCGGCAACCGGTATCGGCACGACGGAGCCGCCTCATGAGCCGTTTTCGGAATTCATGACGGACCTTACCGATTACCTGAACAGCAATGATTACCTGGTGGAGTTTATGAGCGACAGCCTTCGTCAGGGCGCGACATTGACCGACGATATCCGGAGGCATTGTTCAGGGGAATCGTTGCGGGGATTCGTCGAGGAAAAAACGTCCCTTGAGGAGGCGATCAAGAGGGAAAAGGAGCGCCTCGCCGCAGTTGAAAAACTGGAAAACCTGGAATGGGAGGCCGCGTTCGATGATCTCCGTGTGAAAAACAGGGACGGGGCGATTGCGTTTTCGAAGGAGGTCAGCGCCGAGCTGCAAAACTCCCTCACCGATGCGTTGCAGGGATGGTTTGATTCGGACGAGAGTTTGCAGGAACTCCAGGAGGAGCGCTTGAATGCGGTGCTGACCCAACAGGAAGGGCGAATCATGGACAACGCCATCGAACGCGTCCGTTCACTGACCGGCGAGCCGTTTGGCGGAATGCGCCTCGATACGGAGTCGTTGCGCGCGCTCGACCGACTGGAATTGTCGATCGAGCCGATCCTGAAATCGAGCAGTGAAACGGTAATTGAATCCGGGAAAAAGCCCTCATCCTGCGCGATCCATATTTCCAGCGAAAAGATTCCCGTGCGAAAGAATTTCTGGGACTGGATCCTCTTCCGAAGCCAGTCGGCTGTCCGGCGGAGCGTGTTCGGACCCACCGAGGACCCGTCGGTGCGGATTCAGGAAGGCGCCAAGAAAAAGCGCCTCGGCGAACCTGCAAGGGAGGCGCTGAACAGTATTCTGGAAACCCATTGCCAAAAGCTCTTCCCCGACCTTCCGCGGGAGTACTCGGATCATCTGCTTGACGAGTATGTCCGGCTGTTCAGCGCATCCGTGCGAGAGGAAATCAACGGAATCAAGAGCGACCTCAACAGCAATCTTCCCGATCTCGAACACCGTTTGGATTCCAATACTGAGATCCAGGCGCTTCTCGAGCGCATCAGCAATCTTTCGGTCGAGGTCAACGATTCCATCGGCGAGCTCAGGGAGCGTCATGCGACCGTGGTACAACAGACTCCCTCGAATTCGGATGTCGAAGAGGAAGAGGAAGAAGAGGCTTCCGGGCGGGAGTCCTTCGAGGGCGACGGTGAAGAAGGAGCGCGCGCCGGCTGACGGACTGAAATCGTGCTCTTGCAAAGGGTTCCGGTTTCACTCAACATGTGGCTGCCGTGAAAGATCTCCATGACGAAACAGCCAACTCCGTTCAAGAACTGTATCGCAAATCCATCGATCCTCTGGCTCGGAAATTTGCTTTCGAAAAACGACCGGCGGACGGGGAGATTTCCGGAGGACCACTGGTTCTCTTTGTCGGCAATCATTCGTCGGGAAAATCCACTTTCATCAATTTTCTACTAGGCGAACCCATTCAGCGCACGGGAATGGCGCCCACTGACGATTGCTTCACGATCATCCGGCACGGGCGGCACAGGGAGGAGAAGGACGGTCGCGCGATCGTTTCGAACCCCGAACTTCCGTTCGGCGGAGCGTCGCACATCGGACCGGATTTCCTCTCCCATTTTAAAATGCGCCTGCTTCCGAACGAGTTTCTGCGGGACGTGACCCTCGTCGATACGCCGGGGATGATCGACGCGGCCGATCCCGAAGCCACGCGGGGATACGATTTTTCATCAGTGGTGCGGTGGTTCGCGGAGCGCGCGGATCTCGTGCTCGTCTTCTTCGATCCCGAGCGTCCCGGAACAACCGCGGAAACGATGACCGAGTTGACGGAGTCGCTGGGACGTATCGACCACAAGCTGCTGGTGGTGATGAACAAGATGGACCAGTTCCGGAGCCTGCGGGATTTTGCGCGTTGTTACGGAACGCTCTGCTGGAATCTTGGAAAGGTGATCGCCAAGAAAGATATTCCGCAGATCTACACCACGTTTGTGCCGGTCAAAGGAGCCGCGGAATCGGCGCTGGCTCTGACCGATTTTGCTCAGGCCCGCGACGAATTGGTGCAGGAGATCAAACGCGCCCCGGTGCGCCGGCTCGACAATATCCTGACCCAGGCGAGCATGTACGGCCGCCGATTGAGGATGTACGTGAAGATCATCAACGAGGCCCGCAAGCGATTGGTTCGGTATCGGTCGCTGCTTCGGAGCGCTCTCGTAGCGATTCTGGTCGCCGGTCTCGGTGCCGGAGGGGCGTTCATGATGGAGGAGGCCTGGGTGCCGGCCATTGTCATTTCGGTGGCTGCGGTCGCCGCCGTTGCAGGTGGATATATCGGATTTAAGGAGTTGATCCGCCGCAAGGAGAAGCAGTTGATAGGGGGCCTTGATCCCATTTTCGAGCAGGTTTATAAGCGCGACCTCGTGGTGGGCAACAGGGAGGACGATTTGATCCTTCTCTGGAAGGAAGTGCGTCCATCGATTGTTTGGACCCTGGAGAACCTCGGATTGCTCGCGCTTCCCCGCCTGAAGGGATCCGAATTGTCCCGGCTCGATGAAGCCCTGAAAACGCAGATTCCAGAACTCCGCGCCCGCCTGCATCGCAAGCTGGAGTCGAAGCCGGTGGGGTATTGAGGTGCCCGCTGCGACCGGATCGACTGCGCCCGGCGCGGTGCTTACGGGTGGAACGGGCCTCAACGGGTGGTTTTCTCAAACAGTCGAGGCCGGCCGGTCGGAAAAAACTTTCCCCTCCAGACGTTTTGTAAGACAGTCACTTTACTCTGTCATGGAAAGGATTCTCCTCACTACCACTTCGTTTCAAGATACGCCGGGACCGCATCACGAGCTGCTGGAAACAGCCGGGTACGAGATTGTCCGCGAGCGCGGTCCTCTGCCGGAGAGCCGCATGCTGGAACTCGCCGGGGAGGTCGACGGGTTTCTTTGCGGCGACGACGCCATCACCCGGGCCGTCATTGAAAATGCCCTGCCGCGCCTCAGGGTCATCAGCAAATACGGCATCGGCCTCGACAAGGTCGATGTCGATGCAGCCACCGAAAAGGGCGTGCCGGTTACATTTTGCCCGGGCGTGAATCACACAACCGTTGCGGAGCACACTATCGGGCTCCTCCTGGCCGTTTACCGTCACATCGTCACCGAATGCAACCACGTGAGAAGCGGCGAATGGAAGCGGCTTACCGGGCACGACCTGATGGGTAAGACGATCGGTATCGTCGGAATGGGCCGCATCGGGAAGGAGGTGGCCGTGCGCGCCCGGGCCTTCGGAATGACTCTTCAGGGATTTGATCCTTACTGGGACGACGACTTCGCCAAGAAACATAAGGTCCGGCGCGCCGGATCGCTTGAGGAGATTTTCAAAACCGCCGAAGTAATCAGCCTGCACACCAACCTGACCGACGAAACGCGTCACATGATTGATGCGGGTGCGCTGAATCTGATGAAAAAAGAGGCGGTGCTGCTCAATTGCGCCCGCGGGGAATTGGTGGACGGCGAGGCGCTCGCCGCCGCCCTCAACGACGGACGCATTGCCGGATACGGCGCCGATGTGCTTGAACGGGAGCCGCCGCCGGCGGATCATCCGCTCCTTTCCTGTGAATCGGCGGTGATCACACCGCACATCGGTTCCCGCACGTATGAGAGCGTGGTACGCCAGGCGACGATGGCTGTCGAGAACCTGATAGCCGTGCTCAGCGGAAAGGAGCCGCGCGCCCAGGCGAACAAACCCATCTAGCAACGGACCGACGGTTTAACCATGGCTGAAACCTATTACATTGTTCCGGAAAGGGACCACCACGACCTTGTCGCCGCCGCATATCGAAACCGCGGATACACGGAAACGGAAGGAGAGGACGCGGCGCGGTTTTGCGGTGAGGCGGCGCGGCACGGAATCCGCACGCACAATGCCATCAAAGCCCTGCACCTCGATCACCTCTTCGGCAGCGGCTCCCGGGGTTGCGTTCCCGGGGCGGAAATCGAAGTTCTGCACAGCCGCTTTGCGGCTTCGTCCGTCTGGAACGCGAACCGCAAGCTCGGGCAGTCGGTCGCCTATCGCGCCATCGAAACCTGTATGGAGCTGGCCGACCGATATGGCGTGGGAATCGTCAGCGTGGACAATGCCTTTCATTACCTTTGGGGCGGCGGGTACGTGATGGAAGCGGCGAAAAAGGGCTACATTGGCTACACGAACTGCACGGCCGCCCTGGCCGAAGTGGTTCCGTTCCTCGGCAAGATCCCCACGCTCGGCACGAATCCCCACAGTTGGGGCTTTCCCACCGTCGAGGCCCTCGGGTATCCGATGGTGATCGACTGGGCGACGTCGGTCGTCGCGAAGGGACGCGTGCAGCAGTTGAAGCGCGAAGGCAAGGCGTTGCCGGCCAACGCGGCCGTGGATGCCGCCGGAAATCCCACCACCGACCCCGCCGAAGCCGTTGCCCTGCTGCCTTTCGGAGCGCACAAGGGGTACGGGCTCAGTCTGATCAACGAAGTCGTCGCCGCACTCATCGGCGGTTCCCTGCCGACCTTGCGGAGTCGCTGGGCGGACGACGGAGACAAGCACACCCCGAACTTCTTTTTCCAGGTGATCCACCCGGACGCCCTCAACGGAGGGAATTTCGCCAGGGGGCGCACGCAGGCCGAGAACGTCAAAGCGGTGCTGGA
This sequence comes from Opitutales bacterium, assembly GCA_007130045.1. GTDB lineage: Bacteria > Verrucomicrobiota > Verrucomicrobiia > Opitutales > T3Sed10-336 > PXDC01. The sequence continues at coordinate 94,007 of SLTG01000053.1, forward strand.
GGACATTTTCAAGGACAGCAACCGCGACTGCGTTATTCCCGGCCAGATCGAAGCCGAGGCCGCCGAGCGTTCCGCGAAACAGGGCGGGCTTTTGTTTTCCGCCGCGGAGATCGAGGCTTTCAATGAAATCGCCGCCGAATGCGGACGCGAACCGTGGGATTCCTCCGCATTCAAGACGACGGCATAATCAGGAATCCCCGCACAGAACCTGTTTCAATCAAGACCGTTTATGACAGCGATAAAAATCAAACCTGCAGATTCCTGCAAATACGACCTGCTCGCCTTGGGCGAGGTTATGTTGAGACTCGATCCGGGCGAAGGCCGGGTGCGGACGGCACGGGGCTTTCGGACGTGGGAGGGAGGAGGCGAGTACAACGTCGCCCGTGGACTCCGGCGGTGTTTCGGCCTGCGCACGGGAGTTGTCACGGCCTTTGCCGACAACGATATCGGTCGCCTGATCGAGGACTTCATCCTCCAGGGTGGCGTGGATACCTCGTTCATTCGCTGGGTGCCGTACGATGGCGTCGGGCGCACCGTTCGAAACGGGCTGAATTTCACCGAGCGCGGGTTCGGAATCCGCGGGGCCGTCGGCGTATCGGATCGCGGATCGACCGCCGCCTCGCAGATCAAGCCCGGCGATATCGACTGGAACGATATTTTTGGAAACCAGGGCGTGCGCTGGTTCCATACGGGCGGGATTTATGCCGCGCTTTCCGAGAGCAGCGCCGCCGTGGTTGAGGAAGCCGTCGAGGCCGCGAACAAACACGGCACGATCGTATCCTACGACCTCAATTACCGTCCCTCCCTGTGGAAGTCGATCGGCGGACAGGAAAAGGCACGGGAGGTCAACAGGCGCATCGCGAAATATGTCGACGTCATGATCGGCAACGAAGAGGACTTCACGGCTTGTCTCGGGTTCGAGGTCGAGGGAGTGGACGAGAACATATCCGCAATCGAGGTCGAAAATTTCAAGAAAATGATTTCCCTCGTTGTGAAGGAATTTCCCAACTTCAAGGCGACCGCGACGACTTTGAGAACGGTCAAGACGGCGACTATCAACGATTGGGGCGCAATCTGCTGGCACGACGGGAACTTTTTTGAAGCCACTCATCGCGAGAACCTGGAAATTCTCGATCGCGTCGGCGGAGGAGACAGTTTCGCCTCGGGATTGATCTACGGTTTCCTCGCCACCGGCGACCCGCAAAGAGCGGTCGAGTACGGCGCCGCCCACGGCGCGCTCGCCATGACCACGCCCGGCGACACGTCGATGGCGAATAAAGCCGAAGTCGAGAAAATCATGGCCGGAGGCGGAGCCCGTGTTGTAAGGTAGCCCGTTACACGCTTAACCGACCAACGCCAGGCATTGAGCATTGAACTTCGAAACCATAAACTCTGAACTTTAAGCACATGGCTAATAAATATTTGACGGACCTCTTTTCACTTAAAGGCAAGGTGGCCGTGGTCATCGGCGGGACCGGCGAGCTGTGCGGCCATATGGCCGAAGGGCTGGCCGGCGCGGGCGCCGAGGTCATCCTTGTCGGACGAAGCGTTGAGAAAGCGAAGAAACGTCTGGCCTCCATCGAGAAGCTCGGCGCGAAGGCCAGCTTTCTCTCCGCCGACGTAAACGCGAAAAGCAGCCTAGATCAACTCCTCCGCGATTGCCTGGAAACCTCAGGGAAAGTGGACATCCTCGTGAACGGCGCCGGCGCGAATTCGCCGACCCCGTTTCTGGAGATTTCCGAAGAGGAATACGATCGGCTGATGGCCGTCAACCTGAAAGCCGTCTTCTTCAGTTGCCAGATATTCGGGAAATACTTTGTCGAGCGCGGCAAGCCTGCGTCGATTATCAACGTCGGCTCGATGTCCGGCGTCATACCGATTTCCAGAGTGTTCACGTACTCGGTCACGAAGGCCGGCGTCCACAACCTTTCCAAGAACCTCGCGCGCGAGTGGGCGGAAAAGGGGATCCGGGTCAATACCCTCGTTCCGGGGTTCTTCCCCGCCGAGCAGAACAAAAAGGTGCTGACGCCGGATCGTGTGGAAAGCATCATGGCCCACACGCCGATGAATCGCTTTGGCAAACCCGAGGAGTTGCTTGGGGCGACGCTTCTCCTCGCGTCCGAAAAGGCGGGCTCGTTCATCACGGGCGAGGAATTGATCGTCGATGGCGGCTTCGCGTCGATGACGATCTGAATCGGGGGCAGGACAACGACAGACGACGATGAAACCTTTTATTACAGACGATTTCCTCCTGGAAACCAAAAGCGCGCGCGAACTCTACCATGAGTACGCCGAAAAAGAGCCGATTTTCGATTATCACTGTCACCTGCCTCCCTCGGAGATCGCCGAAAACAAGTCCTTCCCGAATCTCGGGGCGATCTGGCTTGCCGGCGACCACTACAAGTGGCGGGCGATGCGCGCGAACGGCGTTGAGGAGCGGTACTGCACCGGCGACGGCGACGACAAGGAGAAGTTTCTGGCCTTCGCGCGGACCGTTACCAGGGCGCTCCGCAATCCGCTCTATCACTGGACCCACCTCGAACTGAAGCGGTTTTTCGGAATCGACAAACTCCTCAACGAAGATACCGCCGAGGAAATCTGGGAGGAAACCCGGGAGAAGCTGGCAACGCCGGAGTTGTCCGTGCATGGAATCCTGAGAAGCAACCGCGTCTCCGTTATCTGCACGACGGACGATCCCGTCGATACCCTGGAACACCATCAACGGATCGCAATGGACGGCTCGCTGAAGACGCGCGTTTACCCTGCATTCCGCCCCGACAAGGCGCTCGCGATCGACCGGCCGGAGGAGTTCAATGCCTGGACCGACAAGCTCGCCGCGGCTTCCGGCATGGATTGCGGGAGCTTCGACGGCTTTATCGACGCGCTGAAGCAGCGCCACGATTTTTTCCATTCTCAGGGGTGCCGCCTTTCCGACCACGGCATGACCCGCTGCGATAACGAGGACTGCACCGATTCGGAAGCGCGGGAGATCTTCGGGAAAGGCCGCGCCGGCAAGGCCGTCACACCCGGTGAGGCCGCCAGGTTCCGGACATGGATGATGGTCTTCTTCGGGCATCTTGATGCCGCCAACGGTTGGACCAAGCAGCTTCACCTGGGCGCGATGCGCAACAACAACACTCGCCTCTTCGGGAAACTGGGTCCCGATACCGGCTTGGATTCCATCGGGGATTACCGCCAAGCGGAAAGCCTTGCCGGTTTCCTTGACCGCCTCGACCGGACCGACCAGCTTCCGAAAACGATCCTCTACAACAACAACCCCAACGACAACTATATCTTCGCCGCCATGATCGGGAATTTCCAGGACGGCAGCATTCCGGGCAAGATGCAGTTCGGAAGCGCCTGGTGGCACTTGGACACAAAGGAAGGGATGCAGTGGCAGTTGAACGCCCTGTCGAACCTCGGGCTGCTGAGCCGGTTCGTCGGAATGCTCACCGATTCCCGCAGCTTCCTGTCGTTTCCTCGTCACGAATACTTTCGCCGCATTCTCTGCAACTTGATCGGTCGCGATGTCGAGAACGGGGAACTGCCCCGCGACATGAAGTTGCTCGGAGGCATGGTTCGCGATATCTGCTACCGCAACGCCGAAACCTATTTCGGACTGGAAACCGGCAAAGCGTAGGGGAGGGAGAATGCTGACCAGCGGCGTCGCGTTTGCGCGGCCCGCCCCAACGGACAGCCGCTTCGGTTCCCGAAGGAAACCAACGGCTTGAACTGGCTTCGGATCGCGATCGAACGTCCCTGATTTCCCATCCGCGTGACGACATTCCATTTCCCGGCGGCACGCGAACACCCTCTTGACGCTATCGTGTCGCCGGGTCATGAGTAAAGGTTCATGACACCACCGGCTCCATCACACGAGAATATAGCACTGCTCATCGATGCTGACAACGCCCCCGCGTCCAAGATCGATTTCATCATCGCCGAGCTGGCCTCGTACGGAGTCGTCAACATCCGCCGGGCCTACGGCAACTGGAAAAAACAGGAGCTGGCGGGCTGGGAAAAGATCCTCCACGATTACGCGATCCAGCCCGTCCAGCACTTCGACCTGATCAAGGGAAAAAATGCCAGCGATATGGCGTTGCTGATCGACGCGATGGACCTGCTCTATACGAAGAGCGTCGGAACGTTTTGTCTGGTCTCCTCCGATTGCGATTTCACCCCATTGATCCTGCGCCTGCGTGCCGACGGGAAGCAGGTGATCGGTTTCGGAGGGAAGAACGCGCCGTTGCCCTTCGTGAACAGTTGCACCCGTTTTCTCTACCTGGAGGAGGAAAAGAAGACGACAAGTACCGCGGCGGACAAGCGGCCCACCGGGGCGCAATTGAAGAGGGATTCAAAGTTGATGAACATCCTGCGCAGCGCGGTGGAGGCGGTGGAGGACGAGGACGGATGGGCGCCGCTGGGTTCGATCGGCTCCCACATCGCCAACCAGGGCTCATTCGATTCCCGCAACTACGGCTTCCGCAAACTGAGCGACCTGTTCTCCGCGATCGACTTGTTCGAGGTCAGGAAGGAAAAAGAAGGCGACACCACCCGAATCATGGTACGGCGCGTGCCACGATGAACGAGACCGTTCGGGTCGCCGAAAGTACAATGACCGCGATGATGGGCCGCATCAGTGTCAGCACGGGCGCTGCCGCCTTGCCCAAGACGGGATGGCGACCCCGCATTTTTATATGGTAATTGCGGGGTGGAACACTAGGGTTCGGAAAATGGCCGACAAGAATAAGGACAATGATCCTTTTGATCCCGTGGAAGTGGCGATCGAGGCGATCGCCGCGGGCGGGATGGTTGTGGTGACGGATGACGAAACTCGCGAGAACGAGGGAGACCTCGTCATGGCGGCATCCAAGGTGACGCCCGAGACGGTCAATATGATGATCCTGCACGCGCGCGGTCTGATCTGCGTGCCGACAACGAGTTCACAGCTCAAGCGACTCGGGATCAATCAGATGGTTTCTGAAAACCGCGATCCGTATCGCACGGACTTCTCTATATCGGTGGACGCCGCCGAGGATATTACGACCGGAATCAGCGCGTACGACCGGTGCCGTACGATCCGGCTGCTGGCCGACCCGGAAAGTCGTCCGGACGATCTTGTCCAGCCGGGCCACGTGTTCCCGCTTCGTGCGAAGCCGGGAGGCGTCCTCGAACGGGCCGGGCATACCGAGGCGTCGGTCGACCTCGCCTCGCTCGCCGGACTGCATCCCAGCGGAGTGATTTGCGAGATCCTCAACAAGGACGGAACCGTTGCGCGGGTGCCCGAGTTGCGGGAATTCAAGAATCAATTCGGCATGCCGATGATTTCAATCGCCTCGCTCATCGATTACCGGCGGCGGCGCGAAAAGCTGGTGGAGGAGATTCACCGGCGTCCTTTCGAGTCGGAGTTCGGGACGTTTGACTTGCACCTTTTCCGAAGCCGGTTGGACGACCGGTACCATCTCGCCTTGACGATGGGGGACCTCGGTACGTCTCCGATCTTCGTACGCGTCCACAGCGAGAACGTCCTCAGCGACGTGTTTCGCGGCAGCGGAATCGGCAGCTACCATTCGTTGACGGCCTCGTTGAAGAAGATTGCCCAAGAAGGCTGCGGAGCCGTCGTATACATCGGTCGGCCGCACGACGGGCTCAATCACCTGGTGGACCGATCGCCGGTCGCAAAGGCTTCCGGCCGGGCTGAGTCGCCTCCGCCTGCCGAGTTCCGCGACTACGGCATCGGGGCGCAGATTTTGGTGGCCCTGGGACTTCGCAGGATCCGCCTCTTGACGAGCCATGCGCGTCACGTCGTCGGCCTGGAAGGCTACGGTCTGGAGATCGTCGAACAATGTCCGCCTGATTGAGCAGGGTGACGGACTGTGCGCCTGAAAAGGCGGCATTGCCCTGAAAGTCCGGACAAGTTTGCATTTTTCGCGCGCTTTATGTAAACGGGAGTACAGTTAACGGTTGAAGGGGCGGCGCGATATGATTTGCTTCGTTCTTTTCGATTATTCTCAACATGAGCGTTTTTTTTCCAGAACCAGCACCAGTCGACGGCGGAAACCTGCGTTTCGCGATCGTCGCGGCGCGCTACAACCAGGATTTGGTCGACGCTCTCCTCAAGAGTGTGGAATCCACCCTTCGCAAGGCGGGTGTGCCGGAAGGGGGCGTCGAATTGATTCGCGTTCCCGGCTCGAACGAAGTTCCCTATGCGATCCAGCTGCAGGCGGACACGGGGCGGTTTGATTGCTGCATAGCGCTGGGAGTCCTCATCAAAGGAGCGACAGCGCACCATCTCATCGTGGGCCAGAGCGTCAGCGACGCCCTCCAGATGGTCGCCCTGAACGCCGGCATTCCGGTTGTCAACGGGGTGGTGGTTGCGGACAACCGCGTCCAGGCGGAGGAGCGGGTCCACGGCGGTTTTGACCGCGGCGTGGAATTCGCCCACGCCGCGCTTGAAATGGCGGCCTTGAAAAAAAGGCGTGAGGAGGCTTCGGATGAGTAACCGTACGCGTAGACGGGAAAATCGCATTGCAGCGGTTCAATACCTTTACAGTTGGGAATTCAACAAGCCGGATGATCTCAATGAAAGTATTCGCCGTTTTGTCGAGGAAAAGGATGAAGAACGCGACTACTACGGTTTCGGAGAGGAACTGATTTTCGGCGTCCTCGAAAAAATCGAAGCCGTTGATTTGGAAATTCGCTTGCTCGCGAAAAACTGGGACTTCAAGCGCATCGCCAAAATCGATCTCGCGATCCTTCGCCTCGCCGTTTTCGAATTGTTATTCCGGCGCGATATACCTCCCGTCGTGTCGATCAATGAGGCGATCGAGCTCAGTAAACTCTTTTCGAACGAAGACGCCAAAAGGTTCATAAATGGCATCCTCGACAAAATGAAAGATAAGATCGATCGCCCGCTGAGACACGCGGCGCTCGATTAAGGGACGAGAACCCGCGGGGCGGAAGCCAGGGGATCCCGCCGAGAGCCGATCTCCCGGCAGGCTTGACCTGTGACCCGCTCCTGGCGGAGATTGGAAGCAACTCATGTTCGGTTTATATAAAAAATTCAGGGATGGCCTTTCGAAGACCACCAGGCAGCTCTTCGGCTCGATCGGCGGACTTTTCAGCGGGGCGAAGCTGGACGCCGACTCGATCGAAACCCTCGAGGAAGCGCTGTACGGGGCGGATTTCGGAGTGGAAACAACCGACGAGATCATCTCGAAGATCAAGGACGCGTTCAAACAGGAAAAGGAGTTGCGAAGCCAGGACGCCTCCGCAATTGGATCCACTGTGTTGCGGCGGGTATTGAAGGGTTCGGAGAAAGGGTTGTCTGAAGACGGTACGCCGACCGTCGTTATCCTGTTGGGAGTCAACGGCAGCGGGAAAACCACTACGGCGGCCAAAATCGGCTGCAAGCTGAAGGAAGACGGCAGGAACGTGCTTATCGCGGCCTGCGATACTTTTCGCGCCGCGGCCAATGAGCAGCTCAAGTCATGGTGCGAACGTCTCGAATTGGAACTCGTTACGAGTCAGCATGGAGCGGATGCGGCGGCGGTGGCATTCGATGCATGGAATGCGGCCAGGAGTCGCGGCAAAGACTATTTGATCATCGATACCGCCGGTCGCCTCCATAACAAGGCCAACCTGATACAGGAACTGGCAAAGATCCGGCGCGTCCTCCAAAAGCACGATCCCTCCGCACCCCATCATTCAATTCTGGTGGCCGACGGAAGTCTGGGGTCCAATTCGATCGAACAGGCCCGCGTGTTTCACAGGGAGTTCGGACTGACGGGCCTCGCTGTCACCAAACTGGACGGCACCAGCCGTGGAGGCGCACTAGTCGGGATTTACCGCGAGCTTCACCTTCCGGTTTATTTCCTGGGCCTGGGAGAACAACCCGAAGACCTTCAGCCGTTTACGGTCGACAACTACGTTAATGCCATCTTTCCGACCGAACCCGCCCGGGCCGAGTTGTAGGCGTGCGGGTCAGCGGTGGGCCCGGTCGTTCGCAAGGTGATCCATTGGGGGTGCCTATAAGCAATCGTGCGGGAACTGTGGCCGTAAAACGCCCTATGCTTATGGATTTTCCTTCACGCCGCCCAAGGGATGCACAGGAAAATTCAATGCGCGCCGAGCGTTCGGGAGCGTTTCATGGGAGAATGTTTTCAAAATATGACCATGAATGCCGTGAATGATATTCCCGCCGTGCGTACGATCAGTGAACAGGTTACGATGGATGCGAACGAGGCCACAGCCTCGGTTGCCTACCGGATGAACGATGCTTTTGCGATCTATCCTATCACACCATCGACGCCGATGGCGGAGCAGATTGACGAATGGTCCGCCCGAAAGCGAAAGAACCTTTGGGGACAGGTTCCGCAGCTTATGGAAATGCAATCGGAGGGCGGCGCGGCCGGTGCGTTGCACGGATTGTTGCAGGGTGGGACGCTAGCCTCGTCCTTTACGTCCTCCCAGGGCCTTCTCCTTATGATCCCGAACATGTACAAGATTGCGGGAGAGCTGACACCGTTTTGCCTTCACGTCGCGGCACGGGCCCTTGCGACGCACGCCCTCTCGATTTTCGGCGACCACTCCGATGTGATGGCTTGTCGTCAGACCGGGTTTGCGATGCTTTCTTCGGGATCTCCGCAGGAGGCCCAGGACTTCGCCGCCATCGCCCAGGCCGTGACATTGAAGACGCGGGTGCCGTTTATGCATTTTTTTGACGGATTCCGGACGTCGCACGAAGTCAATGCGGTCATGCCGCTGGAGGACGACGTTCTCCGGGCGATGATGGACGATGCGGCCGTTCTCGCCCACCGCGCACGCAGACTGAGTTCCGACAGACCGGTCCTCCGCGGGACGGCCCAGAACCCGGACGTGTTCTTTCAGGCCCGGGAAGGGATTAACCGCTACTACGATTGTGTTCCGGGGGCAGTGCAGGAAGCGATGGAAAAGTTCGCCGAACTGACCGGGCGCGCATATCGGATTTTCGAATACGAAGGAGATCCCGAAGCGGAGAAAGTGATCGTTATCATGGGCTCAGGCGGGGAAACCGTTGCGGAGACCGCCATCGCGTTGAATTCGGACGGAGAGAAAACAGGTGTTCTTCGGGTCCGTCTCTTCCGTCCGTTTTCCGTTTCGGATTGCCTGGCCGCCCTTCCCGAGACGGTCAGGAAAATCGCGGTTCTCGACCGCACGAAGGAACCGGGTTCCGTGGGCGAACCGTTGTATCTCGACGTTGCGACGGCGCTGAGAGAGGGAGATCGCGCGGAGGTGCGGGTGGTAATTGGCGGCAGGTACGGGCTGGGCTCAAAGGAGTTTACTCCCGCCATGGTGAAAGCCGTATTCGACGAGCTCGACAAATCCCAGCCGAAAAACCATTTCAGTGTCGGTATCGTCGACGACGTGACCCGTCGCTCGCTCGAAGTCGATGATACCTTCGAAATCGAACCGGCGGAGGTACGTCGCGCGATGTTCTACGGGTTGGGCTCCGACGGTACCGTGGGCGCGAACAAGAACACCGTGAAGATTATCGGCGAGGAAACCGAGAATTATGCTCAGGGATATTTTGTTTACGATTCGAAGAAATCGGGAGCGATGACGATTTCGCATCTCCGGTTCAGTCCGAAGCCGATCCGGGCGCCGTACCTGATCCGGACGGCGGATTTTGTGGCGTGCCACCATTTTCCGTTCCTGCAGCAGTTTGACGTTCTATCATGCGCCGCGCACGGAGCCACGTTCCTGCTCAATGCTCCGGGGCCGATGGACAAGCTTTGGTCGCGGCTTCCGAAGGAGGTCCAGGCGGAGATTGTGGAAAAGGAACTCAAAGTGTACGCGATCGACGCCTACAAGGTTGCCCGCGACGTGGGATTGGGCGGCCGGACCAATACGTTGATGCAAACCTGTTTTTTCGCGCTCTCGGGCATTCTGCCACGCGAAACCGCACTGGCGAAGATCAAAGAGAGTATCGAAAAAACATATGGTTCGAAGGGAAGGCAGGTCGTGGAGAAAAACACGGCCGCGGTGGATTCCGCGATCGACGCCATGTGCGAGATCAAAGTGCCGGCCGATGCATTGAATGGCAGAATACGTCCGCCGGCGGTCGCGGAGGAGGCGCCTGAATTCGTTCAACGCGTGACCTCCATGATGCTCGCAAACAAGGGTGATCTGCTTCCGGTCAGCGCCTTTCCGGTGGATGGAACCTGGCCGACCGCGACTTCGCGGTGGGAGAAGCGCAACCTTGCCACCGAGATTCCCGTTTGGGATCCGGATATCTGCATTCAGTGCAACAAGTGCGTGATGGTTTGTCCCCACGCGACAATACGGGCGAAATTCTATGAACCCGATAAACTGGATGGCGCTCCGGCGAGTTTCAAGTCGACCGCCTTCCGTTCGAAGGAATTCCCCGATCGCCTCTACACCCTCCAGGTCGCGCCGGAGGATTGCACGGGATGCCGCCTTTGCGTCGAGATCTGTCCGGCAAAGGACAAGTCCCAACCTAACCGGAAGGCGATCAACATGGAGCCGCAGCAGGAAATCGTGGCGCGCGAACGCGAGAACTACGGATTTTTCCTCAATCTCCCTTCACCGGACAGGACGAAACTGTCGGCGGACGTCAAACACACGCAGTTCCTCGATCCGCTTTTCGAGTACTCGGGTGCATGTGCCGGTTGCGGGGAAACCCCGTATGTCAAGCTGCTGAGCCAACTTTTCGGAGATCGCTCGGTCATCGCGAACGCGACGGGATGTTCGTCAATCTACGGCGGTAATCTTCCGACCACGCCCTACACGGTGGACGCGGAAGGACGCGGGCCCGCCTGGTCGAATTCGCTGTTTGAAGATAACGCCGAATTCGGACTCGGACTTCGCCTCTCGATCGACCATCACGTCACAGAGGTGCGGAGCATGCTTCCCCGTCATGCTTCCGAGTTGGGCGAAGATCTCGTCTCGGAGCTTCTCAATGCGGACCAGCGAACCGAGGAGGGAATCGCTGCTCAACGCGCTCGTGTGAAGCGCTTGCGGGAGCGCCTCGACCGTCTGCCGGAATCGGAACGGACGTGGCTGGATTCCCTCAGTGACTTCCTCGTCAAGAAGAACGTCTGGATTGTCGGCGGCGACGGCTGGGCGTACGACATCGGCTACGGCGGACTCGATCACGTGATTTCGACCGGTAAAGACGTGAATATCCTCGTACTGGATACGGAAGTTTATTCAAACACCGGCGGACAGTGCTCGAAATCGACTCCGCTTGGCGCTTCCGCCAAATTCTCGGTCGGAGGTAAGAATTTGCCCAAGAAGGATCTCGGGTTGATTGCGATGACCTACGGCTCCGTTTACGTGGCCAGGGTCGCAATGGGAGCGCGGGACGTCCAGACCGTGCAGGCATTCAGGGAGGCGGAATCCTTCCCGGGACCGTCGATCATCATCGCTTACAGCCATTGTATCGCCCACGGATACAATTTGGTAAATGGGTTGAGTCAACAGAAGCTGGCGGTCCAGTCAGGGGCGTGGCCGATCTTTCGATACGATCCGCGGCGGGCCGATAAAGGAATGCCTCCGATGCAACTCGACTCGAAAAAGCCGACCGTCTCTCTTGCCGACTACACCGCGAACGAACTTCGCTTCCGTGTCGCCGGACGCACCAATCCCGAATTGGCCAAAGCCATGGCTGAAGAGGCGCAGAAGAACGTCACGGCTCACCAGCACCTCTACGAAAAGCTCGCTGAAGCCTCGTTCGGAGCGTCCCTCAGTGTCAGTGCCAACGGCAACGGCGACGCTCCTCCGGCCAAAGGCTGAGCGCCCCTGGTGTTGCGAGTAAGCTTTTGGAGAAATCCGTTTGATGTACCGTCAACCGGCGTGGGCTTCACTGAACTCCCGGTAAAGTTCGGCGTAGTACCCGTTTATCGCAACGAGTTCGGCGTGCGTTCCTCTCTCGACGATCCGACCGTCGCGCATGACGAACACTTGGTCAACGTGTCGTATCGTGCTGAGTCGGTGGGCAATGAGAAAGCTCGTTCGATTTTGCAGAAGCTTGAACAGCGCCTGTTGGAGACGGTTCTCGGTGAGAGCGTCGATCGAACTTGTGGCTTCGTCGAGAATGAGAATCCTCGGGTCGGCGAGAAAGGCCCGGGCGAAGCAGACGAGCTGGCGCTGGCCGAGCGAGATGGAGGCGCCTTTTTCCCCTACCTGGGTGTCGAGGCCGTAGGGGAGCTTTTCGATGAGGTCGAGGCAGTCCAGTTGCCGGAGTGAGTCGAACACTTCCTCCCTTGTCGCTTCGGGTTTTCCGAAACGAATGTTGTCACACACCGTGCCGCTGAAAAGAAAGTTGGTTTGCTGAACGAGACCCATTTTCCGGTGGAGGGATTCGCTGCGTATGGTGCGGATTTCCCGGCCATCGATGAGAATCTGGCCCGAGGCAGGCAGATAGAATTTGGCGAGGAGATTGACGACGGAGGTCTTTCCGGAACCAGTATGGCCGACGAGCGCGACGGATTGTCCGGGTTCGACACGGAAATCGATGTTGTTGAGGACTGGGCGTCCCTCGTTATACGCGAAACCAACGTTCCGGAATTCCACCCGCCCCTCGACGTTGTCGAGATCGGTCGCGCTGGGATCGTCCGTCCATTCCGGTTCGGTATCCAGCAAGCGGAATACGCGTTCGGCGCCGGCCATCGCGAGGAGGGCGTTGTTGAACTGGTTCCCGAGCGAACGGATCGGCGCAAAGAAGAGGTTGGTCAGAAAGAAGAACGTGATAAGGTCCCCGACCTCCATGTCCATTCCCGGGTCGAGCACCCGGTAGCCGCCGAAAATCAGCAGAATTGCGATAAAGATCTGGCTGTTCAAGTCGAGCAGGGGAAGGAAGACCGCGGAGGTCTTCGCGAGCACGATGCTGTAGTGCGAGTGGTTCTGAACCAGGTCCCGAAAGAAGTGGTGATTGGCATCTTCGCGGACGAATCCCTGGGTGACGCGAATGCCGTTGACTGATTCGGCCAGGTTGGAGGTCACGCGGCTGAAACTCGCCTGGACCGCGCGTGTGGCGTCGCTCAAGCGTCGGCGAAAGTACCGGTTCAAGATCCACAGGATGGGCGCAAGCCCGAGGAGCACCAGGAACAGCACCCAGTCATAATACAGCATCAGCCCTCCGGCGACGAGCATTTGGCCGAGCTGTACCATCGAAACGAAAAGAACATTCTGGACGCCTTGCCGGAGGATTTCCACGTCCGAAGTCATCCGGCTGATGATTCGTCCCAGTTTGGTGCGATTGTAGAAACTCATCGGCATCTGATGAAGGTGCCGGAAAATGGCACCCCGAAGGTCATGCACCACGGCTTCTCCGAGTTCGAGCGCGTACCGGTGCCGGAAGTGCAAACACGACTCTGTGAAGAGGGCGAAGACGGCGAACCCGGCAACGCTCCAGAACATGGCGGTCACGTCGTCATTGGCGATCGGACCGCGGATAATCGCGCTCACCATCCAAACAAGAACAGGGAGCTGAATCGAGCGCAGGATCACCATGCCGAAGAGCAGGTTGCGCTTGCGGGCGTATGGACGCGTGTAGGAAAACAGCCGTGCGAAGAGCGAGAACTGAAGGGGGCGGGTGCCTGCTTCCTGGTCGTCCTCCTCCCGTCTCAGGGAAAGGGCGTAGGAGCCGGGTGCCTTGGCCGGATCGGGGTTCGTCTTCATGTTCGCTCCTCCTTCTCGGCGGCATCCTGAACGGCGTTGCGGTCCATTTGTTGTGCATCAACCAACTGGAGACGGGCGACGCGACGGTAAGGGCCTTTTGGGTTGATCAATTCATCATGCGAGCCGGTCTGTATGATTCTGCCTTTGTCCAGAACGAGAATCCGGTCCGCCCGGCGAAGCGTGCTGAAGCGATGGGCGACGATAAATGTCGTCCTGCCTTCGATCACGCGGTTGAGCGCCGAGAAGATTTCCTCCTCTGTTTTGGAATCGATCGCCGCCGTGGCGTCGTCCAAAATAAGGATTGTCGGATCGAGCAGGAGCGCCCGCGCAATCGCAAGACGTTGCCTCTGTCCGCCTGAGAGGTTGACGCCACCTTCGCCGAGGACGGTGTCGTATCCGTCCGGAAGGTCGTCAATGAACTCATGGGCCGCGGCGACCCGTGCCGCCTTTTCGATCGCATCCCGGGTGGCGTCCGGACGCCCGAATGCGATGTTGGCGGCGATGGTGTTGCTGAATAGAAAGCTTTCCTGGAAAACGATACCGATACAGCGACGCAGCCTTTCCAGATCCCACTCGCGGACATCGAGGCCGTCAACGGATATGCTTCCCTGTTGGCAATCGTAGAAGCGGGGCAGCAGGCTCAGCAAAACGCTCTTGCCCGCGCCGGTTTCCCCCAGGATGGCGATGCACTGTCCGGGCTCGACTTCGAAGTCGATAGCCTCGAGGACGGGTTCCCCCGGCAGGTAATTGAACCAGACGTTCTTGTACGTGACGCGGCCTTGCGGGTTCTCGACCCTACTCGGATTCTCCGGGTTCTTGACCGCGACCGGAGAATCGAGAATTTCGAACACGCGACGCGCTCCGATAAGGCTCTGCTGGGCGCTGTTGGTGATACCCGCAATCTGGTTGACACGTTCGGCGAGCTGATGGAGCAGGCCGGCGAAAACGACAATGCCGGTTCCGAGCGGAAAATCCTCGTTGATCACAAGCCAGCCGCCGTACCCGAGGAGAATCAGGATCGATGTGTGTGAGAGGAGGTTGACGCCGGGATTGTAGAAGCTGATTTTCCAGAAGATATTCTCCTGCTGGTCGCGCACACGCGCGTTGCCGCGGCCGAACTTTTCCTCCTGCTCGCGTTCGCGGCCAAACCCTTTGATGACGGTGATTCCCTGGATGCACTCGGCGAGAAACAGGATCATCCGGTCAACAAGCAGGCGATTTTCCCGATACATTGGGCGAACCCTGCGGGAGAAGCGAAAGGTGATGATCGCCAGGATGGGGAATGGTGCCAGGCACGCCAGGGTCAGTTTCGCGTGCATCGAAAACATGTATGTGAGGAACACCGCGACCGAGACCAGGAGCACCAGGATCGGCAGCATGACGCCGTCGATGAACATTCGCAGGCTCTGCACGTCCCCGGTGACGCGGTTGATGATCGAACCGCTTGAATTGGCGTCGAAGAAGCGGAAGCTGAGCTGTTGGAGTTTGGCGTACACCTCCGAACGGAGCTGGACGACGATATCCTTCTGAACCAGCCGGGCGACCGAGACCGAGTAAAGGTACTCCATCACTCCCTTCACAAGGCCGAAAAAACAAACGAGACCCCCGATTAGAAACACGACTTGCATCGCGGACCATTGCGAGGGAGCGCTAAGGCCGAACGGCCATTCCGGGGACGGCGCTCCTCCCGGATCGACCTGGAAACGGATAAAGTCGATGCCCAGTCCCGCAAAACTCAGACCTCCCAAAGTCATGACCAGCAATATGATCTGCAATATAAGCACCCGGGCGCTGGTTCTCCTGTGCCTCAGGCTGAGTTTGAGCAGGCGGGCTATCGTCGGCCAATTCCCGGAGTCCTTTTGCTGCCCCAATTGTTCGTTGACATTCATGCGACAACGAGCGGCGATCGCCTGGTTCGCCTGTCCTCCCGGATCATGCGAGCTGCGGGTGCGGGACGAATAGCGGAGAAGAATGGAATTTGACAGCGTATCATCGAACCCACGAGGATGCGGGACATCCCCCGTTCGGGCAAGTCCCGACTTCTTCCCTCGCCGTCGGAAATCGCATGATCAAATTACCAACCCAGTGCGATCGGAAGGCATTGCCAAAGGTGTTTTCGAGGAAGAAAAGCGGGCGGGATAAAAACCAGCCGGACCACATCCTTCAGCCCGATCCGGACTAATTCATACTGTTGTTCTCGGAATTTCCGGATACCGGGATAAGCAACTCCTGGTCGGGTACGATCAGATCGCTGCTCAGGTTGTTCAAAGATCTGATTTCGGCTACCGTCGTGCCGTGACGGCGGGCGATCACGGTCAAATTATCCCCGCGTTGAACCCTGTAGGTCTCGTGAACGGGTTCCGGCTCTTCCGGGGCCTCGACGATCGTTTCCTCCACGTCCGCGGGGATTTCCGCTTCCGCTCGCTCGTCGTCCCCGTTCCCGTTACCCGCCGGACCTCCCCGCGGGATCAGGAGAAACAATAACACCAGCAGGTGAACCCCGATCACTGTGGCGTAAATAGCTGCTGTCTTAATGTTTCCCATCGTTTTTCCCCGAACCCATAAATGCGATAAAAGCTTCCTTGAATGGGTACATCAACAGGCTTGATTTTGCAACCCCGCAATTGCCGCGTTGAGCCCGAATGCGCGGGTTTGACAGGGGTTGGGTGACGAAGTTTCTTACGCCGACCTGGGGCTCGGCTCGGTCGGATGGTTGACAGGGGATTCAACTTCTTCGAAGATCGATTCTCGAATGAAGCCATTGAAATACCTTCTGCCTGATGACGCGCTGCCCACCCATTGGTACAATCTTCAAGCCGACTTCCCGGAACCGCTTCCCCCCGTTCTCCACCCGGGCACCCGGGAGCCCATCGGGCCGGAGGATCTGGCTCCGCTCTTCTCCGAGGAGCTGATCGGACAGGAAGTGTCGACCGAGCGCTGGATTGAGATTCCGGACGAGGTCAGGCAGATCCTGCTTCAGTGGCGATGCACCCCTTTGTACCGTGCCCGCCGTCTGGAACAAGCGCTCGATACGCCCGCAAAGATCTATTACAAGTGGGAGGGCGTCAGTCCGAGCGGTTCGCACAAGCCCAACACGTCCGTTCCGCAGGCATACTACAACTACAAGGAAGGCGTCCGGAAAATCTCCACGGAAACCGGCGCCGGTCAATGGGGAAGCTCGCTGGCCATGGCGTGCGGGATGTTCGGACTCGCGTGCCTGGTTTACATGGTCAAGGTGTCGTTCAATCAGAAGCCGTACCGGCGCGCATTGATGGAAGTGTACGGGGCAAACTGCATCGCCAGTCCCTCGGACACCACCGAGAGCGGACGAAAGATCCTTCATGACGATCCCGAATGCACGGGTTCGCTCGGCATAGCCATTTCGGAAGCCGTCGAAATCGCCGCGAAAAACGCCGATACCCGTTACTGCCTCGGAAGCGTACTGAACCACGTACTCCTGCATCAGACGGTCATCGGAATCGAATCCCTCAAGCAACTCGAAATGGCCGGGGATTATCCCGATGTGATTGTCGGATGCACCGGCGGCGGATCCAACTACGCGGGCATCTGCTTTCCGTTCCTTGGCGAAAAGCTCAGGGGAGGACGCGACGTGCGGCTGGTGGCGGTTGAACCGGCCGCCTGCCCCACGCTGACCAAAGGCCCCCTCGCCTACGACTTCGGTGACACCGCTCACCTGACGCCCCTCGTGAAAATGCACACGCTCGGCAGCGGCTTCGTTCCGGCCGGATTCCACAGCGGCGGCCTGCGCTACCACGGCATGGCGCCGATGGTCAGCCACGTCCACAAGCTCGGCCTCTCCGAAGCGCTGGCGATCAACCAGCTTGAGTGTTTCGCTTCGGGAGTGACGTTTGCCCGGGCCGAGGGAATCGTTCCGGCACCGGAAGCCACCCACGCCGTCGCGGGGGCCATCCGGGAGGCCAACCGTTGCAAGGAGGAGGGACGCGAGGAAACCATTCTTTTCAATCTCTGCGGCCACGGCCATTTCGACATGCAGGCCTACATGGATTATCAGGCCGGATTACTCCAGGATTACGAACATCCGGAAGAAGAGATCGCGCTCGCCTTGGCCGGCCTGCCGTCAGCCTGAGCCACAAAACGCAACTCATGGAATTCAAGGCACCAGGTTCCCTTTCAGGGAAACCGCGACGTTGTTTTTGAGCGCGCCCTAAGGGTTTCCCTCTCTATCGGATTAGGTGATTCGTCCATAGCTCGCTCAGGATCGACCCGATTGTTCGAGCATGGAAGGATGGGGTATTCTACCTAGCGTGAAATCATACCACTGTTCATCCGGTGGTGGGGGAATTTCAAAATGGAGATCCACATGGCGCGTAAAATCAGTTTCGTAAGTTACAAAGGTGGAGTGGGGAAGACTTCCCTGACGGTCAATCTGGCTGTTTGCCTGGCCCAGGAAGGGTACCGGGTGCTGCTGGTGGATCTCGACACGCAGGCGAATGCAAGCATCTGGTTGCTTCGGCTCAAGAGATGGAACCGGCTCAATGCAACGGGCGAAGGGGCGATCTATTCGATATTCAATCCCGGAACGGCGACCTTGGCCGACTGCGTCGTTCGCGACGTGATCGAAAGCACCGACGGAACGACTCTCGTTCCCGGGCTTGATCTCGTCCCGACGACCTTCAATCTCGTGGACCTGGAAAGCGACTTGGAGCACGGCAATCCGGATAAAGCGCCCTACACCATATTTCAGGAGCAGCTTTTGGAGATTGAGAAGGATTACGACTTCATCCTTTTCGATTGTCCGCCGGATACGATGCGAGCTTCCCAGTGCGGGATCTTCAGCAGCGATGAAGTCTATGTGCCCGCCAACCCCGACGCTCTCAGCCTGATCGGTTTCACTCTTCTCGGAGAAAAATTGCAGAAACTTCGTTGGGCCGCCTCCGCATACCGGATCAACGGCACGGATTCACCGGCCGAGATTTGCGGCGTGGTTTTCAATTGCGTCCGTGAAGAGGGGGATATCGAGATTGCCGAGATGAGGATGCGGGTCAGGTTGAACCAGTTCCGCAGTCACAAACTGGCGGCTGCGGATGCCCGGATTTTCAAGGCGAGGATTCGCGATACCGACGTCGTCAGACGCGCTTTCACTGTCGGTCTTCCGGTTCCATTGCTTGCCAGCCGAACGACGGAAACGGCCGAAATCTGCGCCGATTACAGGAATCTCGCGTTGGAACTCATTCACCACACACCCGCCCGCGTCTGCGAATACGGAGAACTCGAACAAAGCGTCGCAGGTTTCTGAGCCAACGTCGGAGTTTGCCTCCGCAGCGGGTTTTGCCGTCGGGTCATCGTCTTAAAAGAGGCCTCCTCGGGAACGTTCGTGGATGCCTGAAGATTGAGACGACCCGTAAGGGATCACCTATTAAAATACTTTCTCAGCCAACCGTCTCAGTCGTTTTTATCCCATGAATTCTTCCAAAGACCCTTCTTTGTTTCGCGAGATGGTTCGTTTCGAAATTGTTATCGTGCGATCGGTCCCGATAAAATCCGGAAAGACTTCATGAGGATCATCGAAACGAAATTGGAAGAACTCGGACTGAAGCTTCCCCCGGCACCGACGCCGGCGGGAAATTATGTGACGGCCGTTCGCACCGGCAACTTGATTTACCTTTCGGGGGTGCTGGCCATTAAGGATGGCGCGATCACTCACGAGGGTCCGGTGGGAGACAAGCAGACCGTTGAAACGGCATACGAAGCCGCGCGTGTTTGCATCCTCAACGGCTTGGCCAACCTGAAAACCGCAGCGGGAGGATTGGACAAGGTTCGACGAATTGTATTCGTAACCGGATACGTGTATGCGGCTGAAGGATTCGCGGACAGTCCCCGGGTGATCGATGGAGCCTCCGATCTGCTGGGGGAGATTTTCGGAGAGAAGGGAAGACACGCCCGCGCCGCTGTCGCGGTAAACGGCCTCCCGAAAAAATCCGCGGTCGAACTCCAATTGGTGGTCGAAGTCGAGGATTGAGCGGGATCTGTTTCGCCTCTCGTTGATTTCCTGGGAAACGCGCGGGGCCGCAGCCGTTTATTCGACGGAATCATCCCATCGCCGCAATCCACCGCGCGCTGAATTTGTCTTTTTTAGTTCGGCGCGGAGGTTGTCCCAGAGCGGGTGTCGGAGCGCGGGATGCCCGAGCACTTCCTCCAGCGGGACGACGACGAACGGGCGCTCGGCGTAGCGCGGGTGGGGCAGGGTGAGGCGGGTGGTGCGCAACGTTTTGTCGCCGTGGAAGAGAATGTCGATGTCGAGGGTGCGGGGGGCGTTGGGAAAAGTTCGGACGCGGCCGAGGGAGGCTTCGATTTCGAGCGTGGCATCCAGGAGAGCCTCCGGTGTAAGTGTGGTCTCGATAGCGAGGACGAGGTTGAGAAAATGGGGTTGATCGCGGTACCCGATGGGTTCGCTTTCGTAAATAAAGGAACGCGCCACAACGGTGATGCCGTTGGTTGCTGCAAGTGCTTTGATCCCGTGCTCGAGGTTCTTCCGCCGCTCCGAAAGGTTGGAGCCCATACCGAGGAGCGCCTGGGTCGATTGCGGGGATTCGGGGCGGGAACTCATCGTTGGGCGCGGGTCCGGCGAATCTCGACGAATATGCCGCTGCAATCCACGTCGATCGGCGGGTTCGCTTTGCCGAGCTCCACCGTGACCGCCGTGACTTGGGGACAGTCTTCCAGGGTCCGCTCGGCGATCTTTTCGGCCACCGTTTCCAACAGCTTTACGGGGGTTCCTTCGACGACGCCTTTCGCGATTTCAATCACCTTCCTGTAGTCGATCCCGCGCTCAAGATCATCGCTTGTTCCCGCGGGTTGCAGGTCGATTTCGAGCGCCAGGGAAACAAGGAAGTGTTGCCCCAGTGTGTTTTCCTCCGGAAGAATTCCATGCCGCCCGTAAAAACGGAGGTTTTTGACGCGGATCGTATCCGTGTGACTGGGTTGGTTCGCCATAAGAAAAGAATGATTCTACCAGGAAGTATTCCGTGGTTTGTTAAAAGCTTTGGTGAACCGCAACATATTTTCCTGTTCCACGCGCCTTGTTCGTTGCCATTGGTGAGAATACTGCCGGATGTGAGACTATGCTTCAGGGGTCCAATTCGATCCCGACGGGGCAGTGATCCGAACCGTACACGTCGCTTAGGATGAACGCGCTTTTCAGGCGGGGCCGCAGGCATGGTGAGATCAAGTGGTAATCGATCCGCCACCCGATATTCCTTTCCCGCGCGTTGCTGCGATAGGTCCACCACGTGTAGTGGCCGTCGCCTTTTTCGAATTCGCGAAAGGTGTCGATGAAACCCGCCTTCAGGAGCTTGTCGAAGCTTTCGCGTTCCTCCGGCGTGAAACCCGCGGATTTGACGTTGCTCTTCGGATTGGCGAGGTCGATCTCGGTGTGGGCGACATTGAAATCGCCGCAGACGGCGACCGGTTTCTTCTTTTCAAGACCCTTCAGGTAGTGTCGCAGCGCGACATCCCAGTTTCGCGTCCTGTAGTTCAGGCGGGCGAGGCCGCGCTGGGAATTGGGGACGTAAACGTTGACCAGGAAGAAATCGTCGAACTCCGCGGTGATAAGCCTTCCCTCCCCGTCGTGTTCCTCCACGCCCATGCCCAGGGTGATCTTCTGTGGCTCGATCCTGGTGAGCAGCGCGGTCCCGGAATAGCCCGGCTTCTCGGCCGAATTCCAGAAGACATGGTAATCATTTATCGGCAGATGTATCGTGTCCGCCCCGGCCTTGGTCTCCTGGAGCGCCAGGACGTCCGGGGAGGACTTGGCGACGAAATCGGCAAACCCCTTCTTCAGAGCCGCGCGAAGTCCGTTGACATTCCACGATAGTAGCTTCATGGCCACCCAGTAGAGCAGCGTCCGCGCACGCGGGCAAGGAAGAGTTGAACTGCAGGACTGTCCGCGGCGGTGAGCAAGATTCAAATTCCTTCCGGGTAGAGGATGTTGTTCCCCTCAAAAGATTTACAGATCGTAGTCTGCCGACGCGATGAGAACGACGAATTCGCCTTTCCTGCTCAGAGATTGCAGTTTCTCCAGAACCTCGCCGGATTTTCCGACCAGCCATTTTTCATGGAGCTTGGTGAGTTCCTTGCAGACGGCGACGGTCCGGTCCGGCCCGAGGGTGCTTACGATGTCCGCGAGGCATTTTTCAATCCGGTGACACGACTCGTACAGGCACACCGTGTGGGGAAAGTTCCTGTACGCTTCGAAGAAGCGTTGCCGGGCGGCCTTTTTCGGGGGGAGGAACCCGGCGAAGAAGAACGCGTCGGTGGGGAGGCCGCTCGCGCAGAGGGACGCGACGGCTGCGTTGGGTCCGGGAATGGGGATCACCGGCAAACCGCGGCGGCGGCATTCGCGGACGATTCGAAACCCGGGATCGCTCAACCCCGGTGTTCCCGCATCGGAGATCATAGCGAGCCTCGCGCCCGCCGCGATCCGGTCGGTCAGCCGGGGAGCCAGTTCTTTTTCGTTGTGCTCGTGGTAGGGGTGCAGCGAATCCGCGGGAATGTCCCAGCGTGTAAGAAGTTTCCTGGATGTTCGAGTATCTTCGCAGAGAATCGCGTCCGCTCCTTTGAGCACGCTGACGGCACGCGGGCTCAGGTCGGACAGATTTCCGATAGGCGTCGCAACAACGTAAAGAACTCCGGAAGCCTTCTCGGGAGAATCCGGCCCTGTCGAAATGTTGGCATCCGGCGATTTCATCTTCAATAACGCAGTTCAGGGATCGCCAATCCGCGGTAATCACTTTTAACTATTTGCGGAACACGGGTTCGTCAGTGCCGGACAAGCGAGGAGACGGACCACTTTTCTTCGGAGGGCTTCCTGAAACTCCTCCACCTGCGAAAAAGCCAATCGGAAACGATCCTCGATTGGCTTTCGGTCAATACCAACGTCAGGTTAAAATCCCATGCCCGGCGGCTGGTCTTCCCAATGTGCCGGACGATTCCACGGAATGGATGAATCGTCGGGATCATGAGTCGTGCACCCGCCAAGAACGAACCCCGCGGCAAGGAATGCGGTGGCAAGCAAATGGCGAAGACGGATACTCATCAATTGTATCGCGCCTTGGTGATTCGGACTTCATCGCCCCGCCGGACCGTCAGTTCGGTCGCGCTCGGAAGTACCTGGGCGACGCTTTCCGTTTCTTCAGCCCGGGAAACCCGGACCCGTGCAACGTAGTTTCCGGCCCGGTGCACGAGGAGCTCGTCACCCGGGCGAATGTTGTTGTCGGTACCGAGATCGATCACCACGAAGCCTCTGGCCGTTTCAATATCGGAAATCGTGCCCCGAATCGTGTCGAGCAGGCGGACGACCTCCACGTCGTTGCCGATATCGTCGGGTGAAAGCTCGTTGAGACGCTCCCGGGCTTCCGCGAGTTCCCGCTGGAGGCGCTCGATTTCACGCTGCTGTTCCCCGAGAATACCGGGATCGACTCCCACGCCGTCCTCAAGTTCACCCTGGGCGGCGATGAGGTCCGCGCGGTATCGATTGGCTTGGGAACGGTAGTCTTCGACGTCTTCGCGAGCGACCTCCAAAGCCTCCTGAGTGCTTTCAAGTTCGCCCTGGAGTTCTTCGATCCGAGCATCCTGCATCGCGATCCGGGACTGCGATTCCTCCAGGTTGGTTTCGAGTTCGGCTACTGTCTCCTGCAATTCATCGCGTTCGGCTGTCGTGTCGGTCAGGCGTCTTTCGGTCTGAGACAGCGTTAATTGCGTCGAATCGAGTTCGGTACGGGTCTCTTCAAGCTCGTCTCCGAGGTCGAGGTAGAAGTAAACCGCGGCGGCCGCTCCAACAATGGCTATGGTACGAATCAGAATTGAGATGGCTTTCATGGAATCGGATGGATGTGAAAATTAAACTATATAAGCCGGGAAGGGTGCCGTTCAACGGTAAAATTGAGTTCAGTTCCTTATGGAATAGACAGCGGAAAAAGCATCGGGTCCCGATTTTTTGGAGACTTTCCTATCCGCATTCGCTGCCAGATGTTCCAGCAGCTTGTAAACGGTTTCGCAATCCTTTTCTTCTCCCAACTCACGAGCCAGTTCCTCTGCCGTTCGCGGAGCGGAACTCGATCGGAGTTTCTCAAGGAGTTCTTTTTTCAGGCCGAGCACCGATGAAGCCGCTTTCTTTCCGGCTTCAACGCCCGGTTGGTGATAGGCGTTGATGTTGACCAGAGAGGCGTAGAAACCGACCGCCCGCTCGTAGAGCGCGATCAGCATTCCGACGGTTTCAGGGGACACTTCGGGAACGGTGATGGTCATCGATTCACGGTCCTTCTCGTACAGGGCCTTGCGCGTGCCCAGGAAGAAGCCATGGAGGTAGTCTCCCGATGTAATGCCCGGCTCCACTTCCATCGAGTCCGTTTCCCGGTCCCGAAGCACCTCGATGAATGTCACGAAGAAGTTGATCGGTCCCTCGCGCAACTGCTGGATGTACGCGTGCTGGTCGGTCGAACCCTTGTTGCCGTAAACGCTGATGCCCTGGTTGACGACGTTTCCGTCCAGGTCGAGTTCCTTCCCCAGCGATTCCATGACCAGTTGCTGAAGGTAGCGGGAAAACAGTTGCAGGCGGTCCTTGTAGGGCAGCAGGATCATGTCTTTTTCCCCCTTGCCGCCGGTTGCGTGATACCACATCAGTGCGAGGAGGGCCGCCGGATTTTGCCGGGTCTCCCGGTTGCGCGTCAGCTCGTCCATGTGGGCCGCGCCATTGAGCAGGCCTCGAAAGTCGATCGCCTGGAGCGCCGCAGGCAGGAGTCCGACCGGTCCGAGTTCGCTCGTGCGGCCGCCGACCCAGTCCCACATCGGAAATCGCCGCAGCCATCCTTCGTCCCGGGCGATGCGATCGAGCCTGCTGTCCTCGCCGGTAACCGCGACGGCGTACCGGTTGAAGGCGAGGCCCGCATCCTTGTAGGCGCGCCGCGCTTCCAGCATCCCGTTCCGTGTCTCGGCGGTGCCGCCGGACTTGGAGATGACGACCGCTAGGGTGCGGCCGAGCTCGCCATCGAGCGTTTCGAGGGTGCGGTCGATGCCGTCGGGATCGGTGTTGTCGAAAAAGTGAAGGCGCAGTTTGTCTTTCTTTGGCTGTCCGAGCGCCTGTTCGACGAACTGGGGCCCGAGCGCGGACCCGCCGATGCCGATGATTAATAGGTTGCGGAACCGGCCGCCTTCGCCTTTGAGGGCGCCGGAATGGACCTCATCGGCGAATGTTTCGATTTCGTCGAGGGTCCGTTGAATCGCGCTCCGGATCTCCGGTTCCGGCGCCAGCTCCGGCGTCCGCAGCCAGTAATGGCCGACCATGCGGTTTTCGTCCGGGTTCGCGATCGCGCCCTTCTCCAGTTCCTCCATCGCCGCATAGGCATTGGCGATCGGGCCGGCCATTCGTTCCAGGTAGTCATCCGGCGTGTTCATCCGGCTCAAATCCAGAGAAAGGCCGGACGCCGGATCGTGATAGTGACGTTTTTTAAAGCGTTCCCAGGACATGGATACCGATTATTCAGGCACGGAAACTTTGAAGGGCGCAACCGGAAACAAAGACCGGCCGCCGGCGGCTTCCTATAGTCCCGCGTCGGTCACGGCGCCTTTCGAGGCGGAGGAGACCAGGCGGGCGTACTTGGCGAGGACGCCGCGGTGTTCGGCGGGTTCGGGCTGTTTCCAAGCGTCCAGGCGTTTCTTCAATTCGTTTTCGGGAATCTCAAGGTTGATTTCGTCCTTCTCCGCGTCGATCGTGATCGGGTCGTCGTTCCGGATGACGGCGATCGGGCCGCCGTTGAATGCCTCCGGGGTGATGTGGCCGACGACGAACCCGTGACTGCCGCCCGAAAACCGGCCGTCGGTGATCAACGCGACGTCTTCGCCGAGCCCTTTTCCCATGATCGCGGAAGTCGGACTGAGCATTTCGCGCATTCCGGGACCGCCGCGGGGACCTTCGTTTCGGATGACGATGACGTGGCCTTTGGTCACGGCACCGTCGAGGATCGACCGCAGCGCGTCCTCTTCGGATTCGAAGACGATCGCTTTTCCCTCGAAACGGGAGCCCTCCTTGCCGGAGATTTTCGCGACCGCGCCTTCCGGAGCGAGGTTGCCGTAAAGGATGCGAATGTGGCTCGTCGGACGCAGCGGTTTGTCGAACGGGGCCACAATGTCCTGGTCTGACGGGTAGGGCTGCACGCCTTCGAGGTTCTCGGCGAGGGTTTTACCCGTGACGGTCATGCAGTCGCCGTGGAGTAGTCCCCGATCAAGCAGCAGCTTCAGGAGGGGCGTCAGGCCGCCGATCCGCGAAAGGTGTGCCATGTGGTATTTTCCGCTGGGCTTGAGGTCGCAGAGCACGGGCACGCGCTTTCCGATCTCCGTGAAATCGTTCACCGAGAGTGGAACGTCGGAAGCGTGGGCCATGGCGAGCAGGTGTAACACCGAGTTGGTCGAGCCGCCGAGGGCGATCACGACAGTGATGGCGTTCTCGAATGCCTCGCGGGTCATGATGTCCCGCGGACGGATGTTTTTTTCCAGGAGCTTGAGCACCGCTTCGCCGGCGTTCTGGCAGTCCTTCTTTTTCTCCTTCGAGACAGCGAGTTGGGCGGAGCTGTTCGGGAGGGACATCCCCATGGCTTCGATGGCCGAAGCCATGGTGTTGGCCGTGTACATGCCTCCGCAGGAACCGGCGCCGGGAATGGCGCACGACTCGATCTCCTTTAGACCCCGGTCGTCGAGCTTCTTGTTCGCGTGCTGTCCGACCGCCTCGAATACCGAGACGATATCGACCGGTTTTTCGTGGTGGATACCGGGAAGAATGCTTCCGCCGTAAACGAACACCGACGGCCGGTTCAGACGCGCCATCGCGATCAGGCAGCCGGGCATGTTCTTGTCGCAGCCGCCAATGGCCACGACGCCGTCGAAGCCTTCCGCTCCGGTCACCGTCTCAATGGAGTCCGCGATCACCTCGCGCGAAACCAGGGAGTAGCGCATGCCCTTCGTCCCCATCGAAATCCCGTCGGAAACCGTGATTGTGCCGAAGATAATCGATTTCCCCCCCGAGGTGTCCACGCCCTCCCCGGCGTCGCGGGCGAGTTGGTCGATGTGCATGTTGCACGGCGTGACCATGGCCCAGGTGGACGCGATGCCGATGATCGGCTTCAGGAAATCCTCGTCGGTGAAGCCGACCGCCCGGAGCATCGAACGATTCGGGGCGCGGTCGGGTCCGTCGACCACGAGAGAGGAACAGGACCGGGAAGCGGATTTTTTGTCTGGATTCGAGTTCAAGGCTGCGCTGGGTTGGTGGATTTGCCGGTCGCACGTGATGGTCGATCGGCGATTTGGTTCTCGCGCCGGTCCTCGAAACCGGCAAGAGGTAGTTTATTTGCCAAGCACCCGTCTCTTGCAAAGAAATTTTTCCTGTTTTTCCTCGGGAAAAACGCGTTTACTGACGGGATTGCGATTTTTTCCGGCAAGCGGAATTCGGTTGTTACGGGTTCCGATCCACGTGAAAATGAATTCGGCCCATCTTTTTTTCGCCTGTTCCCGTCTTATGACTTTTGATCTCAAATCGGTTCTCAAGGCATTGATCTTTTCGACCTCCAGCCCGCTGTCGGTGAAAAATATTCAATCTGTCTTCACTCGCTACCACCAGCAGGATGAGGGATCCCGTGAGGAAGAGGAGGACGTTGAGGCGAGCGATGACGATACGGACACCGCCGGGGTTGCTCCGGAAGCGGTGCCGTCGCTGGTGACCTCCACCCAGGTGCGTGAAGCCGTTGACGAAATAAATCGTGAGTTTGAAGAGCGGGGGGAGGTTTACCAGATTATCGAGGGCCATGACGGCTACCGGTTCGTGACGCGACCGGAGTACGCGATATGGGTTCGTTTGCTCCGTGAGCAGCCGAAGCGGATGCGGCTGAGCCAGGCGGCCTTGGAAACGCTCGCGATCGTCGCTTACCGCCAGCCGGTGACCCGGGCCGAAATGGAAAGCATCCGCGGAGTGTCGGTTGACGGCGCCCTCAACCGCCTCATCGAACGGGAACTGGTCGTGGTGGTGGGGCGCGCGGACCTTCCGGGACGGCCGATTCAATACGGAACGGCCGAAAGATTCCTGGAATTCGTCGGAATCCGTTCGCTTGAGGAACTCCCTGCCTCGGACGTCCTGTCCCAGCGCCAGATCGACGATTGGCTGCAGGAAGCGGCGACCGCGCATCATCCGCATGACAGCGACATGGGTCTTCCCGAGGAACCCGGAGAAAAAGCGGGCGAGGCGGGAGTGGATCCCTCCGGCGAATCCGAAAACGCAGATGGCTCCTCGCCCGAGAGAAACGGGAGCGGTCCGGAGGGCGAAAACGCGGAGCCCGACAAGGCGCCCGATGAGATCCGTCGCTGAAAACCCGAAGAATCGTAATGGACCTTGACGCGATACGAAAAAAAATCGATTCCCTCGACGAGGAGATCGTGACGCTTCTCAACAAGCGCCTCGCTCTCGCTTCGGAGATTGGCAGGGTGAAGCGGGAAAACGGAACCGCGGTTTACGTTCCGAAGCGCGAGGAAGAGGTACTGCGGAGGCTGGCGGGATACAACAAAGGGCCGTTGGGTGAAAAAGCGCTTCGTGCGGTCTATAGGGAGATCATGTCCGCCGCAATCGCGTTGGAAAAGCAAACCTGCATCGCGTTCCTCGGACCCGAGGCGACGTTCACGCATCAGGCGGCAATGAAGAAGTTCGGCGCAAGCCTTGAATACCGACCCTTCATCAACATCGCCGATATTTTCACCGCCGTCGAAAAAGGGGAGGTGGACTACGGGGTCATTCCGATCGAGAACTCCACCGAAGGCGCGGTGTTTCACTCGTTGGATTTGTTGGCGGAGTCGGATTTGAAGATCGTCGCCCAGGTGTACCTGGAGATCACCCATACCCTGCTTTCGTGCTCGCCGTTGAAAGAGATCGAACGTGTGTATTCCAAGGACCAGGCGCTCGGCCAGTGCCGCCGATGGCTCCAAACCCATCTCCCGCGCGCGGAATTACGCGATTTTTCCAGCACGGCGGCGGCGGTTCAGCGGGTCAAGGACGAGCCGGGCGGGGCCGCGATCGCCAGTTCCCTCGCCGGCGAGCTTTTCGGGGTTCCGGTCGTAGCCTCCGGCATCCAGGACAAGAGTGAAAACATCACGCGCTTCCTGGTGATCGGAAATGAATCCTCCGGACCGGTTGAGAACGGCGAGAACAAGACGAGCCTTGTGGTTTCGATTCGTGACGAGGTCGGCGCCCTTCAGAAGTCGATCCACCCGTTCAGTTCTCGCGGAATCAACCTCTGCAAAATCGAATCCCGCCCGAGCCGCCGCAAACCCTGGGATTACTACTTCTTCATCGACGTCATCGGTCACATCGAAGACCCGCCCGTCCGCGACGCCATCAAGGAACTCGAAACCTGCTGCCCCTTCGTCAAATGGCTCGGCAGCTACCCGAACTCCCGGTAACGCTTCCTCCAACAGAACCCGGTTTTAATGTGAATTCCGTTTCCGCAGTCCCCTCGCGCCTTCGATGACCCGATCCCAGTCGAAGGCGGGGCCGGGATCGACCTTGTCGGTTTGCAGGTGGAAGTGACCGATCAGGCCGCCGTAGGTTTCGAGGATTTCATCGGGCAGCTTGTGGGTGATCAGCTCGCCATCCTCGTCCCGCGGGTAGTCGCATTCGATCTTTGGAAAGATCTCGCACAGGGCGGCGGTCAGTTGGATCAGGGCGCCGTATTGTTCGGGAGTGAAGTCGTATTGGACGAGTTCGCGGCCCTGAACGGCGCCGGTCACTGGCTCGTTTCGTGCCGGGCGGCCGACGAAATCCGGCGTGCGGATTCCGCCGTCGCCGAAGCGCTCGGGAAGGGTGACGCGAGTTCGGCCCTCGGAGTCGGTTTCGTACCACTCATCAAAAGGATTGTCGCCGTTCACGTCGTAGGCGCCCATGTTCGCGATTTCAATGCCGATCGAACGGCTGTTTGATGTCGACGCGTGCCAGGCACGCTCCTTCAGGTCGAGCGTCTGATAAATGGTCCCGTCGAGATCGAGGAGAAAATGGACGCTGAGTCCGCGATGATCGTGGAGGATCCGAAAGCAGTTTCGACTGGTTCCGGCGACGTCGTAATGGATCACGAATTGGTCCACCACCTCCTGCAGCAGCGGCGGATCCCATCCGCCTCCCCGCACCTGCTCGATCTGTTCATCGGTCAATCCGTCCCGGCGTAGATCGAAGCGGTTGGGGGAGGTGAGGAATGAAACCTCGGCGTTCGAGGTCGCCCAGTCCGAGTCCTCGACCGGACTGAAGCGTCGTTCGACACGGTACGCGTCGTACCCGCCCGGATCCATCCACAGCACAACCGGTGTTCCCGTGCGAAAAAACTGTCCGGCCGCAACGATCTCATCCCCGTGACGCGCCACCGGCTCTCCGGGCCGCGGTCCCGTCGCGCATCCGGCTGCAAGGAGGATCATGAGCATGGCGATCGAACGGGAGTGGAGAAGGGGTGTTTTCATCGTGTCCGGAATGCGGTGCGGGCACGCCCGTGTACCGGCGCGTCGGACTTGCGAGGTCTCGGTTTCATGGCAGGTAAAGATTCGGATAAGCAGCCTCAATAACCCTGATATTGCAAACGCGTTCCGGCAAAAAGTTATAAAGGTTTTGTTTCCAGGATGTTTTGAGAATCCATGGCGATTTTCAAAACATCATTTTCAATGAGGTTTGGTCCCGGCCGGCACGGGGCTTGTGTCGAAAGAACGGCGGTCTTCCGGGACAAACCCGCAGCAGGCGGTTCCGCCGCTCACCGTGCCGCGTCGTATTCACGGATCACTTTCAGGAATGTCGGGATGATCTGGCGGGCCTTGGTTTCGCCGACGCCGGGAATGTTGAGAGCTTCCTCCGGGGAGTTGGGACGGCGGCGGGCGAGTTCCTCAAGGACCCGGTTGGTCAGAATGACGTAGGCGGGTTGGCCCCCGCGCGCGGCGGCCATCTGGCTGCGTTTCTCCCGGAGCTTTTCGATAAGTCCCGCATCGACGGGCTCGCCGTCGATGAACCCGGGAGCCGTCTTCGACGTGTTGTGCTTGCCGCTGTTGCGACCGGCGCGCGGTTGGCGTGGCGTTGTCCGCTGAGGCCAGTCGAGGGCGCACGGCGCTTCGCCCATCATCACGAGCGCGCCGGCGGCGGTTATGCCCAGAAGGGGGTATTCGCCGTCGGTCGTGTAAATCAATCCCGCCCGCTCCATCTCCCGGAAAAGGGCGTTCACGTACTCCTTTCCTTCGGCCTTGAGCAGGCCGTGCGTGGAAAGGGCGTCGAGGCCGGCCTGCTTGATCGGGGCGGCGTTGCTGCCCAGGAGGCACTGGATCACTCGGGCGCGTCCGAAGCGGGGACGCCATTCGGTGCGGCCAAGGCGCTCCGACATCCGCGCGACCGCACTCAGGGCTTTCCGCGCGGTCAGCGTTTCCTCCTCCGATCCCTCCCGGAGATTGACCGGCCGCGACGACCGGCAGACGTCGCACTCGCCGCACGCACTGCCGTCGGTTTCGCCGAAGTAGCGAAGGATCCACTGTTGCCGGCAGGTGCGTTCGTCGTAGGCATATTGAATGATCGCGCGGAGTTTGGATTCGTCGCGTTGGCGCTTCCGGGCGAGGAGGTCGGCGTCGATTTCGAGGTCGCTCGAACGGGTGTCGGGGCGGAGCAAACGGGTGCCTCGTATCCTTTTTCCGGGTACATCGAAACGTTCCAGGACGCGGTGGCGGCCGAGAATCGAGATCGAGGTGGAGACCGCGATCGGATTGACCTTTCCGGGCAGCCTCTCGGTGAGGTCGTCGATCGAGATGCGAACCTCGTTCCTTTCGTCGGCTGCGGCGCGCAGGACGTCGTAAACGGCGCGCACGGTCGATATCTCCGGGTTTCGGCCCTCGATAAAAAACTCCTGGGTGCGTTTGTCGGCGAAGTTGAAAAGGAAGAGGCATTCGGATGGAAGGCCGTCCCGCCCCGCGCGCCCGGCTTCCTGGTAGTAGGCTTCGACGCTGCCGGGCATTTCAAAGTGGATGACGAAGCGGAGGTCGTCGCGGTCGATTCCCATCCCGAAGGCGTTGGTGGCCACGACGATGTCCGATTCCTTGCGCATGAACGCGTTCTGGATTCTTTCGCGATCCTTGTCGTCCATTCCGCCGTGGTAGGCGAGGGCGGGAAAACCGTCGGTTTCGAGGTTCGCGGCGACGGATTCGACCTTTTTCCTGGTCGCGCAGTAAATGATGCCTTTGCTGTGGGTGCGCACGAGGGATTGGATGAAGCGGTACTTTTCGTCCTCGGAGGCGGTCTGCACAACCTTGAAGCTCAGGTTCGGGCGGGCGAATCCGGAGACGAACACCGCGGGGTCCCGGAGGGTCAGATGCGTGCGGATGTCGTCGCGCACTTCCGGAGTTGCGGTAGCCGTGAATGCGGCGACGGGCGGGTGCCCGAGGTCCTTCAGTGCGTTTCCGAGGCGAAGGTAGTCCGGCCGGAAGTCGTGGCCCCATTGGGAGAGGCAATGCGCTTCGTCTATGGCAAACAGGGAAATCTTTATCCGGGCGAGGGATGCCGTGAAGGCGCGGCTGCGGAAGCGTTCCGGGGCGACGTAAACCAGCTTGAGTTCGCCGCGCTCCATCGCGTCAAGCGTCTCGCGCTGCTCGGCGGCGGTTTGGGTGCTATTGAGCAGTGCGGCGGGAAGGTCGCGGACGCGCAGGGCATCGACCTGGTCCTTCATCAGGGCGATCAGGGGAGAGACCACGAGCGTAACGTTCGGCAGGAGGAGTGCGGGGAGCTGGTAGCACAGGGACTTTCCCCCGCCGGTCGGCATGATCACCATGGCGTCGCGTCCCTCAAGCAAAGCGCTCACGACCTCGAACTGCGGCGGCCTGAACTCGGGGAAGCCGAAATGGTTTTGCAGGGCTTGTTGGAAATTCGGTCTCATACGTGCTCGAAATTTCACTATGGATCGGCGGTCAAGGCAAGCCTTGGACGAGGGTATACTCCCCGTCATCAGGTTTTCGGATTCTACTCCCCTTCAAATACTCGATCATTCCCCTCTTGAGGGGGGGACCATGCGCAAGCATGGTGGGGTGTGTTTTCCGAAAACTTGATGACGGGGAGTATAGTTCGTGGAGTGGACGGGTTGATTTTTCTTTTCCCTTGGGTTTCAGGGAAACTACACTCCCGGTCACTTTCCATGGAAAACCAAACGTTCACATCCGATTTGCCGTCCGCGTTGACCCCGGAAGAAGCGCGTGTGCTGGGGTGCCTCCTTGAGAAGGAGATAGCGACCCCGGAGTATTACCCGATGACCCTGAACGCGCTGACCAACGCCTGCAACCAGAAGTCGAACCGGAGGCCGGCAATGGATTTGTCCACCGAAGACGTTCAGGAGGCGCTCGATTCTCTGAGGGAGAAGAAACTGGCGATGATCGTGTCCGTCGCGGATTCGCGCGTGCCGAAGTTCAAACGTCTGACCGAACGTCTCGGCGATCCCGACCTCGCGGAGCGGGCGGTACTGTGCGAACTGCTGGTGCGTGGGCCGCAGACCGCGGGCGAGCTGCGCAACCGCTGCGACCGTCTGCGTCCGTTCGTCGGGATCGAGGAGGTCGAGAAGGTCCTCAAAGAACTCGAAGACGCCCCGCCGGGACCCCTGGTGAGGAAGCTGCCCCGGCAACCGGGTCACAAGGAATCGCGCTACGTGCAGTTGCTCACAGGCGAGCCCGAGGAGACTGTGGTGGCCGGAGTGGAAGCGCCGGTCGCGGCGGCGCCGCGGGCATCCCTGCAGGGACGGATCGAAGCATTGGAAAAGGAAGTCGCCGAGCTCCGCGCCGAGAATGCTACCCTTCGCGAAACCTTCGAAGAGTTCAGACGCCAGTTCGAGTAGGGCGACGCCCTGTCCTGACGGACAGGCGTACCGAAGAAACGGGTCTTGTGTAGGCCTGTGCGTGAGCACCGGGAATCCGAAGAAAGCGGTTTCGCGTGTAGGCCGGTGCGTAAGCATCGGGAATCCGAAGAAATGGGTTTCTCGTGTAGGCCGGTGCCGGTGCGCCTCCACTCCCGTTCAAAAAATCTCCTTGCCACGGAACCCGATCTCCTCCAGCATTTTCGCACGGTGGATCGCTTCCCCGGTCTGCCCCCACAGTCACCGGTCCATGTTTCGTAAGTTACTGATAAAAAAAAGAAGTGACGGGG
>SLTG01000021.1 GCA_007130045.1 Opitutales bacterium
CAGGGTATTAAGAAGAAAATTGATACAATTAATTAGGGCATAGCCTTCCCAATCCGGTACTCCTTTTCAATCAGCGAATTGTGAAAATCAGGGCCTGGTAACTAGTAAACTCGGGCTAGCGGCGCCTTCTGACGGACGGCGGGTCAGGCAGCGACGCACGCTCTTCTCCGTCGATCTCGATCAAATCGGCGTGAAAGCTGCCGACGACGACCTTGCTGGAAAGGCGGACCGGTATGCGGCGGTCGTCATCGCTTAGCCAAATCTGCAACGTGGCGTCGTCGCTCTCCTCGAAAACGCCTCCAACGTCCCGCATATCCGGCTCCACCAGAATGGCTTCGAACTCCCCGGCGGGCACCCGGATTTTTTCCCTTCTCCCGATTCGGCCCTCGCCGAGCTGAAGCTCTTTTCCGTCGGTCACGTAAAGTTGTACTGTCGAATTCTCCTCAACCGGCTGCATGCGAAACGCATAAAACACGGACAGCGGATCAAACGTATTCGGCTTGATATCAATAGGATCGTCTTCCTTGCCGAAATTGGAATACAGCGCCTTGCCTTCATCGAGATCGAAAGTCACCAGAATATCCCGCTCGTGCCGGCCTTCCCGCTGCTTCTTCCTGTATAGGGCCGACGCCCCCATGTCACTCGTTGCATACGCGTCGATACGGTCGCGTACCTTGTAGATCCGGTCCACGAACGAGTTCGTCCTTACCGTGAGCGAAAAATGATACACTTCCTCGCCATTGAGCTCAGCCATGGGATGGACCTCGAGTATGGCGGTGCCGGCCGAAAAGACTCCCCACCGAAGGTTGAATGTGAGTTTCTCTCCCGGCTGAAACGGCGGGTTTGTGGAGGCGTTGACGGAAGTCGCGGTCCAAAGCACCGTCAGCACGACTGCCGACAACAGGAAAAGGAATGGTTTTCTCATAAAAAATCGCTGGATTCTCTGTTCGGACAATGACACGGGAACAAAGCAAAGGTGTCTTCGAAAGAACGATTTCCGGAAAAAGAATTTGTCTGCGAAACAAAGCTCGATAACGTGATAGCAAAGACTCGATAACGTGATAGCAAAGAACGCGCAGCAACGCAAACCTTCAGCCTGAAACGTCATGGGCCCGATCGAACTCATCCTTCAATTTCTGATTTTCACGATAATTGCCGGTCTGGCCGGTGCCGCGGGCATGGACTTGGTCATGCACCTGATCTCGAAAAGCGGTTACAAACATGCGTCCATGACCCTTGCTCTCGGCAGTTTTTTCACAAAATCGACTGAAACGGCGCAAGTCATCGGCTGGTTTATCCACGGAGTCGCCGGGGTCCTGTTCGCCATGGTTTACACGCTCCTGTTCATCGCGTTCGGCCTGGAAGCCGCCATCGCCTGCATGGCCGCCGGTCTGGGTATCGGCTTCCTTCACGGGATAGTGGTGAGCATCATGCTGGTTATGGTCGTCTCCGAACATCATCCGATCGAATCGTTTCGAAATGCGGGGATCGAGGTGGGAGTCGCCCACCTTGCCGGCCATCTCGCCTACGGTGTTCTTGTCGGGCTGGTCATCGGGATCACCGGCTTTGTTGTCCGGGCTGCTGGATAAGCCGGTGCGGGACGGCGGGCGGATATTTGACTCGATTACCCGCACTTCCGGTGTTTCGGAATTCCGGCAGACCGATTGCAGAACGGGCGAAACCATTGTATGTTCGCCGTCAGTATAACTTGTGTTTGCGTTCTTCAATGCCTCTTTTTAAAGCCATAGTGGCCGCAGTCCTTGCCGTTTGTTGGGCTTTGACCGCGGCGGCAGAGGAGGTCAGGATCTGGACCGACCTCGAAGGCCGCACGATCGAAGCCCGGTTACTCTCCGCGGAAGGCGACGCGGTGACTATCCGCCGCACCGACGGACGCGTGTTTACCTTTTCAATCGAAAGACTGAGCCCCGAGGACCGAGCCTATGTCGAGGAACAATCCGCGGCGTCTTTTCCCGCCATCGTCATGCATCGCCGCCCGTCGGAACAAACCATCCACGAGCTGATCCGCTTCGCAGACGAAGGAAGATGGAAAGCGGTTGCCGAGCGGCTTCGCAGCGAACTGATCAAAAATTATTCGGGGGCGTCTCCAGCTCCCCATATCCGCGACTGGTACCTGGTTTACCGGTGGATGGACCTGTTCCAGGACGAGCCGTTTCACCGCGAGCTTCAGCCGCGAGCCAACGCATTCGGCGAGGGCTGGCCCGAATCCCTCCGTCGATTCGCCGCATCCAACCGCGACTTTTCATCGGAGTTCTTTCGCCTCGTCTCTCCGGCCGACGACACCGGAGAGGTTTCCCGGATATTGAAGGAACTGTACGAGAACGATCCGGAAACGTTCCAATCCTACCGGGCTCTGGCGCTGGCGATTTCGGTTGTTTACGATCGTCAACCACCCGGCAGGTGGCCCCACCACCAGGTCTCCCGGGATCTGCTCCCGCGCCGGCTTCCCGACCCGACGGATGCCTTTGAGTTTTTCGTGCAGAGCCACCGCGGCGGACGCCTCCTCCTCAGTCCGCAGAGCCTGAGCGCCGAAGAGCTCCGCTTTACCGTCGACATCGTGGCACCCTTCGAAGAACTGAGGTGGGCGCAACAGCGGGTCCGCCAGGGAGTGCATGTTTTTGACCGGGTTTACTATTCGGTGGAATACGACGACAGCCGCTTCAGTCGCACCGTGGAAGAGATCCAATACCACTGGGAGCACTCGGATTACCGGCTCTCCACTATCTTGGAACGAGGCGGGATCTGCGTGGACCAGGCTTATTTCGCCACCCAGGCGGGAAAAGCGCGCGGGCTCCCGACCCTCTATTTTTCCGGAACCGGCAACGATGCCGGCCACGCCTGGTTCGGTTACCTTCGCGGAACCACCGGAGGGTGGAACCTGGATGTCGGCCGCTATTTCCTGCAGGACGAATACGTAACCGGCCACGCGCTCGACCCCCAGACATGGGAACCGATAAGGGATCACGATATTTCCTTCATGCAGGAGCGCTTTCACAGCTCCGAAGTGTACCGCGATTCCCTCCTCCACAGCGATTTCGCCCGGGAGTTCCTCCTGATGGGCGACCACTCCCGGGCGCTTTCAATCGCCGAACGCGCTCTCGAGATCGAATCACGCAACCGCGACGCCTGGGACGTCGTCTTTCAGGTCAAGTGGGAAAGAGACGGGCCCGATGCCTACGAACAGGCGCGACGCGACGCCGCCGATGCGTTCTCCCGCTATCCCGACATTGAAGCCCACCACATCAGTTGGCTCGCGGGCAGCCTTCTCGCGCGGAACGAACGCGAGACCGCGTTCGACGAACTTCAGCGAATCAGCCGAAAGAACCGAAGCGCCCGTCCGGACATCAGCCTCGCGCAAGCCGCGATATTCCTGCGGTTCAGTCGCGAAAACGACAGCCTCGAACAACAGATCGCCACCTACCGCCGGACCCTGTCGGATTTGGGAAATCACGCTCTAGGAATGGGTTTCTACAGGGAACTGGCTCGCCCTTTTTTCAACCATCTCTCCGGAAACGGACACGTCGACGCGGCACGGCGGATGATCGCACAGACCCGCCGCACCCTCAATCCTCCACAGGGATCGCCGCTGGACCGCGAGCTCAGAGATATGGCTGAACGCGTCAGCGGCTGACCCGGATTGTCCAAAAGGTCCTGAAACTTCTCCTGAATCCAATTCCGGAGTTGGAAATTCACGGAATTTTCGCGACTGTTTGTCCTTTTCAATGGATGAAACTTATCATGCGCCCATACGTCTCCGGGGTGTTCGTCAGAATAACCTGAACGCACTCGACCTCGACCTTCCGCGCGGAAAACTCATCGTCGTCACCGGCCTCAGCGGCACGGGAAAATCTTCGCTGGTGTTTGAAACGATCCACGCCGAAGGCCAGCGCCGTTACGTCGAGACCTTCAGTCCCTATACCCGGCAGTTCCTCGAACTCCTCGACCGTCCCGACGTCGACAGCATCGAGAACATTCCCCCTTCCATTGCGATCGAGCAGAGCAACACGATCAAGACGTCCCGTTCGACGGTCGGGACCATGACCGAACTCTGCGATTACTTCAAAATCTGGTTCAGCCGCGTCGCCGAACTTTTCGATCCGGATACCGGCGACAAAATCGACGACGAATCCGCCCCGGTCATCTGGAAGAAGGCCCGCAAACGGTTTTCCGATGAAACCGTCCTCCTCTGCTTCCCGATCGCCCGGCCTTCGTCGATATCCTGGAAGGAAATCTTCGAAAACCTCCTCCGCCAGGGCTACCGCCGGGCCGTATTCGACGAAAAGGTCGAAAAGATCGACGCGCTTCTCGAGCGCGCCGGATCGCTCGCCGGCAAATCGACCCCGCCCGCCGTCAACGTGATCCAGGACCGTCTCACCCTCAACTCAGGCGGCCGGAAACGTTTCCTTGAGGCGGCGGAAGCCGCCCTACATTTCGGGCAGGGCGAGCTCCGCCTTCTCTATGCAGGCGGCGGCGAGATCGCCCGATTCTCGACCGGACTCCGTTCGCTCGCCACGGGCAGAAAGTTTCGCGAAGCGATTCCCGCCCTTTTTTCATTCAACTCGCCGCTCGGCGCGTGCCCGCGCTGCCGCGGATTCGGAAGAATCATTGAAATCGACTACAGGTTGGCCGTCCCCGACCCAAAACTCAGCCTTTCCGAAGGCGCGATCAAACCGTGGCAGGGACAGGTTTACGGAGAATCGCAAAAGGATATGCTCCGTTTTGCGCGGAAAGCCCGCATTCCAACCGACGTGCCCTACGAGGACCTTTCCGACGACCACCGGCGCCTCATCGAGTACGGCGAACCGGATTACGGCGTGAACGGAAAGGACTGGCCGGAAGCGTGGTATGGACTGAAGGGGTTCTTCGACTACCTCGAAACGAGAACCTACAAGATGCACGTGCGGGTGTTTCTTTCGCGCTACCGCGCCTACCGGAAATGCCCGGATTGCCGAGGCTTTCGCCTGCAGCCCGAGTCGCTTTGCTGGCGCTGGAAAGGACAAACGCTTCCGGCGCTCTACCAACTCCCGGTCGGCGAACTCCTTGAGCAACTCCGCAAGCACCATCGCCCGACCGGAAACCGGCAGGCGGATATCGCTTTTGACGCGATCCTGAACCGTCTCGGATACCTCGACCAGGTCGGCCTCGGCTACCTCACCCTGGATCGATCCTCGCGCACGCTTTCGGGCGGAGAGGTCGAACGCGTCAACCTGACCTCCTGTCTCGGCACTTCCCTGGTGGATACGCTCTTCGTCCTGGACGAGCCGTCGATCGGACTGCACTCGCGCGACATCGACCGGCTCATCGGAATCCTGCGCCGCCTGACCGCGCTGGGCAACACCGTCGTTGTCGTCGAACACGACGAAGCAATGATTCGGGCCGCCGACCATGTCCTTGAACTCGGGCCGGAGCCGGGAAGCAAGGGAGGGCGGCTGGTATTCCAGGGCGGCCGCGACGAACTCCTCGCAAGCCCCGACAGCCTGACCGGCGCCTACCTGTCCGGCAGACGGGAAATCGCCCCGCCTTCCACTCGGCGTCCGACAAAACTCCCGGGCCGGAAAAGACAAGCAGGTGTCACCGATAAATGGATACGATTTCGAAACGCCCGTAAACACAACATTGAAACGCTCGACTTCGATCTTCCACTGCGCCGGATGGTCTGCCTCAGCGGCGTCTCGGGCTCCGGAAAATCCACGCTCCTCGACAACATTATTTACCAGGGCATCCTCGCCGCCCGCGGACGCCTCGCCGACGATCCCGCCGAGATCGGGGAAATCGAAGGGATCGACCTCGTGAACGAAGTGGTCCTCGTCGATCAGTCTCCGGTCAGCCGGACCCCGCGTTCGAACCCCGCGCTCTACACCGGGGCATGGGACGGCATCCGGGAGTGTTTCGCATCCACCGGCACCGCCGTCGCACACGGGTTCACCGCGTCGAACTTTTCCTTCAATGCCGGCGAGGGCCGCTGCGGAAACTGCCAGGGACTCGGTTACGAGCGGGTCGAGATGCAGTTTCTTTCCGATATCTACGTTCCCTGTTCCGTTTGTGACGGGAAACGTTTCAAAGAAGAGATCCTCGCCGTCAGGTACCAGGGAAAATCCATCGAAGAGGTCCTCCGAATGACCGTTGACGAAGCGGCGCTTTTCTTCGGCGAGAAACCGAAGATCCGTTTCGACTTGGAAAGTCTCCGGGAAGTCGGGCTCGGATACCTGACGCTCGGGCAGCCGCTGAATACGCTTTCCGGAGGCGAGTCGCAGCGGCTCAAACTCGTCAAATACCTGTCCGTTCTCGGAAGGGAAAAACGCCAACGAAGCGAAGAATTCAGTCCGGCCGGCGGCGCCCTTCTCCTTCTCGACGAACCCACCACCGGCCTCCATCGTCACGATATCAAACGCCTGATTTCGGTGCTCCAGGCGCTCGTCGATAAAGGGCACAGTCTAGTCGTGATCGAGCATCAGCTCGACGTTCTCAAATCCGCCGACTGGCTCTTCGAGATCGGTCCGGGCGCCGGACGGGAGGGCGGCGGACTCGTCGCCCAGGGAACGCCGGAAAAGATCGCCGCAGGTTCCTGCCCTTCGTCCGGGTTTCTCGCCCGGGCTCTTGCTCCCGTCGTACCCGTGCCGGTCCCGGCCGCCCGGAAAACCGCCGCGCGCAAGGTCGCCGAACCGGCCGCCACCTACGGGAAGCGCAAAGGGGCTCGTCAAAGGGTTTCGCCTGCTCCCTCAAAGTCCCGTACGCCCGACGGTCGTTCCGGCGACAACAACACTTTTATTCACCTGTCCGGCGCCCGCGAACACAACCTCAAGAACCTCGCTCTGGATATTCCCCATCGAAAGATGACGGTCGTTACGGGCGTCTCGGGCTCCGGGAAATCGACACTGGCATTCGATATCATCTTCGCCGAAGGACAACGCCGTTTCATGGAGTCCATGTCCGCCTACGCGCGCCAGTTCGTCGAACAACTTCCCCGTCCCGACATCGATAGGCTCGAGGGAATTCCACCCACTGTGGCGATCGAGCAGCGCGTCACGCGCGGAAACCGAAAATCCACGGTCGCCACGGTCACCGAAGTCGCGCAGTACCTTCGCCTCCTCTACGCACGCATCGGCGTACAGCACAACCCCGCGACCGGCCGGGCGGTCATCTCCCAGTCCGAGGGCGCGCTGCTCGCGCGCCTTCGAAAGCTGACCCGGACTCCCGGCGGACGGCGGACCTCTCCTCTTTACCTTTGCGCCCCGTTGGTGCGAGGACGAAAAGGCCACCACGAACCTGTCGCGAACTGGATCGCCGAACACGGTTACGAACTGATGAGGGCCGACGGAAAGCTCGTTCGCGCGAGGGAGTTTCGTCGTCTCGATCGCTACCGCGAGCACGATATCGAAGTGGTCGTCACAGACTTGACCGCCGAGTCACGCCTCAAACGCCACAAAAACGCCCCCGCGCTCGGCGCGCGTCTCCGCGAAGCCCTCCGCCTCGGCAAGGGCGCCTGTTTCCTGCTTCGCGGCGACGGAACCATTCTCGCGTGGCTCTCCACCGCCCGCACCGATCCCGTCACCGGCGAATCGTTCCCCGAACTCGACCCGAAACATTTTTCGTTCAACTCCTCGCGCGGATGGTGCGAGACCTGCCGCGGTTACGGCCGCCTTTACAGCGACCTGCTGGATGCGGATGAAAGCCAGATCGAAGTCATCGAAGACGGCGCGATCTGCCCGGACTGTTTGGGCGAACGCCTCAACCCGGTCAGCCGCTCGGTCAAACTCTATTTCCGGGACAACACCGCGCGCTCCCTTCCCCAACTCCTGCAGTGCGGCGCCAACGAGCTGGTCAAAACCCTGCGAAACCTCGACCTCGACCGGCGCGGCAAGCTGATCGTCCGCGATGTTCTGCCCCAGATCGAAGAACGGCTTCGGTTCCTCGGCGAAGTCGGTCTCGAGTACCTCAGTCTCGACCGTCCGGCGCACACTCTTTCCGGGGGCGAGGCCCAGCGCATTCGCCTGGCCGCCCAACTCGGCTCCAACCTCTGCGGGGTCCTCTATGTCCTCGATGAACCTTCGATCGGCCTGCATCCCAGGGACAACCGGCGGCTTCTCAAGTCTCTCGAAAACCTCAAGGACAAGGGAAACACGCTGCTGGTCGTCGAACACGATGAGGAAACCATGCGGGCCGCCGACGGGATCATCGATCTCGGCCCCGGCGCGGGCATCCGCGGCGGCGAGATCCTGGCTCACGAGGACCTCACGCGACTGGCGAAAAACGACGCCTCGCTGACCGGAAGGTACCTGAGGAACGGGCTCGTCCATCCGCTTCGCGGCCGCTACCGGGAACTTCCTCCGGCGCGGCGTTCGGGAAGGCCTCTCGCCGAATCCGAGTGGCTCGTCCTGAAGAAACCCGCCCTGCGCAATCTCAAGGGCGACGATCTTCGCGTTCCCATCGGACGTCTGATAATGGCGTGCGGCGTTTCGGGCGCGGGCAAGTCCACCCTGCTCCGCGACCTTCTTCGTCCCCTGGTGCGGCATGCCGCAAAAAACGGTATTCCGCGGATGAAACCCGCCGATTTCGCCGGCGGAATCCCGGACGCTTCCGATGACAATTCGGGCTCGATCGACGGACGCTCCGTGTTTCGGGAACTGATCAACGGCGACCGTTTTCGCAAGGTGATCGAAGTCGATCAGGACCCCATCGGCAAAACGCCGAGGTCCACGCCGGCCACGTATCTCGGCGTGTTCGACATTATTCGCAAAGTTTACGCCACCCTTCCGGAATCAAAAATGCACGGTTATTCCCCGGGGAAATTCTCGTTCAACACCGCCGGCGGACGCTGCGAAACCTGCAAGGGGGCCGGACGCATCAAACTTGAAATGAACTTCCTTCCCGACAGCTACCTCGCCTGCGAGGACTGCAACGGGCGGCGTTA
Organism: Opitutales bacterium; assembly: GCA_007130045.1. GTDB lineage: Bacteria > Verrucomicrobiota > Verrucomicrobiia > Opitutales > T3Sed10-336 > PXDC01. Next base: position 8,930 of record SLTG01000021.1, read on the forward strand.
CGGCGCCGAGCTGCTCGACATCGAATGGAACGGCAAGTCGATCGCCGACGTTCTCGAAATGACCTTCGAGGAAGCCGCCCGCCACTTCGACTTCCACACTCAGATTCGGACCATGTGTCAGTTAATGGTGGATACGGGACTCGGCTATCTCACCCTCGGCCAGAGCAGCCCGACCCTGTCCGGCGGGGAAGCGCAGCGTATGAAAATGGTGACCGAACTGATCAAGGGCGAAACGACGTTGACCACCCGCCGCCGCGACGCGGGAAAGGGAAACCTTTACATTCTCGAAGAACCGACGATCGGCCTGCACTTCGACGACTGCGAAAAACTGATCCACGTCCTGCACAGGCTCGTGGACCAAGGTCATACGGTCATCGTGATCGAACACAACGTCGATCTTCTCGCCGAAGCCGACTACCTGATCGAGATTGGTCCGGAAGGCGGCGATGGCGGCGGCCGCATTCTCTACCAGGGTCCGGTCCACGGCATCCTGGCCATCCCCCGCAGCCCGACCAAACCATTTCTGAAAACCAAACTGAAAAAGCTGCCGAAGAATAAGATTCGAAAAGAGAAACCATGAAAGAACCTGACGGAAATTCCGATTCACCCGATCGGGGAATGATCCGGGCACTGAACGCGTCGCAGCCGTGGCGTTCCCGGACTGCGCCAGCAGTATCGACGATTACGGTGACGCTCATTCCGTCGCCATTCAGTTTTGTGGCGGAGAAAGATTCGAAAACCTGGCGGCGGGCGGTATCGCGTGCAAGTGAAACGATATGAAATGTGGTTCAACCGCGATAGTCGCTTACGCCGCGTGGTCCGCCATGTGGACCCGCGGCTGGACAGGCTGGAGAAAGGGAGGCGGAATGGATGAGCAAAAACCAGTTAAATGTCAATTTGCCTGACCTCGGCATCCACAACCCATAGGAGCGGCTGCCGAACCGGAAAGTTGCGGATGACTTCGTGAACGTTCGAGCTGGCGGGAAGTCCGCTCCAGGTATCTATGTAAGCATCATTTCCATACGCCAGCCCGGCGAAAAGCAAAGTCGGGTGACGCACCGGCCATTCGTCGTGATACATCACATCGGGCTCGTAGGGCCACTTGGACTTGTCTTCGATAAACGGATAGATGAAATCCATCGCCGGTTTCATGCCGCGGCCGTCTTCGGTGGCAAACTCCCACAGGTTCTCTTCCGGGGTGGAAAGAAGTTGGGCCAGGACGCCGAGCAGGTCCCAGTTGAAAAGCGAATACCCGTAGGGCTTTGTACGACCGATCTCGCGCGGGAAGCTTCCATCTTCGGCCATTTGCCCGGGAATAATGATCTTCTTAAAACGCTCCCGGTACTCTTCAAGTTTCTTCTCGTCTCCAACCAGGTCGGCAAACGCCGCCGCCTGGAGGAGCCAGGCGGTGCTGTGATTGTTGGGATGATCCCGCTCGTCGAGTCCATATTCGTGGGTGTTCAGCCAGTTGTGATAGCTTTCGAACCACTTTTTGACGCCGTCCCGGACGGCGTCCGAGATGGCTTCTTTCTCAATAAGGACCTTTGCAGCGCGGGCGACCTCCGCCAGATGGATTGTATCTATTATTCCGATACCCCGCCCCTCGACTCTCCCCGGTATGGCCTGAGAGTATTTCAGGCTGGGATTCATGCGGGTGCCCTCGTCGACAAACCAGGCTTCCAGGTGTTCGGCCGCGTGCTCGGAGTAGCGTTCGTTGTCCGTAATGACGTAGGCTGCGACCAGGGCCGGGACGTGCAGGCTGAGTCTCCGCATCACCAGGCGGTGATTAACGAAATTGGCCGGATTGGTCCGCCCGTCACGGTGGATATAGGGCAAGCCGTCCTCACTTTCCGGATCCGGCCACCAGTAGTCGCCCTCGGAATAATAATCGTGTTTGCCGCCCGCACTGCGTTCCGCGGGAAATGCGGTTATCGTAACCGGCGGCTCGAGAATATATCGATCGGCAGCCGCGAGCACATGAGGTTTCTCGAGATCGGTCAGGTTCGGAGTCGCTGATATGGCTCGGTTCGTATAAATGAGTTCGCGACCGGCAGTCGATTCGGCGGCATTGAAAAGCAGCTTTCGGAAATTTATGTTCTCAAAATCAGCCGGTCGTCCCATCGAGGTATAAATAGCGCGGCCGTTTTCCCCATAACGATGGATCCAGGCCAGGGATTCGTATATACCGATTTCCATGCCTTCCCCGAAAAGCAGGACCTGCGTGTTTGAGCCAAGCTCCGGGTTATGATATAATTTCCCGGAACATTTCCATTCGCTCACACCCTCCGGAATGGGGCGATCAATGGCACCTTCGGCGATGCCGACATCCACAGGCTCACCGTCGCAGTTTGCGAAGCTTAACAGAATCAAATAGAGAAAGGAAGTACAAGCAAACCGGATAATAGCTGACATGGAAAAATCAGTAATAGAGATTACCGGATATCACAATCCTGATGGAAAACTTGCATTTCGGCATCGGGACTTTAACGGGCTTCGGCAACCGGGCGAATAGTCCGGCGCCCGACGACCGGAACGGAAAAACCGTCGGAACCCATCCACCTCGGCGGCCATTCTCACGGTCTCCGCAGGTTATACTCGAACCTTTCGATGCTCGATAATTCGGGACGGCCACCCCGGTTTCCGCTACCGGCGACTATATAGATATTATCGTCATGAACGATCGCCTGGGTGCCATGCCTGCCTCTTGCAAGAGGAGCCAGGGTTCGCCATTCATCTGATTCAAGATCATAGGCTTCCACTTCATCATGAGCAGTGGCGATTAATCCGCTTTCGCCTCCAATCACAATAAGGTGATTGTCCGCGATAACCGTTGAGGTTCCCGCCCTGGGTGTAGGTAAATCGTGCGATTCGGGAAACGACTCCCACGAATCACTATCAATGTCGTAAACATCCACCTCCGGTCTGGTCAACTCGAACGTCTGGCCGGTGGCACGTGAGCTGTTCCTTCCTCCGGCACAATAAATCTTTCCATCCTTCATTGCGGCATGAAAATGATCACGGGCTCTTGGCGCATCGGCAAGAACGCTCCACTCTCCTGTAATGAAATCATACTGGTCAACCCATTTCACATGGTTGCCGCGGTGCCCATCGATAATCCCGCTTATTATAATGGCTTTGTCACCATCAACCACTACACCCGCCGAAGACCTTCTTCTGTCCTCCGGAATTTCATCCCCTTCCTCCCAGCGATCTTCAGCAGGATCATAAATCCAAATATGGCTCAATGGCCGTTCTCCGTCGGCTCGTCCGATCATTCCCATAAACGCATATATTTTGCCTTGATGCTCGACTGCCTGAAAATGATGCAATTCAATCGGTGATCTCGCCCCTTCCGACCATTCCCTGGAAACGGGATCAAAGATATCAACCGGTTTGATACCCCGACCTCCCAATAAATAGAATTTCCCATTCACCTCAACAAAAGCATTCTCATGCCGAGCCGTGGGTTCTCCGTCGCAATCGATCTTTTCCCACATGCCCTGCACATTTACGATCAAGCCAGCCCAAACGAGAGCCGCGGTTAACACTATTACGCCGTTCGTTTTCATATACATATGCCTTTCATTCATTGAGACGGATTTCAACCTTCGGTTGCACGCCGAAATATTATCGAATCCTCAGCGAAGATTTCCCCGGAAGCAAGGACTACTGTAGATTCTGACAAAGCAATGGTCAATTGTAAAAATATCCTTTTAAAAGCCTCTAATGAGGGGGATCAGGGGACGGGATGCTCTTTTCGAGGAATCTCCCGATCCCAAATTAGGGATTGCTCTCGAATGGAGAAACTTGATTTCATGAGGAGAAAGGGATTACCCGCCTGAGTGCAAGGCGAATTATGGACAACAATGAATCAATCCGTCGCATCGTTGACGAGGTTTTAGCGAAAGTCGGAGGGCGGTCGAGCGGAGGCGGACGGGCATCCTCCTCGGCATTGGCCGCGGGGCGGAACACTCCCCTTACCGGGCGGGTCGTCCAGTTGGTCGCGCCGGAAAAGCTGGAGATCCGCGAATATCCCCTGCGAACGATTCGTCCCGATGAAATCCTGGTTAAAGTGGAGGCGTGCGGTATTTGCGGGACCGACATTCACTGTTATCGCTCGGATCCATTCGGAATCGCTCCGGCAGTGCTCGGCCACGAGGGTACAGGCGTGGTTCTTGAGGTGGGGTCGGCGGTGAAAGCGGACAGTGTTGGGAAGCCGGTTCGTGTCGGTGATCGGATTGTCACGAGCGTCCTCGACACCTCGGAGGCCTGCATGATCGCGAAGTACAATCCGCTTAAGGCGAACCTTTGTGACGATCTCAAGGTGTACGGTCTGCTGCCGGACGAGCCGAACAATCATTTCAACGGATATTTCGGCGAATACCTCATAATCCGGCCGGAATCCTCCTATTTCGTGGTGAATGACATGAGCGTGGACCTGCGGGTGCTGATCGAGCCTTCGGCCGTTGTTTGCCACGCTCTCGAACGGGCCAAGAATTCAGGTGTGAACATCAATTTTCGCACGCGAGTGATTGTCCAGGGCTGCGGCCCGATCGGATTATTGATGGTCGCCGTCCTCAAGACGAGCGGGATAAATAATATTATCGCGATCGACGGCAATTCCGGTCGCCTTGAGATTGCCCGTCAAATGGGGGCCGATGATACCTTGAATTATCATGCTTACGGCGGGATCGACGAATTGGCCGGCGCGGTATCCGATCTAACCAAGGGGCTGGGAGCGCACTACGGATTCCAGGTGACCGGTGTGCCCTCGGCGTTCGCGGGCTTGTTCAAATGCATTCGCAGGGGTGGAGGGATCTGCGAAGTCGGACATTTCGTTGACGGCGGAGAATGCGGAATCAATCCCCATCATGACATTTGCCGAAAAGAAATCACCGTAACGGGAAGCTGGGTCTACAACCGCTTCGAATACCCGAACGCATACCACTTTCTCCAGCGCGCGGAACGTATTGGTATTCCGGTGACGAATCTTATTACTCATAAGTTTCCCCTTGACCGGATACAGGAAGCGTTTGACGTGAACCTTCGCCAGGAGGGCATCAAGGTCATGGTCGAGAATCCGCGAGCTTAAGCGCACCCTCTACACTGATGCTGGAAGGATCGCAGAAATTCGGACTTCGACGAGCTCAGTCCAGCCGCCGGCAAGCTTACAGTCCCGCCGGGGGAAATAAGCGAAGCGGGAGCGGCCCCAAAACCCGCGCAGGGGTGGTACTTTATATCAACAACTCATAAATTCCAATCTCACCAGCTTCCGTCCGGGAAGGGGTTGATTATCCGAGCGTGCGCTCTGTGATCCTCCCCCAAGGTCACCTGTCGCATGTTGGAGCGTGGAATTCAGGTGGATTTTTTCTCTTCCTTGCGTTTGCCGACAAAGATGGTGATGTCGGCATCGCGTTGGCCGAGCAACTCCTGGGCTCTGCGCAATGCGTTTCGGGTCGAAAAAGTGGGGTTGCTTGGCTTGTCCATAAAGAAATTATCACGTCCCAGTTTTTCCAGCAAACCGGAGTTACGGAAAACCCGGTAAACTTCCCTGTGCGCGCCGGAAACCAGCAATTTGCAGCCATTGGCCTGCAACACATGCAGCAACTCCTCAATCGCAAGGGCACAGGTGGCATCGAGATGGCGGGCATTTTTCAGTCGAAGAATAACAATCTTAAGATTTGGATCTAGAGTCGCATTAACGGCCTGTTCGACGAAAAGTTCCGTCGAGCCGAAAAACAGATCTCCCTCGGCGTGTAAAATCGAGATGCCGGGAGCCTTCTTACGTTCCGGATCATCAATCGCCGCCAATTGACCCTCGGGGGTGAATTCATATTCAATGAGTTCCGGTGAGCCAACCTTGCGCAGGAACAGAATAACCGAAGTGAAAACTCCGATGTAGATTGCGGTATCCAAGGTGAATAACAAGCCTGACAACAGAGTTATCACAAAAACCACCGCATCAGCGTTCGTGGTGCGTATCGACACCCTGATCTGATGCCGGTTGAACAGTGAAAACGCCACCGCCAGCACCACTGCCGCCAAGGCTGCCATGGGGATGTAACTGATCAGAAATCCGACGGTGAAAAGCAACACCAGACAGAAACCTCCGCTGATGACAACGGAAACCGCCGTGCGTGCTCCACTGGCCCAGTTCAGGGCGGATCGGGTAATCGAACCGGAAGCATCCATGCCCCCGACAAGGCTATTGGCAAGATTGCCCATGCCCATGCCAAACATCACCTGGTTCACATTGATCCGTTCGCCGGACCGGGAAGCTAGACTGCGCCCTACTGACGCCCCTTCCACGACCCCGAGAAAAGCGACCGCAAAAGCAGGAGCAGCCAATCTGGCCACCAAATCCAGGTCGAATGGAATGGCAAAATATTCTATGGCATCCAGTGAAAAACCTGTCAGGTAGCGCAAATCCCAGCCCACCCAACTGAAATACAGAGCAATCAGGCTGGTGACAATCAGTGTAAGTGCCGCATCGGGCAGTTTGGGAACAAATCGCCGGAAAGCCAGCAATGTTACCAATGCGACGGCGCCCATGATTATTTCCGGGAGGCGCGTTTGATCAAGATTGGCCAATGTTCCACCGAGGATCGTGAAAAAAGTAGTGCCCTCTTCCAGACTGAAGCCAAGCAGGTTCTGGCTCTGGTTCACGACGATCAGCGCGGCGGCTGCGGTGATATAGGCGGTTACCACCGAGCGCGACACATAGTTGAGGACCAGTGAGAGGTTGGCGAGGGCACCGATAATCTGAAAACAGCCGACCATGAAAATGAACAGCGGCAGGGCAAAGATCCGTTGTTCCTCGGATAATCCCGCCGCCACCATACCTGAGAACAGCAAAATCGCCGTGGAATTCCCCGGGCCCATCACCACCAGTCGCGATCCGGAGAAAGCCGCTGAAACAATGGCTCCCAGTCCAACGCTGAGCAGCCCATGTTGTGGATGAAGACCGGCAATTAGCGCAAAAGCTATCCCTTGCGGAAAACCAACCAGCGCGACATTGAAACCCGCCCGCAGGTCCGCGCGGGCCTGCTCGCGAGTGTAAGCGCGAAGGATGCGCCTGAGGGGGAGAAGTTCCAGCTTCCGCAAGCGAAAAGCATTGCCCAACCCGCGGAAAGCTTTCTCAAGGGAAGTCAGAAACACACCAGTTTTCTCCAATTTGAATTGGTATGAAATCGCTCTTCAGGCGGCGCGGACACGCACCCGCCGGGAGCGGTCTGAAGATTGGCTTTCATGAGAAAACTGCAGCTTGTCTGAATCAGGATGTACGCGTCAAGCCGAACGTCAAGACGCCTTCCGGGCGATCCCGGGGCTGGTCCGCCGTATTTCCATTTTCCGATTCCGGCCGCGAAAACAGGGGGAATTTCAGAAAAACCTACGGCATGGGTTCATCCTGGTTGAGACAGGCTGGAATAAAACCGACAATATCCGAAGCATTCGGCGAGGATCCTTCGACTATCCTGTTGAAAAAGCTGAATGTGCGCGATCCGGATGCCGCCGAATACTCCCGAGCCCGTAAGCGTCACTGCGGTTTTGGTTATGCCCAGGAGCTGATCTTCAACCGGAGCTTTCCCCGGAAACCCTTCTTTGAACTCAAGGGAATAAACGTCCCCTTCGCGTCGCCTTCCGCCGCGCTGCCCGCGTTCTCGCCCCAGGAGTCGTCCGTAAGGTTGTAGCGGATATGCCATTCATCCCGGCGCGGCGTGGCGCGGACGGCCAGGGTATTCCGGAAAAGGTTCTCGCCCGGAATGTGACGGTTGAAAATGAGGAATCCATCGATCTCGTAACCGGTGGTCAGAACGCGCAAGTCGAGACTGAACATGAAACTTCGTCCGACAGTGATCTTCCGTGTATCCAGAAACGCGGAAAACAGCACGGGAGATCGCGGGGCGCTCAGGCCGGATTTCTCAGGCCGGAACAGATCGTCGAATTTCCTCAGCACCGCCGAAAAGGTCTCCGTGCGGCGTTCGGTCAGTTTGAAATTCACCGCGCCGCGGGGCGAAACGGTCGATTCGAAGTAGTAAGAAGCCCGGACCCGCTTTCCCCGCTTGAATTCCTTCCGCACCGACGGCGGCAGCGGTATATCGTCGACCTCCAGCACCCCGTCCACCCGGACGTTCCCGAAGAAGAACCTGGCCATGTTCTGATAACCCTCCTCCGAGTTCACGATCCCATAGGGACCGCTGTGGCTGCGATACGTGAACGCCCGCGGGGCGCCCCGGACCGCGGCGTTTTCAATCTTCACAAGACCGTCGCTCATTTCACGTGAAGCCCCCATTCCGGCCCCGTAGTCCTTGTGATTGGTACCGATCAAACAGAAGAAGCGGTTCGGCTCGAACTTTCCGTCGAGGGAATCGACCCGTCCGTCCCTCGGCTTGAGCGCCAGATACTCGGCCATCCGGCCGCGATTGAAATTGTTAATGTCCCGGATTCCCAGGAATCCGGGAACATTGAGGCCGGCCATCTCGATGCCGTTGTGCGGGGTGGCGTAGGTGAACACCTTGTCCACCAGTTTCCTCGCCTCTTCGTCTCCGGCGTCCGGGTTCTGCAGGAAACAACGGCAGATCAGCCCGCCCATCGAATGGGCGGCGAGGTAAACCTTGAAAGCGGCCCGCGCATCCGGGTTCCGGCCGCAAACCTGGTCCCGTATCCGAAGAATCAATGCGCCGAGTCCCCTGGCGGCATCGATAACGGACGGGGCGCCGCCCTCCCCGAGCTCGCTGTCGGCCCGCTCGTAGTACCGGTAAATAACAATGCTTTTCGCCGGCAACCGGCCCTGCTTTTCCGCCCCGTTTTCGTAAATATCCTCGTATCCGCAGTCCTTCATCATTCGAACCAGCGGAGACTCGAAAATATGCCGGACCACTCCGCCTTCCCAATTCTGGCGGACCTTGGTGGAGCCGAGGTTGAAACCCATGTAGGGCGTGGCGACCGTCGCGTCGATTTCGGCCTGGGTCATGGCGTAACCGCGAACGTAAACGATGGGATAATAAGGATGTCGGATGATTTTCATAACAGCGGCTTTTTCGGATTTGCCTGGGAGTCTGTCGGGCTTCGCCGACAGACTCCTAAAAGGCATCGCCCGACGCGATCCTAAATTCACGTCCGTCGCAAGGAGCGCAGCGCGAATGGAATACGGACTTGCGGGCTTGACCCGCCGCACGAAACGGACATTGGATGGTCTGTTTATGGGAACGCAGAACACAACCGCTCCTTCGATGGATTCGATCGTCGCTCTTTGCCGGCGACGCGGCTTCATATTCCAGTCTTCCGAAATCTACGGCGGCATCAACGGATTCTTTGATTACGGTCCGCTGGGCGTCGAAATGCGCCGCAACATCAAGGACGCCTGGTGGAAGGACTTCGTGCAGCGTCGCGACGATGTTGTCGGGCTCGATTCGAGCATCATCCATCACCCGAAAACCTGGGAGGCGTCCGGGCACCTCGACAATTTCACCGATCCGCTGGTCGACTGCAAAGTCTCCAAACAGCGGTTCCGGGCAGACCAACTCTTCTTCGCTCCGGTCGTGGTCGATGGTAAAACGGTGGGTTACGTCTCCGCCATGGAAAGCGAGGATACCGAAGGCGATCTCCGGAAAGCCGCGGAAACCTTCAAGCGCAGGAACGCCATCCAAGGTGAACTGGAGCCGGTCGTAGCGCGCGAGTTCACGGCAGCCTCGCCGGAGGAGATTCCGCTCGTTCCTTCACCCGCCACCGGCGAACCGGGCGGCCTGACGGCACCCCGTTCGTTCAACATGATGTTTGAGAGCCACGCCGGGGCGCTGCGGGACGACTCGAGCATCGTTTACCTTCGTCCCGAAACGGCGCAGGGAATCTTTATCAACTTCAAAAACGTCGTCGATTCCGGACGCATAAAAATTCCGTTCGGGATCGCTCAAATCGGCAAGGCGTTCCGGAACGAGATCAACCCGAGAAACTTCATCTTCCGTTCCCGCGAGTTCGAGCAAATGGAGATCGAGTATTTCATTTCGCCCGACGACGATTGGGCAAAGAGGCACCGCGAGTGGATCGATACGGGGATGAAGTGGCTCGAAAGCATCGGAATTCCCGGAAGCCTCCTCAGCGAGTATTCCCATCCCAAAGCGAAACTTTCGCACTACTCGAAGGGAACCGTGGACATCATGTACAAATTCCCGTTCGGGGTGCAGGAGCTTTGGGGATTTGCCGCGCGCGGGGATTTCGACCTCAAGCAGCACCAGCGGTTCAGCGGCAAGTCGATGGAGATTTTCGACGAGGCCTCGAAGAAAAAGTTCGTCCCGCACGTCATCGAACCTTCCGTCGGCGTGGACCGCATTTTCCTCGCCGTCCTGTGCGCGGCCTACGACGAGGATGAAGTCGAGGGTGAAAAACGCACGCTCCTCCGCTTCAACCCCCGCGTGGCGCCGATCAAGGTCGCCGTTTTCCCGCTCGTCAAAAACAAACCCGAACTTGTGAGAATCGCCGAAGACCTCTACAGGAAGCTACAACGTAAATACAGCGTTTTCTTCGACACCTCTGGAGCGGTCGGACGACGTTACAGGAGAATGGACGAGGTCGGGACGCCCTACTGCGTGACGATCGACTTCGATTCCCTGGAGGACGGCTCTTTCACCGTGCGGGAACGCGATACCATGCAGCAGCGGCGCATCAGGGAAGACGGACTGTTCCGGCTGCTGGACGAGAATATTTACTGATAGACGCTTACCGGATTGCGCGGGCCGAGCGCTCGCAAGCAAGCACGCCACAGGGGGAAACGTCGCGAATCAGGAACTTCCCTGAGGTCTAATTATTTCCGGTGGACTACACGGGAACTCCGGCCCGGCCTCCGGCAGCGATTGCGGCGCAACCGGTTGCCCCCGCCTCACCGCCACCTGGGTCGCCCTCCTTCACCGAGTCAAAAGGAAGATTCACAAATTTTTTATCCGCGATCCAATCATCCCCGCCGCCTTCAATCCCTTTCGTGAAGCCGACTCCCGGATATCGACACGGGGAAACCCCTAGGCGTAGGCGCCAAACACGCGTCACGCCTTTCACCTTGACCGGAAACCGTTTGTGTAGGAGGCTTTGAAGCCTATCAGATTAATTTCTAACGTTTTCCCGCACCGGTACGGCGCGGGATTTCACAAGAAACTTGACTTTGCAAAGGCGTTTGCTCCTTTCAAAACGGACACTTGTTTATAAGAATGCGGGACGTATTCCCAGCTCATAAAAATGGCGCGTAAAATCAGCTTTCTCAACTACAAAGGGGGTGTCGGAAAAACCTCTCTGATCGTCAACCTGGCATCCTGCCTGGCCCTGGAGGGCAAGCGGGTTCTGCTCTTCGATTTCGACACCCAGTCCAATGCAAGTATTTGGCTGCTTCGCCTGGACCGCTGGAATCAGATCAACAGTTCCGGGGAAGGAGCCGTGTATTCGATTTTCAATCCGGGCAACGCCACGATCGCGGACTGCCTGGTGCGCGACGTGATCGAGAGCAAGGACGGTGAAAAGCTCATTCCAGGTCTGGATCTGGTTCCCACGACTTTTAACCTCGTCGATCTCGAAAGCGATCTGGAAAGCGGAAATCCCGAACAGCCGCCCTACTCGATCTTCCACGAACAACTCGAAGAACTGGAAGACCAATACGATTTCATCCTGTTCGATTGTCCTCCGAATATTCTTCGAGCGTCCCAATGCGGGGTTTACAGCAGCAATGAGATCTACGTCCCTTCGAACCCCGACGCCTTGAGCCTGGTGGGCTTCACCCTCCTTGTGGAGAAACTCCAGAAGTTCCATCGGGCTTCCGCGAGCTTCCGCAAGAGCGGCATGGGCGTCCCGGCGGAAATCCGCGGCATCATTTTCAATTCGATCAAGGGGAACGTGGACATCGAGGTTCCGAAGATTCGCATGCAGCTTCGGATGAACCAGTTCCGAAGCCAGCGAAAGGTATCCCCGCAGGCAAAGATTTTCAATACACAGATTCGCGATGCGAACATCGTGCGCCGCGCGGTGACACTCGGTTTGCCCGTGGTGCTGGTCGGAGATCAACGGAGAGAAGCCGACAGCGTCGTCACCGACTACCAGAACCTCGCCCGGGAACTGATCGAGCACGAACCGAATTAATCCTTTCGCTCATACTTGCCATGCCGGAATCAGAAGACAACAAACAGGAAAAATATACCTCGGCTCGCTGGGATAAACTCCGGGCCAGTTTCCAGAGTTCCATGCTCGTCGACACACGGCTCTCCAGTCTCGCCGAAAGTCTGGATACGGAGAAATGGCCGATGTCGGGGAAGGACGAAACGCCCGCCAAGTACATTGACCTGTCTTTCGAGGAATTGAGCGAGAGCGAGGAGATGCTCGACCGCCCGGAACGGATCAGGCTCCTGATGGACATCCTCGAAGGAACCCTCGCGTTCGATGATCCGTTTGGCGAGATGGTACAGCACGAGGAATCGCAGGCCGACGACGACAACGATGTCATCAAGAATCTCCGCCGTCTGCAGATCTCCCCGGATTTCCCCCTTTCATTGACAAACCTGTCGAGGGAGTCACGCCAGCTTTGCAGGAACCAGGAGTTGCGCACCCTGAAGGAATTCGCCGAATTCTCGCAGAACATGGCGCAACACATCGTCCTCGCCGGGGACTTCCGCAAACTCCTCAACGCACTCGCGCACATTGACGAAAAAACCATTGCCAACTATCTGCCGTACCGCCCGGGAAACAAAGGCCTCCACCTTCCCGAAGCAGTCGGATTCGCGGTGGGGCGGATCGAGACCGAAGAGCGCCTCGCGCTTTACCGGCGCTGCGGCGGACGTCTCGAAGACGACGAACGAGCGTTGGCCGAACGGGTTTCACAACAGAGGATAAAGGAGCTGGAACGGGAACTCGAAGCGAAAATCGAGGAAATGTTCACCTGGTTCGCCAGAGAAAAGGAAGACCTTAAATCAATGATCCATTACGGTCAGTCGCTCGATCGATTCTTTATGCCGATCAACGCGCCGGCCACCGAACTGATCGCTTCAAAGACGGTCGCCGGCCTGTTGAGAAAGGAAACCGGGCCGGTGCCGCGCACGGACGCTCCAACGGGCAAATCTCCGACGGCGGATTCCGGAGAGGAGAAAGGCGGATTTCTTCAGGGAATCACCCGGTTCATACGCAGAATGCGCGACAGGTAGCCCCGAATTGCATTCGGGCTTTACCTTGTCCGATTTTCAAATACAATGGCTCCCATGGAACACAGGCCACTGCCTCCATTAAGGAGAAAGCTCAGCCTTCCCAGTCTCGAAAGCTACTCGGCTGAGCTCTCACGGGAATCTCAGCGCTCGGTGGAATCCATTCGCTCGCTGATGCGCTCCTCCGCGGGCGAGGTCAAATCGTTTGACCAGGCGAACCTCGAGGAGCTTCAAGCGTCGTTGCTCGAACTTGAAGAAACCCTGGACGAACGGGAAAGGGCGCTCCAGGAAGCGGAAGCGCGGCTGGAGGAGAAAAAACGCGACATCTGGGAGACGGAAGCACTCATCAGCGCCAGGGAAAACCTCCTGTTAAGCAACGCACAGAACGCGTCCAAGGACAAGGGAGGACTCACCCCGGAGGCGAAAAAAGCCCTCGAAGACTGGCAGGCGGAACTGGACAAACAGGAAAAGGCGCTTCAGCAAGCCAAGGCATCGTTGAAAGAACGCGAGGCGTTCCTGGACAGCAGTGAAAACACTCTCATGGACAAGTTCCAGCAGCAGCAGGAAGAGGAAACCCAATTGGAACAGTTGAAAGAAGAGCTCGAATTGCGCCGTAAGGAGCTTGATCAAAAGGAAAAAATGCTCACCGAAAAGGAGAAAGCCGGTTACCCGGGCGGCGGCGAATAAGCCCTACCGCCCGTCGATCATTCGGATCCGGCGCTCGTGGCGCCCTCCTTCAAATTCGGTCGCGAGCCAGGCATCCACGACCTTCATCACGGTTTCGCGGTCAATGACCCGTTCTCCCAGCGACAGAACGTTTCCGTCGTTGTGCATTCGGTTGAGCCGCGCCACTTCCTCGTTCCAGCAAAGGCCGCAACGAATGCCGGGAATCCGGTTCGCGACGATCGCCTCGCCGTTGCCCGACCCGCCGAGCACGATACCGCGATCGTATTCCCCCGCAGCCACCGCTTCGGCCACCGGACGGACATAGACCGGATAGTCCACCGGTTCGGCCGAATAGGTCCCGAAATCCTTCACCTCGATTCCCTGATTCTCGAGGTGCTTCCTGATTATCTCCTTGTACGTGAATCCGGCGTGATCCGAACCGATGGCAATCTTCATAAGGAAGCCCATTAGAAACGATTACCCGGGCGCGCCAAGCAGAAAAAATTCCTCACCCCTGCAGCGGCGGATAATCGGTTTCCGCCTCGAAGAGTTCCAACGTCATCTTCCGTATCTCCGCGGGCGAACAGACCGTCGCGGCAAGCGGTTCAAACTTCGGCCGCCCGGTCGCGTAAAATTCCTTCCCACCCCGAGAAACGGCACGTCCGTCCAACCTGAAGGCCCGGTGTACGCGGCATCATCCCGCTCTCACGGGCCTGTAATCGACGATAACGGTCCCAGGGAGGAACAATCCGAGAAGGCCCTCGCCAAACTTCGTCCCGTCTTCGACCGGGAATTCGGGACGATAACCGCGGGCAACGCCTCGCACATTCCTTCGCGAATTGGCCCGCCGCAAGGGCCGGCGCGCGCTGGTTTCCCTGTGCGTCGGCGGAGGTCAGGGAGCCGCGCTCTGGCTGGAAAGGAGCTGATTCACCGCACGATTACAACCGCATTCGGTATTTCAGCCTGAATCATTCGTGAATAATCCAGGATTCCAGGAACGTCATGAAGGATAAAAACAACGAGCAGCCGGCCGCAAGCGCCGAAACCGCGAACGCGGCTCCCGAACCGACCCGATTCCGGCTGGAACGCCGGGAGGACGGGATCTGTATCGTCACTTTCGACCGTCCGGGTTCATCGGCCAACCTGCTCGACCGAACGGTCTTCAAAGAGCTCGGCCAGGTTCTCGACACCCTTGGGGAAGACCGGGCGGTTCGCGGACTGGTATTCGCCACGGCCAAACCGTCGATCTTTATCGCGGGGGCCGACCTGAACGCGCTCTCCGAAGGCGTCCCCCGGGAGGAAGTCGAACGGTTGGTTGACGAGGGGCAGAGCGTGATGAATCGCATCGCCGGATTTCCGAAGGCCACGGCGGCCGCGATTCACGGGGCCTGCGCGGGCGGCGGCTTCGAACTCGCCCTCGCGTGCGACTGGCGCGTCGCCTCCGACGACCGCTCCACCCGAATCGGTCTGCCCGAAACGCAACTCGGCCTGATTCCGGCCTGGGGCGGCTGCACCCGCCTCACCCGGCTCGCCGGCCCCGCCTCCGCGGCCGACCTCATTCTGAACGGAAAGCTCCTCCCGGCGACGCAGGCTGCCGCGCGGGGGTTGATCGACGCCGTGTGTCCAAAGGAACACCTGATCAGCCTGGCCATCCGCAAGGTCCGCTCGGGCAGGAATCGAGCCGCCCTCCGCCCGGACGAACTCCTGCGCAGAGCGCAGGCGCCGGTCGTGAAAATCGTGGCGCGACGGAAACTCCGGCGCCGCGGCGGCGGACATTACCCGGCGCCCGCCCTGGCGCTTTCCGTAATCACCGACGGCGCCCTTCGCTCGAAACAGGAAAGTTTCCGACTTGAGAAGGAAGCGATCGCCCAGGCGGCGCTGACCGATGTATCCAAAAACTTGATCCGAATATTCCTTCTCCGCGAAAAGGCGTCGAAAAAGACGGGCAAAGCCGCAGTGCCGTCGCGAATGGCGGTCATCGGCGCGGGCGTGATGGGATCCGGGATCGCCCATTGGTTTTCCTCCCGCGGATCGCGCGTGCTCCTCAACGACATCGGTCCCGACGAGGTCGACCGGGGAATGGCTGCCGTCGTGCGGCTCTACAGGAAGGGAGTCCAGCGGAGAATCTTTACCGATAACGAAATGCGCAGAGCGCTCGACCGGATCTCCCCAACGGCCGACCCGGCGCCTCTGACCCATACCGAACTCGTTATTGAGGCGGCGATGGAGGATCTGTCCGTAAAAAAGGATCTTTTCCGGCAGCTCGAAGCCCGCGCCGGACCGGATACGATCCTCGCGACCAATACTTCCGCCCTTTCAATCGCCGGGATCGCCTCGGCGTGCCAACGCCCGGAACGGGTGATCGGGATTCATTTCTTCAATCCGGTTCATCGGATGCCCCTGGTGGAAGTCGTGCCGGGAGAGAAGACCGATCCCGGCATCACGGACACAGTCCTCGACATCGTGAGAAGCGCCGGGAAAGTTCCGGTCGTGGTTGGAGACAATCCGGGGTTCCTCGTCAATCGGATTCTGATGCCGTACCTGGTGGAGGCCGTCCTTCTGTTTGAAGAAGGAATTCCGGTAAGCGGGATCGACGCGGCGATGACGGGCTTCGGCATGCCGATGGGACCGCTCAGGCTCCTCGACGAGGTGGGAATCGACGTTGCGGGTCACGTGGCGAAAACCCTCGCCGACGCCTACCCGGACCGGATGCAGACGCCGGCCACACTGGATACGCTTATTGAGAAAAAACGCTTCGGAAAGAAGGCCGGAACCGGATTCTACGACCACACCGGCCGGCACGCGAAACCCAGCCGCGAAACCGGGCGGCTGCAACGGGTCCGTCACGGCGAAAACCTTTCCAGGGAAGCGATCGTCGAGCGGCTCGGCTTTGCCCTCATCAACGAGGCCGCCCGCTGCATCGACGATCCGCCCCCGGGCGCAAGGTTTCCCTCCGCCGGATCGCCCGGGGACGTCGACCTGGCGATGGTCCTGGGCACGGGCTTCGCCCCGTTTCGCGGCGGACCGTTGAGGTACGCGGATTCGCTCGGGATCGGCGCGATCGTCTCGCGCATGCGGACTCTCGAGAAATCGGCGGGTGAACGCTTCGCTCCCTGCGGCCTCCTCGTGCCGCGGGAAAATATTCTGCTGGAGGAAGGGAAAGGGCTGAAGGTCGCCCTGACCACTCTCAATACCGGTCGTCTTACCCTGCCGGCCGCCTGCGCCGGCCTCTCCAAGCGGTGCCTGGAGATCACGCGGAAGTGGGCCTCCGAACAAATGCTCGCTGCGAGCGCGAAACCGACCCGTCTCACGGCGCCGGTACCGCCTGACGCAGGACGTAATGAAAGGCGACTACCGCTGGATTGAAGATGGAATTCTTGGCGACGGATGAAGCCGCGTCCGGCCGGCCTTTCTCCCGGAAGGCGAGCCGGACCCCTGCACCAACTCCTATAACCTGTTTTTCCTCGATATAATTTCGCCGGATGACAGAACGATCTCGGCGGTCCATTCCCCTCTCATGTCTTCTACCAATACCGGATCCTGTCTCCAGTTATTGATCCAGAATACTGAAAAAGGTTCATCATAACAGGTATATATCAATTCATCATTTCTATAGAAATTCACATAGTTTATTGTCTCAGGATATAGGCTTGAAACCCTTAACCACCTCTTTCCTTCATATTCCATCCCAGGCTCAAATCCATGAAAATAAAACTGCTCTTCCCTGGGTATTTCGTCTAATTTTATCCCTATTCCCTGTGCCATTCTATGTGCGAAAAACCTGTCCTCGCCGTCCAGCACTCCCCATTTCACCGGAGGTTCTTGTTTTGTCATATTATTATAATACCCCCATGATGCATGCAGATTAAATGACACCTCCATGTTCCCGATTGCCTGGGAATCTTCATTGCAAACCACAGGTTTACCCGGAGAAATTTCCCGTACCTTCTTAATTAAATTATAAAATTTCTGCCTGCTACAATTATTGCCATGAATCAATATTACATCCGAAGCCCTTGTTACCTGCTCATTATAGCGACCTCCGGTGAGACTACAACCCACCGGCATCCCGCCGGATGCTTCTCTTGCAATGTTTATCAAAACCGCCATCCCCTCATCTTCCATTGCTATTGGATGTGATCTAAATGCGTTATGTTCATTAGCAATTTCGATAATAACATTTGTACATTTTTGATCTTTTAGATATTTTGAAGCAGTTTTTACCGAGTTTACGACAGCAGTGGCATCTTTTATTCGACTGATCTGCATATGATAAAAGTAGCTAACGATAACTACCATACCTTTTTCGTCGGCTGCTCTGATAATTCGTCCCAATCTGTCCAAGTATTTACTATCAATACTTAACCCATCATCGCTGAACGGGTTATTATTAATGGTGTCATTGCTAATGGTAAAGCACGGCCCCCCACCCTGTAAACCTACTGTAAATGCCCGTAAGCCATACGAATACCATTCATCCAGTGATGCTATTAAATTATCTGTGTTCTTATCCGGGTCATACTTTTTTACGCCAAATCGATTAAACCTGGAAATATCTTCTTTTTCATCAAATATTCCCTGTATGAATCTAGCGTTCATCAATAACCCATGAGACTGCTCTTTACTCCCGATAATTTCAGAATATGTCTTCTTCCCGTTAACAAGAAAATCCTCACCCTGTATTGATAAAACCGTTTTTCCCATAATATTCATTCTCCCTTAATTAATATCATCTGTGAATTTTGCACTATTAAATTGATATAATAGTGACGAGAAATCGCTTTTCCGGCTGCGCGGACACGAGCCCGCTAAACCGACCTGAAAAAGCGCTTTCACCGGAAGGATGGTGGCAGAAGCAGCAATGATGCGTCAAGACCCCGTTTTGACAATTGGCAACCAATCATGATTCTGCCGGCGGTATTTATAAGTTGCAAAGGCGATTACCATTAGCTTGAAGACGGGATACCTGTGCGCGGGGAGGACCAATCGAACCTGTAATCGCGCGGAAAGAGTCAGCGCTTCAGCATATTTGCAAACGCATCCTTGTCGGAGGCTTTCATGTACGCTTCCTCGTTCGAAATCTTCCCGGCTTCGAGGCATTGTTTGATGGAGCTGTCCATGAGGCGCATGCCCCGGGACGAGCTGCTTTCAATGATGCTCCTGATGTCGCTGATTCGGCCGGTTCGGATCGTATTGGGGAGCGCTTCGTGCTTGAGAAGAATCTCGTGCACGGCGATTCGACCCTTCGGGACGCGTTTGCAGAGCAGTTGTGAAACGACACAGGCGAGACTGTTGGCCAGCATGACGCGGATCTGCGCCTGCTCGTCCGCCGGAAAGGCGTCGATGATCCGGTCGACCGTCTTGGGGGCGTTGTTGGTGTGCAGCGTACCGATGACCAACATTCCCATCGAAGAGCAGTTGAGCGCCAGCTTGATCGTTTCAAGGTCGCGCATTTCTCCCACGAGCACAATGTCGGGGTCCGCGCGCATCGCTCCGCGTAACGCGTTGCCAAAGGAGGCGGTGTGGGATCCGACCTCGCGGTGAACGATCACACTGCGTTTGTTGGGATGCACGAACTCGATCGGATCCTCGATGGTGATAATGTGTTTTTGAAAATTCTCGTTGATGTGGTCGATCATCGCGGCGAGCGTCGTCGATTTGCCGCTCCCGGTGGGACCGGTGACAAGCACAAGCCCCTCGTTGTAGGCGCAAACCTCCCGCAGGACGTCGGGCAATCCCAGTTTGTCGAAGGAGAGGATTTCGGCGGGAATCTGGCGGAAGACGGCGGCCTTGCCCCAGTGGTTGTAGAGATAACTTCCGCGAAATCGCGCCAGCCCGGGAATCTCGTAGGCGAAGTCCAGGTCCTGCCGGGCAAGATAATCGTTCCAGCGGTCGTCCGGACAGATTTCCCGCAGGAGCGCGGTCATCTCATCGGCGGAGACCGCCGTTTCATATAGGGGACGGATCGCGCCCGAGGCGCGGATTTTCGGAGGCGAGCCAATGGTGAGGTGAAGGTCGGAGCCGTCCGCATCCAGCATTGCCCGCAGGTATTCATCGATTCTGGCCATGATCTATCGGTTTCGGGCGAAAAATCCGCGCTTTTTCGGTTCGGCCGGCTCCGGAGCGGGAGCCGGATTTCGGATCTCCCTGCCGGCAATCTCACTTCGGAGATTCGCCAGGGCGACATCATCCGAAAGTTTTCCCTCGCGCCACAGTTCCAACACCGAGCTGTCCATCGTCATCATACCCTCCGCCTTGCCGGTCTCCATGACGTTGCCGAGTCCTTGTGTCTTGCCTTCGCGGATGAGGGCCGACACAGCGGGACTCCGGAGAAGGAGTTCGGTCGCGAGGACAAGTCCCCCTCCCCTTGCCGGAAGCAGACGCTGGCAGATTATCCCGCGCAGGCTTTCCGCCACCATCGCCCGGATCTGAGGCTGCTGGGCGGGTGGAAAGACATCGAGCAACCGGTTCAATGTGGTCGCGGCATCGCTGGTGTGGATCGTTCCGATTACAAGGTGTCCGGTTTCCGACGCGCTGATAGCCATTTCGACCGTCTGGAGGTCACGCATTTCCCCGATCACAATGATATCGGGATCCTGCCGAAGCGCTCCTTTCAGCGCGCGATGAAAGGTCTCGGTGTGCTCACCGACGCCGCGCTGGGTGATCGCGCAACGATCGGGGTGGTGGACGAACTCGATCGGCTCCTCGACGGATATCAGATGGTCGTCGCGTGTCCGGTTGAGTTGCTGTACAAGGGAGGCCAGGGTTGTCGTCTTGCCCGAGCCCACGGGACCCGCAACAATAATCAGGCCGTTGTGGTAGGAAAGGAGCCTGTCGATCGTTTTCGCGCTGCGAAATCCCAGCTCCAAAAAGGATCGGATCTCGCGGGGAACGGTTCGATACGAGCCGGCAAGCCCGTCCTTATGCACCATGAGATTCGCGCGGTACCGCTCGCCTGTCGGAAACGGAAGCGCAAAATCAAGCTCCCGGTTCTGCTGAAAGTCGGCCCATTGCGATTCGGACAAAAGCGCGCGGTTCAGGCCTTCGGCCACCTCGGAGCCGAGCGGCTCGGAATCAAGATAGTGAACCTCCCGGTCGCGCCGCACAAACGGCCGCGCCCCGGCGCTCAGATGTACATCGCTCGCGCCGCCGGCCGCCGCGTGTCGAAGAATGGCGATCATCGCCTCCCGCCAAACACCGTCACCGGCTCCCCCCATCGCTGAAAAGTCGGGAAGTTCGGGAGTTGCCGATTCAACGAATACCGAGGTTTCGCCGGAACCGCCTCCAGGAGCGGCCATCTCGGCCGGCGGTTCAAGAGTGGATTGCGTGTTGGCGTACATTCGTGGGAATAGAAAGGAGAATGCATGGGAGCGCAAGCAAAGATAGTGTAAAACCCTATTAAAATGTTAGCCATTCACCTCATTTACTCGCGTCAACCACGCCGCGGCGACAGTTCTCCCGGCCGAAAAACCCGTGGACGGCCGCAATTTCCCTTCCAACGCCCGGCCCCGTCAACGAGGGGCGGGCTGAAGGATACGCGTGTGGGATGGCGAAAATATGGGGAGTACCTGGAGTTTCTTGCTGCGGAGAAAGCGTCTCAGAGGGATTTGGTTTCTAAGAGGATTACTCGTGGGTGGTGCATGGGGACCAAAGAGTTCAAGACGGAAATGAGGAAGGAAGCCGATCCGGAGGGGTTCATGCCGAACCAGGTAACAATTGAACTTGATTTGGTTGCCGATGGGCGATAAGGCTGTCGCAGAATGGTGAACAGAGACTTGACAGATAAGGCGGCACAATGCGGCTTATGAATCCCCGTTTTGAGTGACGCAAAATTTGCCGATATTCGGGAATCGTTTTAAGCTGTTTTCAACAAACCGACATAAAGCCATGAAAGCCGGATGCCATTTCCTTAGTCCGCCGATGGATTCGGTGGTTTCGCACTCATGGGCCTTTTCGGCCGGAGCATTGGCATTACTCGGAGTCAACCCTTCTCCTTCCGGGCGCCGGGACGATCCGTTCGTTTGCCGGCCCGGCGTGCCGCGTGGATTTTCGCGGCGCATTTCTCCTCCGTCCGGAGGATAATCTGTTCAATACGGGACCTGAAAGGAGGTCGCGATGAAAAGTCTACACGCCGAATGGTCCAAACACCTCGGCGGTCTCAGGCGATGGGCACGGCGGCGCTTGCAGTTCAGCCGGAAAATTCTGCGGAAGAGATTCCGGTTGCTTTGCCAAACATTCTTCCTTCGCACGTTGCTCCTTGCGATCTCCGTTTTCGTTTGCGGATCCGGATTCGCCGACGAGGCGCCGAAATACAGCTATTACCACCAGGACGAACTGATCGTCCTCAAGCCGAGCCCGCGACTCATTGTGCTGCCGTCCGATGAAATCACGATGAGCGAATTCCTCGGCGATCGCCGGATACATCGGGACAGACTGAGCGACTCGTCCGCCTTGCGGGAACGGGGAATCGCGGTCTACCGGATTCCGGTGTCGAAAGGGCAGACTCCGGAGCCTGCGATGAGCCCCGCGCTGATCGAAATTTTCATTCACAACACCGGGAAAGTCTCGCAACCGGTCTTCGAACAGGGAGCATCGGTTCTGATCCCCGCCGACGAAGTGATCGTCGGATTGGATGGCATCGCATCGCTCGATCAAGCCGTCGCGTTCCTGGGACCAAACATGGATAATCTCGGGATCGTCGCGATGCGCGCCCACCGTCCGAACACCTTCATTGTCACCATCCAACCCGCCGGCAACGGGCGAGCCTTCGACATCGCCCGCGCGTTATCGGCTCGCAAGGAGGTGACCTTCGCCGAACCGAACTTCATCGTGATTTCACGCAACGGTCTGTATTCTCCCGCGCCGGCCGCCCGCACAATCCCGACCGCACGCCCCGTGCCGGAAGTTGCCGCCCTGCCGGCGGAAACGTGGCGCGAAACCGAAGCGCCATTCACGACGGTCACGACATCCGGAGCCGGCGCGGTCGAATGGGTGACCATCGCGAGCCTGGACTTCGAATCGCCCGATCTGCCCTACGGGTGGTCGTCCGTTTACTATTTGGGCGCCACTCCCGCCCACTGGGGTCGAACCTCCTACCGGGCGCGCAGCGGTTCCCACTCCCTATACTGCGCGGCCGGAGGATTCTTCGGGACCCCTGCCCCCGGTCCCGCACCCGCCAGCATGCACGCTTATTTAATGAGCCCCTTCTTCAATTTTCAGGCATACCAGGAGGTGTACCTCGAGTTCTGGTTCTACGCGAAGAACGAGCAGTATCCGGACTCAAATCCCGAACAGTTCTTCGATTACGCGGAAATCGAAATTATCGATTACGACACCGGGCGCACCGACAGCCGGATGCTGGTCTCGGGAGCCGGTGGCGACATGACGCTCGATCCGACCACCGAAAACGGCTGGCGCAGGGCGTTGATCCGCGTCGGGCCGGGTTTGCGCAAAAACGTGGTGTTCTTTTTCAACTTCATCACGGACTGGAGCGTGCAGACCGAGGGCGTTTACCTCGACGACATCCGCATCATCGGCACGACCAACGTCGACGCCTTTCCGGTCAGTAACGATACCTACAGCGCGCGCCAGTACGAACTGAGAAACTCCGGGCAGATCGCCGGGCTCGGAAATCGCACGAACGACATGAAGGTTCCGGAAGCGTGGGATCTCGTATCCGTCTCTCCCGACATCGTCGTCGCGGTGATCGACAGCGGGGTCGATCTCGGCCACCCCGACCTGAACCTGGTCACCGGCTACAACGCCGACGGAACGGTCGGCGGCGGACCCGACGCAAACTACCCGGACGCCCACGGAACCGCCTGCGCCGGAAATGTCGGGGCGATCGGAAACAACAATGCCGGAGTGGTCGGGGTAGCTCCCGGGGTGAAGATCATGCCCATCAACAACGGCGGAGAAACCGCGACGATGGCAACCGCCCTGGACGTTGCCGTTCTGCGCGGCGCAAAGATTCTCAGCAACTCGTGGGGTTGGGTGGGTGCGCCTTCCACCGACATCACAAACGCGGTCAACGACGCCCTTTCCGCCGGGCGCATCGTTGTTTTCGCCGCCGGAAACGGACCGGACCGCGCGCCCTGGACTTACGAAGTCGCTTTTCCGGGAAGTTTGACGGGAAGCAGCGACGTCATCTCCGTCGGCGCGTCCAGTCCAACCGACGAGCACAAGTCCGCCTCCAGCAGTGACGGCGAGTTCGCCTGGGGCTCCAGCTATATCGGCGCCGGGCCCGACATCGTCGCTCCGGGTCCCTGGAGTTACACCACCGACATCCGCGGCGCCGCCGGCTACAACGACGGATCGAAACTCGCCGATCCCGCCTACAATCCCGCCTTCGGCGGAACGTCTTCCTCGGCCCCCAAGGTGTCGGGGATCGTCGCACTGATGCTTTCTGGCAATCCGCATCTGACGCCGGGACAGGTAAAATCGATCCTTGCATCGACGGCCGACGACATCGATGCTCCCGGACTCGACGACAAGACCGGCGCGGGACGGGTGAATGCCTTCAAGGCGGTGCTGGCGGCTCAGGGAGGAAGCGTCCCCGAGGCGCCGGCGGCGCCCACAAACCTCACGGCCGCGGCGACCGCGACCGATCGGATCGACCTGGCGTGGACCGACAACGCGACAAACGAAGACGGCTTCCGGATTCAAATCCGAACCGGACTTGCGGGCGACTGGACGACGGACCCCGGTGTGTGGCCGGCAGACACGACCGGCGCAAGTATCCAAAATCTGGATTCATCGACACCGTATTTCTTCCGCGTGTATGCCTTTAATTCAGCGGGTAATTCCGGCTTTTCGAACGAAGCGTCCGCAACGACCCCACCCGATGAAACCGGTCCGTCCAACGACCGTTTCGCCGGCGCCACCATAATTCACGGTCTGTCCGGCGCCGTATCCGCGACAAACACCGGCGCCTCGAGAGAGCCCGGCGAGCCCGATCACGCGAATGTGCCGGGAGGCGGTTCGGTCTGGTTCAGATGGACCTCTCCTTCACAAGGGGTCGCAAGCTTCGACACTTTCGGAAGCGATTTTGACACGGTTCTCGCCGTCTATACCGGCGACAATGTCGCCGCGCTCACATGGATTGCCTCGAACGACGACGCCGATTTGTCTCTTCAGAGCAAGGTCGAGTTTCAAGCCGTCAGAGACACCGTCTATCACATCGCCGTTGACGGATACAGGGGCGCTTCTGGTCAAATCGCGCTCAACTGGGCACTCGTCGTGACGTCCGAACCGCCCGTCATCACCAGCCCGTTGACCGCCGCGGGCAACGTCGGCGTGCCGTTCCGCTATGAGATCATCGCAACAAACGATCCCCTCTTTCACGGGTGCGCCGGATTGCCCGAGGGTCTAACGGTTGACGAGACCACGGGCGTCATATCCGGGATACCGCGAAAAATGGGGATATTCGATGTTGCGCTCACAGCTTCGAACGAATCCGGTGAATGCGCCGAAACGCTCAAAGTCACGATCGCCGCAAGACCGTTCGATCTGTGGCGGGTCGAACATTTCGGCCCCGACGCCGGCGATCCGGAAAAGGGAGGAGCGTACGGCGACTACAACGGCGACGGAGTCGTGAACCTGATGAAATACGCGCTCGGCCACGACCCGGCAACCCGCACGCCGTTCGAGCCGCCGCACCTTGAGAAAGGGGCGATAGTCCTCACCTATACCCGCCGCCGCGAACCAACCGATGTCGAGTACACCGTAAAAGTATCGGAGGATCTGCATTACTGGCACGACCCCGGAGCGGCGCTCGTTGAGAAAGTTCTCGAAGACGGCGAAATCCAGAAGATCGAGGCAGGAATCGCGACCGACCATCGCAGACTCTTCCTGCGCCTGGAAGTTCGGTTGCGGTGATTCCTCTGAAGAACGTAACGCGCCGGCGTACCCGGGCACATGCCGCTGCCGCACGAAGCGCCCGCAGGCGGTCACGATGGAAGCTCCGGGGATAAACCCCGTCGCCAAAAAAATACAGACAACAACCAAATACCACCAACCGACACCAAACGCCCCACGACCCTCGCCCCACGACCCTCGCCCCACGACCCAACGAGCGCCAACCGCCAACCCGGGGCAAGGCCCGTCCCTACCCCATCAACGCGGGACGGTTCGTCCGGTTGGTCACTTTCTTGCGGATCCACTCACCGAGGAAATCCAGTACCGTGACGAGGACCAGGATGAAAATCAGCACGGTGGCGAACCGGTCCCACATTCCGTAATCCTGGTAGAAAAAAAGCTGAACCCCGATCCCGCCCGCGCCGACGATTCCGACGATCGCGGCGGAACGGATATTGTATTCGAGCATCCAGAGCGAATAACTCCAGACCAGCGGCTTCGCGTGGGGCCACATGCCGTGCTGAAACGCCTGCAACGGATCGGCCCCGATCGCGCGAAGGCTCTTGGCAACCTCCACGTCGACCGATTCAAAGGCATCCGAAAAAAACTTTCCGAGATACCCCATGCTGTAGAACGTCAGCGCCACCACCCCGGCAAGGCTGTTGGCGCCCACGACCGCAACCGCGATCAGCGCCCAGATCAGGCTCGGAACCGTTCGAATCATGTTCATGATCATCCGCGCGACGATCACCAGCCACTTCGGCGAAACGGTCTGCGCCCCTGCGGCGGCGAGCGGGAAGGACAGGATCACCGCGAAGAACGTCGCCATCACCGCCATCTGAATCGTTTCCAGGAGCGCGAGAAGAGTCACTCCGACAACCTGCGCCGAGAAATCGGGGGGGAAGAAATTCCCCGCGAACCGGATAAAGTTGCCCAGGTAATCGAGGTCGCGCCCCGAGCCCTTGACGACCGGGCTGGAAAGAACGACCGCAACAAGAAAGATCAACAGCGAGACATTGAGCACATTGAGGCGCTCGTGCCATTTGAGTTCCGGGTACTCACCGGTGGGACGCGCGGCTGGATCGGTCATCGGTTATCTGATCGCACCGAGCCGCGCGCACCGGTATCACGCCGCGTTCCGGCTTCCGGATCAACGCCCGCCGAATCGGTCGGCTCGCTCCGGGAATCAATTTGAATATCAGGCCGTCGCCCGTGAACTGCCCTGATCGAACCCATTTCAACGAACGTCCCGAAGCCGCCACCCCTCGGGATTGAGGGGGTCGAGGCTCAGCGCCTTGTCGGCGAACCGGGCGACGAATTCAGGATTGTGAAGGACGCAGAAGACCGAACGGCGGCGCACGCTTGCCTCCTGGCGGAGAATCCCCAGGACGCGCCCGGAAAAGTAGCCGTCGAGGTTGGAGACCGGTTCGTCGGCCAGAAAGAGTTCGGGTTGCTGAAAAAGCGCCCGGGCGATCGCGGTGCGCTGCTGCTCGCCGCCGGAGATTTCGACCGCCCAACGGTGAAGGTAACCGCCAAGGCCGAGATCATCCAGAATCGCATAGGCTTCACGCCTGTCCGACTTGGGAAATCCGAACAGCGTCCGCAAACCGGAATAGCGCCCCATCCGCCCGCACAGGACGTTCGATAGAACGGTGTTGTTCGGCGTGAGCATGAAGTTCTGGAAGATGATCCCGGTACGGCGACGGAAATCCTGCGGTGCATGGAGGCAGCCCTCCGTGCACCGGTACTTCACCTCCCCTTCCGTCGGCTTCAGGATCCCCGCAAGACACGCCAGCAGACTGGACTTGCCGACACCGGAAGGCCCGACGACCGCCAGAAACGAGCCCCGCGGCACGTCGAGATCGAGATTGCGCACGAGCCAGCGGCCCCCGCGCCGGATCCCCAGATTGCGCACGCTCAGGTGCGGGGCTTCGTTCCCGGTCGCATCGGCCGCCTCTGCGGCCGCCTTCCGGTTGTCCGGCGAAGTCCCGCCGGAAACGTTCTTCGTGTTTAAGGTTACCATGTCCTCTCAGGGTCGGCGGTTGCAGGAATGAATTCTCTTGAATCCTATCGAACCGGCATGCGGCGCGCCAGCGCCAGCGCCTCTTCAATACTGGCCAGGTGCTCTGCCGCATCCACTTCAATGATACGCGAAGTGAAAACCCGGTCGCGCAATTCATGATGTTCTTCTTCATTCAGAGTCAGGAGCGCGTCGCGAAGCAGGGACTTGTCGTCATCCGACAACGCCGACCTCACCGCGATCACGTGAGTGGGCACCGGTCCCTGTTCGGCCATCATCCGCAGACGCGCACGCTGGTCGTCGTTTAAATGCCGGTCCTCTTCCAGCACGTAATAACTTACCGCTGCCGCTTCGGCGTCTCCATTCAGAACCCGGTTGACCGCGGAAACGTAGCCCGTTCCGTAAAAAACATTGCCCGTTCCGAAGAATCCTTCGGGTCCGGTCTCCTCGTCGATCAGCCCTCTGCGGTGAAGGTCCCAAAGCGGAATGACGTAGCCCGAAGTGCTGGTGCGGCTTGAAAACGCGACCGGCCGCCCCTCGAGATCCTCGACACTCCCGGAGCCGTTGTCCGCCAAGGTCACCCAGTAGCTGGTGTAATACGTTCTTCCCTCGATCTCACCGGCCAGAAGAATTTCGGCCAGGTTTCGCTCCTTCGCGTGCGCCATTTCCGTGCCGCTCACGAAGGCGAGATCGATTGTCCCGTTGGCAAAGCCTTCCTGAATCACCGATCCGGACAGCGGCACGATAACCTCCACCGGAACTCCGATTCTCGAGGACAGATAGGCTTCCAGCGCCCTTGTCTCGCCGAGCATCTTGTCGGGATCCTTGTCCGGTTTGAGAGCGATCACCAGTCGGCTTTCCGAAAACGGCGAATCTCCGTCGACCCCGCCTTGCTGCGAACAGGCCGCCAAAAAGAACAACAGCGACACTCCGGTCGCCCCGAAAATGAAATTGAGTCTCATGATTGAAATCACCTTTGATGAGATCAGGTCTCATATCAAGCCTTTTCCCCATTCGGGACAAAAATAGTTGTTTTCGGAATTCCTGTAATTGGGGCTGAAATCGATTGCCAATCACTGTGGGAATCGCCACAAGAGGAGGCTATGACTTCAATTATCGATATCCGAGCACGGGAAATTCTGGATTCGCGGGGCAATCCCACCGTCGAGGTGGACGTTGAGCTTGAAGACGGCTCGATCGGGCGGGCGGCGGTTCCTTCGGGGGCTAGCACCGGCGAGCACGAAGCCTTGGAGCTTCGGGACGGAGCGGTCGGCGCCAAACAGCTTCCGAAGGGAATCGACGGCAAGAAACGTTACCTTGGCAAGGGCGTGATCAAAGCGGTCCGCAACGTGCAGGAAGTCATTCTGCCGGAGCTTCTTGGAGTGGACGCGACCGACCAGGTCGCGGTCGACCGGGCGATGCTGGAACTCGACGGAACCTCGACGAAAAAGAAGCTGGGCGCGAACGCCATCCTCGGCGTCTCCCTCGCGACGGCCCACGCCGCTGCGGAATCGAGCGGACTGCCGCTTTACCGCTACCTTGGGGGCTCCAACGCGAAGGTGCTGCCGGTGCCGATGATGAACATTATGAACGGCGGTGCGCATTCCGACGCGCCGATCGACATCCAGGAATTCATGATCATGCCCAAAGGCGCGGACAGCTTCCGCGAGGCCCTGCGGATGGGCACGGAAATATTCCACGCCCTCAAGTCCGTGCTCAAGGGAAAAGGCTTGTCGACCGCGGTCGGCGACGAGGGCGGATTCGCTCCGGGGCTCGGCTCCAACCAGGAAGCCCTGGAAGTTATCGCCCAGGCCGTCAAGAAAGCCGGCTACAAACTTGGAAAGGACATTTTTATCGCGCTCGACGTCGCCGCCTCGGAGTTTTACAACTCCAAAACCGAAAAATACGAGTTCCACAAGTCGGACAACTCGAAGCGCAGCGCCGGCGAAATGGTCGCATTCTACAAGGATCTGCAGAAGAAATACCCTATCCTTTCCATCGAGGATGGATGCGACGAGAACGACTGGAAGGGATGGAAGAAGCTGACCGAGGAAATGGGAGCGGACACGCAGCTTGTCGGCGACGACCTCTTTGTCACGAACACTTCCTTCCTTAAGAAAGGCATCGACATGGGGGTGGCGAATTCTATCCTTGTGAAAGTCAACCAGATCGGAACTCTAACCGAAACCTTCGACGCCATCGAAATGGCTCGCGAAGCACGGTACACCTCCGTGATTTCACACCGTTCCGGCGAAACCGAAGACACGACGATCGCCGATATCGCCGTCGCCAGCAACGCGGGCCAGATCAAGACCGGCTCCCTCTGCCGTACCGACCGGGTGTGCAAATACAATCAATTGCTTCGCATTGAAGAGGAACTCGGAAAAAACGCGGTGTACGGCGGGAAATTGTGAATAATTAATTCTCCCGAATGAGGTTGATCTTTGCGCGGTTAATCCCACAATGTAGAGTCAGCTTAGGCTTCGTTGATGAGCGACTACGATCACGAAAACTTCTCCGAAGGCGATTGGGACGACAGGAGTGAACTTGCATGGAGCGAGTTCGACTGGGAACGGTACCTTTGTGAACAGGAGGACACCTTCCACCGGTACCTCGCGCTCTACGCAAAGTACCGGACCCGTCCGGACAGGCTGGACAAGGTGGCTTATCACATGGGCTGGGATTCGGGCGAGTGGGCCTCCGCCCACCCGCTCGGAGAGGATGAGGACTTTCCGGACGACGACCTGTTCGCCGGTTTGGCGGACGAACGGTTTGAGGACGATGACACGGAGGATCCGATGGATCCCTACACTCTCTACCGTCATCCGATCTTCGTCGCCACCAAGTCCCTTTATATGAGTCTGCACGAAACGTGGGAACGTTTGATCTCGAATCCGGCCAACCAACTGCATCCGCAACTGGTCAATTCCTACCAGAAATGTTTGCAACAGGGGGAAACGAATGCGATTTTTGCGATTCACGCACTGGACATGGGCGATTACACGCTTTGTGTCGCCCAGCTTAAACGCGCGCTGAGCGCGCTCAACAACTCCATTCATTTCCTGGAGGAGGTCTCGGGATCCAGGACCTACGCAACGTCGATTTATCAACAGGAAGCACTGACACAACTTTTCGACCTCAGAGAAATCTGGTTGAGAGTAATTAAATATTGCCGGGAAGAAGCCAATCGTCGCTATAACGAAGGCGACTGATTTCCGAACGCCACCAGCCCGTTCCTTTCGCCGTGATCAATACAGTTATGGCCTATAGGTTTGATTGCACCCTCAATCCGGGGCAATGCCGTGCCCGCCTCCAGGGATGGCAGCGTCGCGCCCTCCGCGGCGACTCCGAAGCGTTTGCCTCGCTCGCGGCGCCCTATCTCGATCTGATTACCGAATACCTGACTCTTTGCGGGGTTAAAGGGGAAGAGGAGCTCCGCGTGAAAATTCGGGACATTCTGCACGAGAACTGGAGACTGCTTCCTTTTGCCAACAAGGTCACCGAATTCGAGAGACTGCTGGCCACGGTTCTTTTTTCGGTTCGCCTGACCGATAACGCCGCATCCTGTTCGAGCGTCATCGAGCCGCTGACCGGGCTCGACCCGCGAAGCAGGTTTGCTTTCCTCGCCCGCGATTTTGAAGACTGGGACTACGCCGCGACAGCAGCCACGCTGCGGATTACCCGGAAAGACCTGGATGAAATCCTTATTTCAGTGCGATGCCGCCTGCTCGGTGTGGACCTGCGAAGGCTCGACAAGCCGACCGTCGCATGCATCCGGAAGCTCTCGCTCGACTTCGACGGTCGCCGCTCCCGGCGCGAAAAAAAGAAGCTGTCATGCGAACTCGGACTACTTCCGGAAGCCCTGGACTTCAAGTCCCGGTGGCTCGACCTGCGGTGCCAACTGATTGAATTCCGGCAAGAAATCCGTCTGTCCGACGAGGATAAAGCGGAGCTGCTGGAGAATGTTGCCGGGGAACTGCAGTCCGTCGAAATGATTCGGGTCCCCTTCCTCGAACGCTTTGTCAACCGCTTCACGGCGCGTCCGGCGTCGGTTACATCGCTCTGACCCCCAATATGCCCCGCCCGAACGCCCGTGACCGCATCCTCGACTGAACGTCACACCTTCGTTGGCTGCCGAGGGCCGGATGCAGGCGTGTTTGACGTGATTTTTATTGTTCCTCAACGTGTTTGTTGAAGGCCAACGGCGCAGTCCGATTTTGTCCAGTCCGTGCAAGGGGCGCTTGAGCCGCTTTGTGGTCGTGCGGGTACTGGTCATTCGATGGTGAATGAATGAAACAGAAGGCGGTTCACCTTCGGCGCTTCGAAAACAAAACACAAATCCTCACGCCGGGCGTTTCCCGGAAGGTCGATGGTCAGTCT
This sequence comes from Opitutales bacterium, assembly GCA_007130045.1. Taxonomy (GTDB): domain Bacteria; phylum Verrucomicrobiota; class Verrucomicrobiia; order Opitutales; family T3Sed10-336; genus PXDC01. The sequence goes on from SLTG01000021.1 coordinate 41,021, forward strand.
CCGGACTCCCTCCCCGGAGATCGCACCTCTGCCTTGTCCAAGGAGGACGCCGGAGGGATTATGACGACGGACGGAAACAACGGTTTCGCCCGGATTGCCTTTGAATTTCAGAATTAACCTGCGGGCTGAAGCCGTCGGCACCTCCACACGAGGGAAGGTAACGAATCCGCCCGAAACCGCAGGTCTCACAACGACACTGCCATCGTCGTCCAGCTCTTTCTCCACTTGATCCGCTGCAAAGTAATGACCGGCTGTGACGGCATGCCGCCCTGGAAAGTATTGGCCCACTCCCCAGGTTTGTATCCAGATGGGATCAATGTCGCCGCCGGGCAGGTAGTGAACATAGCTAATCCATGAACTCCGGAAATACCGGTTCCCCGAATGACTCATATCGCAATAGGTGAAATAGGACTGGTTGTGCCAGTCAAAGAAAGATCCATGGCGGCCCTGCGTCGGTCCGTGAGGCCACGTTGGTTGCCGCATTTTGAAATCAATTCGTTCCGCACAGAGAAAACTTCCTTTGCACTGGTAGGGCCCCATCAGAGTATGGGACACGGCGTAATAACACCCCCAGGAAAGATAATAGAGTCCATTCCTCCGATGAAGAAAAACTTTATCATCGGTCTTCCCCTTCCCGTAGGGACCTTCCGGATCCAGGATCTCCAATCTGCGTGGCGCTTCAGCAATCCCCGTCATGTCGTCAAGCAACGGAGCGATATAATAATCCCAAACGCCAAAGATGATGTAAATTCGACCATCGTCGTCCTTGAAGAGTGCGGGGTCGTAAACTTCCGTGGGAACGATGCCGTTCTTGAGAAAAGGCCCCTTAAGATAGTCCTTCCATGGGCCACCCGGACGCTCCCCCACGACAACTCCGATCTGACGACGATCCTCCTGGGGCACGACTTCGGAAAAGAACCAGTAGTAGCGCCCCTTGTGCTCGACCGCGTCAGTCGCCCAACAACCTTGTATCGGCTTGCCGATGTAGGTTTGCTCAGGCTTCAGAGTCGATTCCAACGACCAATCGAGAAGATTGTCCGAAGACCAGACCTGCCAGTCCCGCATGTCAAAGCGAGTGTTGGCCCGATCAAAATCATGAGAGGCGTAAAGGTATGCGCGGTCCCGGAAAATGCGAATGTGAGGATCGGTAATTCCGGCGTCGGGCAAGTTCATCAAGGACCAATGGATTGATAACAGTGGCTAATTCGGTTGAAGCGGAATTTCTTACTCTTTTACAGATGGGTTATTTCGCGGCCTTCAACATCTCTTCCAGTCGCTTGCGCATCTCCTCGAGTTCCCTGGCATAAGCGGGGTTGTCCACTTGATTCGTCTTCTCCGTTGGGTCCACCTGCAAGTCGAAAAGCTGTTCGTAGTCCCACTCCGGCCAATAAGCGTATTTAAGGTCCCGGCGCACAACAGCCTGTGATGCGGGTATGCGGTTCTTGTCAGTGATGGTTGGATGTTCATACAAGAATTCATCGCGCCAACCCGAAGGATCATCGACAAGGTAAAGCCGAGCCAGATCTTCGCCCTGGATCCCCTCGGGAACAGTCAGTCCGGCGGCGGCGAGAATGGTAGGCGCCAAGTCGATGTTCAACACCATTTCATCCCGCTTGATCCCACGTTCCTCCGCCGGCAAACGGGGGTCGTACACAATCAGGGGTACGCGGATGGACTCCTCATACGGATACCACTTATCAGCCAGCCCGCGATCGGCGTGAAAGTAACCATTGTCTCCCATGAAAATGATCAACGTGTTTTCGTACACCCCCTGATCTTTAAGCTCGGTGACGAGCCGGCCGACCGCTTCATCAAGCTCCGTGATCAAACGAAAGTAATTGGTCATGTATTCCTGGTATCGCTCCGGCGTATCAAAGCGCCAGTGGAAGCGGATGCGGCCCTCGTTGGACTCCTGGGAGAGAAATTCCGGCAGCGCTTCAAGATATGATGGGGCCATTTTCACCGACTCGGGTATCGTCACCCCTTCGTAGTATTTGGCGCTCCAATCCTGAGGCAGGTATTGCTCCGGCGCCCGGTCTTCAGCGTGGGGGGCAAAATAGGACAGGCTCAGGATAAACGGCTGACCGGTTGGGCGTTCTCTGAGAAACTCAAGCGAGTCCTGCGCGTTTCGCTCGGTGACGTGAATACGTTCTCCGTCGATTTCATACCAATGACGGCCATGATACGAACGGACGAAATCAAAGTCGTCTTCTCGAATGGAGCCGACATGATATTTCCCCACAAACCCACTCCAATAACCGGCGGACCGCATGACCGCGGGATACGTCTCGGAAAACGCCTTCGGGGCAAGCTCCTTGCCGAACCGGTCGATCCCGTGCCGCGACATGTACTGGCCGGTTAGAATCGATGCCCGGCTGGTCATGCAGATGCTGGTGGTGACAAACGCATCGGTAAAATGCACGCCGGTTTCCGCGAGTCTATCCAGGTGTGGCGTGTGAATAAATTCGCTTCCCCCGGCGCCGAACGCGTCCCAACGCTGATCGTCCGAAACCAGGACCACGACATTCATCGCCTCGGAACTTGCTTTGCCGCCGCAAACGCACGCGGTTACAGCCGTTGCGAGCAGAGTGAGAGCAGACAGTTTCTTCATGATTGATTATTCTCCTTTTTCGTTCGGCATTTCCCCGTCCAACGGGAGCCAGGTGTCGATGCGGCGCGACAGATGCCTCACACGCTCCGGTTGTTCATCCGCGAGATTGTTCTTCTCGTGCGGATCATCTTTTACATTGTACAATTCGATCCCCTCATGCACAGCAACAATCGAATCTCCGACGAAAACTTCAGGAGCAAGGCCGGGGTCGGGCAGGATCAGCTTCCAGTCCCCCTCGACAATCCACCGATAATAGAGTCCCTTGAGCGGTTCGTCGATCGGAGCCGGCATGTCGTGCCCGTATATGTCTCCAAACACAGCATCTCTCTCCTCCACCGCCCTCCGATTCAGCAGATCGATTCCCTGCGAATCAGCCGATGGCTCCAGCCCCGCCGCCCGCAAAATCGTCGGTTTCAAGTCGATGCTGCCGGCCAGGTTTTCCTCGTCCCTAAAGGGTTTCACCTTTCCCGTCCAGCGGACCATAATCGGCGTTCGCACGCCTCCTTCATGCGGACTGCGCTTCGATCGCGGAGCGTATCCCTCCTGTCGCCAATCCTCCGGCAGCCCCTCCATCTCCGGTGTGAGCTGGATCCACCCGTTGTCACAAACATAAAGAATGACGGTGTTGCCGCCCATCCCGTTCTCATCGATGTAATCGACCAACTGGCCACAAGTTTCATCGAACCACTCGACCATCGCATAATACCGGGCCAGTTCCATCGGCCTGCCCTCAAGCATATACTTATTCAGCAGGCGCTCCGGCGGGTTGTGTGGCGTGTGCGGCAGGAAGGGAGCGTACCAGACGAAAAAGGGCTTCTCCTCTCCCGCGGCATGCTCGATGAATTCAAAAATCGGCTCCATTCCATCCCGGCCAATCCTCAACCCCGCATCGCCATGCCGGGCTCCGCGGGCGGGATCGCCGTGTGTCATCCCGTGCGTGAACCCGCCGACGCTGTAATTGCCTTCCCACCACTTGCCTGACTGATGCGAAAGGTACCCCTCCTCCCCCAACCGCCGCGCGATTGTCGGCAGTTCCGCCATGCGGTCAACATACGGCTGGTTCGCCTTCGGACGTCCACCCGAGGCGCGCCGCGCCTCAGGATCGGGGTCATTGCCCGTGATTCCGTGCTCGTGCGGATACATCCCCGTCGCGATCGACGCCAGCGACGGCCGGCACAGACTTGAGGGCACATAACCTCTCGTCATCAACAGGCTCTCCTCCGCCAACCGGTCCAGGTGCGGGGTTTGAATGTGCTCGTGACCCATAAAACCATAATGCCACCAGGACTGGTCATCGGAGATAATCAGCACGATATTCGGCCGATCCGCGGCTTCCGCTTCGCTCACTAAGCCGAAGACGATCAAAAACGACAAGGAAACACCTGCACGGCAAAGGTTTATCATAAAATCAGGTCTGTACAAGACAGGCGTCATCAACAAAGTACTCCGAATAATTAACGATATGAGCGTTTCACTTCCCATTCATCAAATCGGCTAGTGAATCGCGCCATGCTTCCACATTCAAACAAATAACATACCCCTTCAGTCATTTCGCGGTATTTTCATTCACATCATCGGATTTTTCACTTCCAGTGTCTAATCTGAAATTTCATATTCACGCGCCATCGTGCCAGCCCTTCGCTGATTCACGGTCGACCGTCACGGTGGATACCGGTAAAAATCGCGGCAGTGGCACGGACTATTTCCATATGCCGTCATTCGAATCGGGGCAATAAGGCGGGAATCATGGAACAGAAAGAATGTTGCACTGTCCAAGCCTGTCCAAGCCTGTCCAAGCCACCGTTTATTTTCATGTGCCGTCATTCTGAATCCTGGATACCGGGCCGCAAAAAATCCCGTGTATCTCGGGGAATAATTCCTCTTGACTCGCTGCATCGGCCCTTTCTATCGTCTATTCTGCGGCTGTCCTTAAAGTGAAAGTTGCCGGTAACCACGTTTAAGTTCGAAAATCCCGACCAGTTCTTATGAAATTATCCTTTTGCACCGTCCTCTTGGCGATCGTCTGCGGCGCCCTGCTTTTCCATCCTTCCACGAAGGCATCCGCCGCCGTGGCCAGCCCCGATTACGAAAGGGAGAATTGGCCCGAAGTCCCCAAGCTGGTCTGGGCCAAGCCCGGTGAAAGCGGCGACTTCAACGATCCCGCAAACTGGCTGAAGAATGGGCAAGTATCCACTCGGGCGCCCGACCGCGACACGGATGTCGTCCTTCCTCCCGCACCGGGGCGATACCGCGTCAACGCCGGGCGCGATCGCGAAGTCCGCCATCTCACGGTCGGCGAAAACGCCGAGATTCGGGGCGTACACCGCAATGAGCTGGAAATATGGGGCAATGCCTGGGTGAAGGATGGAGGCTGGGTGGAATACATCTCCATTCGTGGGCCGAAGAATACCTTTTTCCGGATGGACAGCGCCGAGTTTCCGACGAAGGAGAACGGCCTCACCTTTCTCGGCGGGCGATCCCGGACGTCCAAACCGCAGAGTCGTGGCCGGATCTCGCACAAATTCGAGATCGCCAAATACGGCGATGGTTCGGTGGAGCTCATTGGCAACATCGGGGTTGGCGATGAGATCATGGTGCAGCACGGAAGAGCGATCATAAGCGGCGAGCTCCGCTGGTCGGGCGTAACCGACAAAGGCGCTATCGAGGTTTTCGACGGCGCGGTTCTCGAATTGCAGTCCGGCGCCACGATCGCGCCATTCCTAAGCAAGAACGGTAAAAACGTGTACAACGTCAACATCTACCGCGGCGGCATGCTTCAAGGGGGCTCGCCCGAACGCCCGCTGACCTCCGACGCCTACGTCCGGCTCGGCTACGGCTCCGACAACTCCGTGCAAGGCGAAAGCGGTCTCTTCGCCGCGCGAGGCTCGATTATCCGGGTCCACAGCAGCGATCCCGAAAACGCGCGGCTTGTCTTCCCCTCGATCACCGGCACGCCGGGATTCCACGACGGCGACGGCAATCTCCTCGCCGATACTGAAACTCCCGCCCGCGGCCCCGGCGGCATCGTGCTCGACCTCGCCGGTGATGTCGATTTGCACGGAGCCTTCTTCGATTACGTCAGCGAGGGCGGAATTCGCCTTATTAACGCGGAAGTCCGCGACCAGTGGCGCGAGGTTGAATTTGGCGAGAATAACGCCGGTTCGCCCGACCGGCTGTTTGCCCAGCTCGAGGTGGATGCGGACGTCTATTATCATGAGCGGCTCGACGGCGCGAGCGAGTTCGCGCTGACGAGGAGGGCGCGGCAGACAATGGACGAGTTCATTCAACAACAGGATCCCTATCGGATCTCAGTCTCGCCCGAATCCGTCCAAATGGGGGAAGCCTTTGATCCACACCGCGGTGGACGCACGTTCAAAAGGCCGGAGGCTGTCATCTTTAAAGACCCCATCGAGGTTTCCATCGAGGTCGAGGTTCCGGGAGCCGCGATCCACTACACAACCGACGGATCGGAAGTCTCACACGAGTCTCCCCGTTACACCGAACCGCTGCGGATCGAGCAAACGACCCGCCTTAATGTCCGCGCTTACGCCGAAGGCAAATCCCCGAGCATGCCGGCCGCCTTCACTTATGTTTTCGAGGATGAAACCGATTAATCCCTCGATTCCTAAGCGACCGTGGCCTTGCCCGGATCGTTTCGCATACTTTGCGGGAGAATTCCAATGACAACGAATGTTAGAACCGTCCTTTCCGTCCTGCTTTTTTCAGTGCTCGCGCATTTCCCGTTAAAGGCGGTAATCAACGTCGGCCTGCAGCCGGCAGACCTCTTCGAACGTTACGAAACCGTCCTTACCGGCGAAATCGAACGGGTGGACGAGGAAGCCGGCGGCTTTTTCCTGCGGGTGACCGCGTTACACAAGGGCGAAACCCCGGAGGTCGGCGAGATCATCGAAATCTCGGCGGTAGACGCCATGGCAGAGGCTCTCGCGGACCAGGTGGACCCGATCGTCGACATCGCTCCCGGCAAGCCAGTCGCCGCCTTCGTCGGCATGCGCCAGCGCCGGGCCGAGGACCAGCTGCTCTTCTACGCCGGGGGCTTCTACCTCGGCACCCGGGTGTCGGATTCGCGATGGAACTGGACCGATGGAGACACTCAAATGACCGGCGTGGACGGCCAACCCGTGCCGACGATGGCCGGGACTTGGAACGGATCGACGCCTCAACTGAATCACATGCTTGAGGATTTGGCCCGCGGCGAAGCGTATTTCCCCCGGCGCGGATACGCCGCGTTTAAGGAGGACATTCTGATCGACCAACTTGATGACACCGTGCGGGGCATCGCACTTTACGATCTATATGGCAATGGGCTTCCCGACATCTACGTCTCCTCGCCCGACGGCGATCGCGTGTACCTGCAGATGGCGCCGCTCGAATTTATCGACGCCACGGAATGGCTTGGCCTCGAGCAGGCAAGCGTGAGCATCGACGTTGCCGACTTTGATCTCGATGGCATCCCCGATTTGCTCGTCGGCGGCACCCTGCTCCGCGGCTCCGCCAACAGATCAGGGCAGCACGGCTTCACGCCCGTGGAGTCTTTCCCGCACGACGACGAGGAACGGGCCGCGCTCAAGGCCGCGGCGTTTATCGAAGCTGACGGGGACGGCTACCCTGATGTCATCGTATCCCTCGAAGGAGGCGGTTTGCGTCTCTACCGCAATCCGGGCGAATCCGGCGGAGCTTTCACGGATATCACCGAGCATGCCGGCCTGGACCGGACGGAAGCCGGGGCCGGTGGCAACGGCTATTTCACGCTCGGCGATTGGACCGGGGACGGCCGAACCGATATCCACTACGCCGCCGGGCCAGGATTTCTGTTGATTCAGGATAGTGAGGGTCGCTTCGCGCCGCATCCGGACATGCCGGAATTGCGTTTCACGTCCGGCCCGGATGATGCACCCGGTCTGACCGGCGCCGGCGCCTTCGCCCCGATCATCGGCTCCGGCCGGTTCGATCTCATCATCCCCGTGGCGAGCAGCTGGCATGTGATCGAGAATCGCAATGGCCAGCCGATCGACGTCACCGAGTACGGCAACGAGATCAACGAAGGTTCGTTTCTGCACCTTTCCACCGTCGCTTCGGACCTCACCCTGGATGGCAATGTGGACATCTATACGATCAGTCGCGCCCAGTACGGACACAACCGATTCATCATCAATCGCGGTTACGGCTCATTTATGCTCGCTACCGTGCATCGCGCTTACGACAAGATGTTCTCCGGTCCGTCGCAGGAACTGGGGGGCTGGGCTCTCGCGACCGGGGATGCCAATGGCGATGGGCAACCCGATATTCTGCTCGGCAACGAACACGGACATGTGGTTCTCATTTTGAACGACACGCTGTCGTATCGAGAACCGGTGGAGCACCCGACCGACGACGTCGCGCGTATGCTCCAGGCAGGCGTACTCGCCGTCACGGTTGAAGGCCCGCGCGGCGTCGTCGGCGCCATCGTCCAGCTCGAAACTCCAGAGGGTGCCACAGTCGATATGCGGTTCATTGGTGGCAATAACGCAGCCGGCAGCCGAGGCCCTGACGAGGCCATCTTCGGCGTGCGTAAGCCCGGCGACTACCTCGTTCGCGTGCGCTACGCCGACGGCCACGAACGCACCTGGCCGGTGGAGATTTCGCCCGCAACCCAGGCGATCGCGCGCTTGACGGCAACTCGATCCGACTGAAATCCAATGGTACCCGACATCACACCGCAGCTCGCGGTAGTTCCGATCCTCATCAACGCCGGTGCGGCGGCGCTGCCCGCCCTGATTGCGGGCGTAGCCAGTGTGGCCGCGCTCATCTTTAAGCCGCGCCAACTCGTGCGCGCCTGTCGCCGGCATCCCGGTCGCGCTCTTGGCGTGTTGTTCGGAATCGCGGGGCTTACCGCCTTGATCGCATTCTGGCCGGCTGGTGATGCAACGGCTACAGGTACGGGGCGCCCGGCCACTTCCGCCAGCGCCTCCACCACCGATTGGACGCGTGTCGCGCTCGAAATCATCCGCGAGGAACAGCGCCGGCAATCCCGCGGACCCGCAGTGACGCAACAGGTTTCGGCTAACGCCGAAGGCGGCACGGTTGACGTCGCGACCAGCGACGTTGACGCCCAGCCCGCAATCTTCCGTGGCGGCATCGAACGCACGGGGTACGCCGGAGGTCCGGCACCCCTCGGCCTGCAACCGCTCTGGGAATACGAGGAGCCATTCGCGATGTTCCTCTCCTCGCCGATTGTTCATGCCGATCGGGTCTATGCCGCATGGACCCTGCTGGATCCGCCAAACAGCTATGGCGGCCTGATCGCTCTCGATGCCGCAACCGGTGACCTGCTCTGGGAGATCGACGAGCGCGACGACGGAGAACCCTTCGTAGGCATCTTCAGCTCCCCCGCGGTCAGTGCCGACGGCCGCTACGTCGTGATCGGCCAGGGTCTGCACTATGATGCGAACTGCGACTTGATCTGCGTTGACACACAGACGGGTGAAATCAAGTGGGTGGCGCCAACGCTCCTCCACCTCGAAAGTTCCCCGGCGATTTATGGCAACCTGGTGGTCATCGGCGCGGGCGCCATCGAAGTGGGCAGTGACCGCCAACCGGAGGGACATCCGGGGTACGTGTTGGCGGTGGATCTCGAAACGGGCCGCGAGGTTTGGCGGCACGACATCGCGGATCCCGAAAGTTCCCCCGCCGTGATCGACGGCATAGCCTATATCGGAAGCGGATTCAACGGCAACGCCGTCGTCGCCCTCCGCACCGAGTCTGAAGATGCCTTGCAGGCCAGTGGAAAGGACCGTGAGCTCTGGCGGCGCGACACCCCCTATCCCGCCCTGGGCCCGATCACGATCGCTGGCAATCTCGTGCTTGCCGGCTGCGGGAATGGAGATTTCGTCTTTAGGGCGCAGAATCCCGCTGGCGCCGTGCTCGCCCTCGATCGCGATAACGGTGAGGTTCGCTGGGAAACCGCACTGCCCGATACGGTGCTTGGTGCCATTGCCGTGCGCGACAACCTTGCCATCTGCCCGGTGCGTAACGGCGAGGTCATCGCCCTTGATCTCGACGATGGTGCCATCGTCTGGCGCCAACGGATCAACGGCTCCGCCGCCATTCTCGGCGGTCCCGCGGTCACCGAGGATCTCGTTTACGCGGTCAGCCAGGATGGTTATCTCGCCATCCTGGAGTTGCAGGATGGCTCCGTGCTGGAAAGACACTATTTGAACTCCGAAAGGCGGCCGGGCACACTCGGGCTGTCGGTAAGCTCACCCTTCGTGAGCGACGGCCGCGTTTATATCGGCAGCGAAACCGGCGGCTTGCGCGCCTTCGACGGAAGCACGTCACGGTGATGAGCGATTCACCCTGGATTCTCCCGCTCACGTTGGCGCATGACGTGAGTTTGGTCGGCGGTAAAGCATCGAATCTCGCCCAACTCATCAACTCCGGTCTCCCGGTTCCATCGGGGTTCGCCATTACCACCGCTTCCTTCCATGCGTGGTGCGATGCCGGAGACAATGGTATTCCAGAACCGGTCCGCGAAGCGATGATCGCCGCTTATCGCACGTTGGGCGGGCCGCAGGTCGCGGTGCGCTCTTCCGCGACAGCCGAGGATGGCAAGGAAGCCTCCATGGCTGGACAATACGAGACGATTCTCGGCGTGGAGGGCGAGGACGCGCTGTGCGCGGCGGTTTGTCGCTGCTGGCAGGCGTCCGACTCAGCCCGCGTCACGCACTATCTCGCGAAGCATGCCCCCGGCATCGAGACGGTTTCGCTCGGACTTGTCGTTCAGCCCATGATTTCAGCCGATGCGGCGGGCGTGCTCTTCACGGCGAATCCCCGCAATGGGCGCCGTAACGAGATGCTGCTTGAAGCCGCCTGGGGACTTGGCGAAGCTGTAGTGTCGGGGAAGGTCCAACCCGACGTTATCACACTGGATCACGACACCGGGCATGTGCTCGACGCGTCGATCGCGGAAAAGTCCGCGACATACGATCCCGCGACCGGCGAAATGAGCCCGCTTCCCCCTGAGCGGCGCTCGGTACCGGTCCTCGGCAGCGCCGATGTCGCGGCGCTTGCGCGTTGGGGCCGGCGCGTTGAAGATATCTTTGGCGAACCTCAGGACATCGAGTGGGCACTCCATCGTGGCCGCGTTTACCTCCTTCAATCTCGGCCCATCACCACGCTGGCGATTGCCGCGGCGCGTGAGGAGACACTGAACGAAACACGCGCCCGACTGATTACCGCCCTCGAAACGGGACAGGGTCCTTGGATCGTGCATAACCTGGGCGAGACGGCGCCTCGGCCTACTCCGCTAACATGGACCGTTTTGCAGCGGTTCATGTCCGGGCAGGGTGGATACGGAAACCTCCAGCGCAAAGTGGGTTTCACTCCCGGTCCGTCCGTCGAGCGTGAAGGGTTCCTCGATCTGATCGGGGGGCAGATTTATATGGACGTTAGCCGCGGTCCCGAAATGTTCGGCGCAGGTTTTCCGTTTCACTACGATATCGAAAAGCTGCGGGCGGATCCGGATGCGGCAAATGGGCCGCCGACTCTGCCCGCGGGATCGATCGCGGCATTGTGGCGGGCAGGCCGGGTTTCCCGCTCGGTCGAACATCGCCTCGAAACGTATGCCGCCGATTTCGATCACCGGCTCGAAAGCGACATCATCCCGGCATTTGCAGCCTGGGTCGCGGAAGAGCGGAAGCGCGATCCGACGAAGCTCAGCCCGGCTGAATGGATCGATCTCTGGCGCATTCGCGAACAGCGGACCATGGACGACTTTGCTTCCAGCGCTCTGCTGCCGAGCGTGCTTTGCGTCTGGACGACGGACCGCTTTCGGCAATTCCTCGAGACCCGTTTTTGGGACGACGAGCCGGACGCCCTCCTGGCCACGCTCTCCGTCCCCGTCCGCCACGATTCCACTATCAAATCGAACTCAGGTTTGTGCGAGTTGGCCGAGGGCCGGAACAGCCTCGAAAACTGGCTGGGAGAGCATGGTCATCGTGCGCCGGAGGAGTTCGAACTCGCGACGCCCCGCTGGTCCGAACGGCCTGAAGCCATTGCCGGACTGGTTGAGCACATGCGCGGCCGCGAGGATCCGGCGATGCGGCATGACCAGCGCCAGCAAGCGGCGCGGGATTGTCTCGCCTCCCTTTCGCGGCGCCTCTCTTCCCGCGACTCCGCCACGCTCCAGACCCTGGCCGACCGGCTTTCGCGTTACCTGCCTTACCGCGAAGACGGGAAGCACCACCTGATGCTCGGCTATGGCCTGCTGCGCGATCTTGCCCTGGAAGCCGCGCGCCGTCTCGACCTCGACGCGGAGGTTTTCCTGCTTACGCCCGCGGAGATCGAGCACGCGCTTGAAACCGGCTACGCGCCTCACCACCTTATCAACGAGCGTCGCCTGCGCCGGGAAGCTGAGAAAGAGCTCGCATTGCCGACACTGCTGACGCGCTTGGAAGTCGAGAATATAGGGGACCCGCCGCCCGTGGATTTCACTGTGGAACGATGGAAGTCAGTACCGCTCGCCGGAGGTCGCGGGAGTGGACCCGTGCGCATCCTGAACGCGCCGGATCAGATTGACGCGGGCGAGCGTGGCTTCGTCCTCGTTTGTGCCACAACCGACCCGGGATGGACGCCGCTCTTCGCGAGCGCCGAGGCCGTTGTTGTGGAGCGTGGCGGCAGCTTGTCGCACGGCGCGGTCGTCGCGCGCGAAATGGGTGTGCCGGCCGTGACCTTGCCGGGAGCGACGCGGCTGTTGCGCGAGGGCGAAACGGTCACCGTCGATGGCCGGCATGGCTGGGTCGCACGCGGCGCCCCGCCTTCGTCCGCTTCTGACGAGGCTGGTGCAGCGGATGACGAGCCAATCCCCCGCGAACTCCAGCCACCGCCCCCCGGCGACGGCGAGGAGCAGGCCGCACGCTGGCGCCGTATTGGTTTTTCCGTTTGGGGCGTGTTTCTTGCCGCCTTTTTCCTGCTCCCTGCGCCGTGGCTTCAGTACCCGGCAATCCAAACAGTGGACCTGCTCCTCTGGCCGCTGGTGGCCACCTGGGGCAAAGTGGCAACGGTCGCGATTCTCGCCGCGGTCACGGCCACTGTAATACTGGTCGGCCAGCGCGTGCTCAACGACCATGCACGGCTCGTAATCGCCAAGCAGCGCTGGCAGCGACTGCAGGCCCGGGCCCGGACGTTGCCCGAGGACGCCCCGCGACGGAAACAACTGCTCGCCTGCGGCGCGGGAGTGCAGAAGCGCCTGACTCTCGCGGCGTTTACTCCCCTCGCCATCCTGCTGGGGCCGATGGTGCTTTCGTTCATGTGGCTTATGGAACGGATCGATCCGCTCGCCTGGAATCCATCGCCCGGCAGCAGCGCCGCGATCGTGGCGCTGGTCGATGGCGACCATCTTGAGCCGCTGACCATCGAGCTTTCCGACTCGTTGCAACTCGCCCCCCATAGCTCTTTCGAGCAACAGGTGCCGCCCGTGCGCGAAACCCTTGAAGCGCTTCGGCAGCGCTGGCAGGCCGCGCCCTCGGGCGACAACAGCTTGCCTTGGGATGTTCGCGCCGCCGCCAGGCGCACACGTGCCGAGTTGCTTGACGACTTGCGCTCCTTCCTTGCGCAGCCGGTGCCGCCGCAAACGGTTGCGTGGACTGTTGATCTCCCGGAGGAACGGGGACGGTTTCCTGTTGTGATCCGTACAAGCGGAATGGATCCCGTCCATTTCAACCTTCTCGCCGGGGACGCGGCTCCCCCTTCGCCACCCATCGCATTCACGAGCGAGTCAGCGCCTATCCGCGAACTCAGCGTCGAATACCGCGAAGCCCGCATTCAAGATGACCGAGTGTTCGCGACTCCGTTTTCTCGTTTCGGATGGGCTTGGGACGTGGGCTGGCTCGGCGTCTATCTGCTCGTCTATCTCCCTGTCATGGTCGTCGTGCGGCGCGCGCTGCGACTGCCGTGAAACCTCGCTCGCATCTGGATTCCCGCCGCTCTGTATTGTGCCGGCGCCGGATCCCAACTATCGTCCCCGGAACCCACGAGCTTTTTAGCCTGATCTCCGAAATGCATAATCTCTAAGTCGCTTCCACCAACTGGTCCGGCTTCCCAGCGAAATGATGATTGCCAGCAGAAAGAGCAGCGCAAAGGGCCTGGTCATAAATGGCAGCAGCGACCCGTCATGAACCGTAAGGGCACGGCGCAGGTTCTCGTCGAGGAGGGGCCCAAGGATCAGCCCGAGAATCAGCGGAGCCGCGGGATATTTCATTTCGGTGAGCAGGTAATAAATCAGACCGATCCCCAGCATGATCCAGACGTCAAACAAGCTGAGGTTCAACGAATAGGCCCCAATCACACAGAGAACGGCGATGATCGGCATAAATATCCCGCGCGGAATGCTGAGGGCCTTTGCCACCACTCGCGTCAGCAACAAACCCCACGCCGACATGATGCAGGCGGCCACCAGCAGCATGGCGCCGATCTGGTAGATGAACCCGGGTGACTCGACGGCAAGCATCGGGCCGGGTCTGATCCCGTGCAGCCACAGCGCGCCCAACAGTACGGCGGTCGGTGGACTGCCCGGCACGGCAAGTGTCAACAGCGGGATCAACGCTCCGCCAATGGCCGCATTGTTGCCGGTCTCAGCCGCCAGAACCCCTTCATAAGAACCTTTGCCAAACTCCTCCGGATGTTTGCTTAACTTCCGCGCCACCCCGTAAGACCCCCAACTCGCAATGTCCTCCCCTACTCCGGGAATCGCCCCGATGCTTGTGCCGACGGCTCCCGAACGGAGCGAGGCCGGAATCAGTTTCTTGAAGTCCTTCCAGGTGGGAAGGATGCGTCCTGATTCAGCAATTACCACGTGCTTCGCATCCGGGGTTTTCATCGTCCGGATAATTTGCGGGATTCCGAAAACCCCAATCATAGCCGGCACCAGGGCTATTCCTGTCAACAGCATCGGCGTCTCAAAGGTGAACCGAGCGTATCCGTGGAGGGGATCGATACCGACCGTTGAGAGCAGAATTCCCAACACCCCGGCGATCCATCCCTTGATCGGCCAATCCTGCGAGGTAATCGAACCACAAATCAAAATGCCGAACAACGCGAGCAGAGAAAATTCCACGGCGGTGAATCGCAGGGCCAACCGGCTGATCCAGGGCGCCAATGCCATGAGAATAATCAGCCCGAAAATCGTCCCCATCAGAGATCCAACAGTCGCGTAGCCCTTGGCCCTCCCTCCTTCCCCTTTGAGCGCCAATGGATACCCATCCATAGCCGTGGCCGCTGCGGAAGCGGTGCCCGGTATGTTCAACATGATCGCCGTAAACGAACCGCCGTAAATAGCTCCCACGTAGATCCCCAGCAGAACAATCAACGCCGCCTGCGTATCCAGTCCGTAGGTCACTCCCGTCAACAACGCGATGGCCAGGGTTGCCGTCAAACCGGGAAGCGCTCCGACCAGGATCCCCAGTACCGTGGCTCCGGCGAAGATCAGCAACGTCATCGGCGTCAATAACGCCAGGACTTCTTTGAAGAATGTTACGATCTCCATCTAAGGAAGGGGAATTCGCGCCAAATGTTCGAATACAATGCCAATGGCGGTGGAAACAATCGCCGAGATCGAAAGAATCTTCCACCATGCCGTCGCCTTGAAGAGGAACATAAAGGCCACCAGAAATAAAAAACTGGCCAAAATGAAATGAACGCGCCCGAGCAACCCGAATACATAGACCATGAGAAGAAGGGCGGCCAGAGCGCTTCGTCCGGAAGCCGGATCGGCGATCGCTGCCTTCAGCCGCGAAAAATCCTCGTGCTTCCAGGCTCCTCCTTCCTGAAAAGCGTGGAATGAAAGAGCGCTGCCCAGCAAAAACAGGACGATCGCGGCGGCGGCGGGCACCAGCCCCGGAGCCGTGTACCACCCGTCACGTTGAACGACGCTCAAATCCCAGCCAAGCTTGAGGCTCAGCGCGAATGCCGCCAACCCCAACGCGGCCAGCATAATGCCTGTAATGAAATCCGCTTTGCGCAACCACATTGATTTGTTCCGCGGAATTACGGTCTGGCGATTCCATATCTCTCCGGCGAGTGCCGGGCAAGTTGCTCGTCGTATAGCAGCCAGGTCAGCCTGCTCTCTCTCTCGGCAAAAAGGGCGGACGCCTCCTCTCCCGAATAACCAAAAAGTTCGGAATGGCTCGCCTCGCCGAATTGTCTGATTTCATCCGAGTCCATGGCGCGCTTGAAGGCCCCCTCGATAGTCTCCAGAATTTCCGCAGGGGTATCCGCCGGCAAAGCGAACCCGATGTACTGGCGGAGCGGAAAATGATCCTTTAACTCAGGGAGCGGTCCGCTAATCGGCGGCAGTTCGCCGATTCCTTCGTATCGACGCGGCTCCGTCTCCATGACGGCAAGAGGGCGGAGGTGTCCGGACCGCAGGAGTTCGACCTGTTCGCCCAGACCGGTCAGGACTACATCCACTTCGCCGGATAGGGCCGCCACCTGCGACGGATGACTTCCCGGATAGGAAATCCAGCGGACCTGCAACCCGGCCGCCTTCGACATAACGAGGTATTGCTCGTGCCAGACGGTTCCGGGAAATGCCGAAGCCATTCGGATTTGGTTCGGCCGGTCGCGAATAGCCGCAATCAGCTCCTCCAATGTATGATAGGGAGAATCAGCCGGTACCGACAAAATTCCCGGAGTCCCGCAAATCAGGAAGTAGTGCCAGTCCCGCGAGGTGGTCGAGTGAGCGCCGAACACCGGCATGGCCAGAGCGCCCTCCGACATGCCAAACCAGGTATGTCCGTCACGCCGGGCATTCCATACATGATTCGCCGCCGAACCGCCCTGGGCTCCGGGTATGTTGAGCACGGATATGGTCGCGCCCAGTTCTCTTTCCATCACGTTCGCCATCGTTCGATTGGCCAAGTCCGTCGATCCGCCGGGCGAAGCAAACACGGCAACATTAATTGTTTTGCGCCCGGGCCATTCTCCGGCGTCCCGCCCGTTCGGTTCGGAATCGCATCCCCCGAGAAACAGGCCAATAAATAGGGTGGTTATTACAATGTAATGGGAGAGCGTTTTCATAGGTTCTGCATCGTATCGTAGTCTGGTTGAATTTCAAGAGGATGCGGGAATGCCCCGAACTCCTGTTGAAATCCTCGGGAGGATTTCCCGTGGTGGGTCAGTGTTTCATTGAGTGAGTGTCCGGTCAAGATGCTTCGATTCTCCGTTGGGTGAAAAAATCTGGCGTCTGCGGGCGTTGATGGTAGTCTTCTCGACATGGAAACCGGAAAAGCGACGAACGATTGGTGGGAGGGTCGCCCGTGGCGGTTGATCCAGACGAACCTGCGCGAGATTGACATGATCGACATTCGCGCCGATCAGGTCGTGCGGGACCTGGCGGACTTCCAGGCGACTGTGTTGATGATCAACACCGCGGGCATCATTGCGAGCTATCCGACACATCATCCGCTTCATTATCCGAGTCGGTTTCTACACGGCGACAGCCTGGAAGCGATCATTTCGGCCTGCCACGACGCGGGGATCCGGGTGATCGCGCGGACCGACTTTTCAAAGGTGCGCAGGCCGCTGTTCGAGAAGCATCCCGAATGGGCCTACCGCACCCAGGGAGGCGAGGTCGTGGATTACAACGGGGATGTACACGTTTGCATCAACGGCGCCTACCAGCAGGAGGTTGCCCTGGAGATTATCAAAGAGCTGATCACTACTCTGCAAGTGGACGGCATCTTCATCAATATGGGCGGCTACCGGACGCGGGACTACAGCGGCAACGAGTACGGAATCTGCCACTGTGAGAGCTGCTTGCGAGAGTTTCGAAAAGCGTTCGGATCGGATTTGCCCTCATCGACCGATATCGAGGATCCGGTCTTCCGCAAGCACGGGATCTTCCGGCGCGAAACCGTGCGCGCGCACCGGGAGAAGGTGGGACGCCTGATCGAACGGTTGCGTCCGGACATGTGTATTGACAGTTACTTCGAAAGCGGGCGCGGGTTTATCCGGCGGGAGGCGAACACCGCCCTCGACCGCGCCCTGCCGCGCTGGCAGTACCACGCCTCCGAGAACACGCGGTGGGTCGTCGGCACGTATCCCGGCATGATCTCGTCGAACTCGACGGTGGACTTCATCGATTTTCCCACTCGGCACGTTGCGGTTTCGCCGCACCTCCAGAAACTCAGACTGGTACAATGCCTGGCGAACGGCGGCGCCCTTGACTACTATCTGATCGGCCGGATTGACAATCACGAGGATCGATCCGGCTTCGAATCCGTCCGGGAGATATTCCACTACCATGCCGCCAACGAGTTCGCGTACCGCGACCTCGTCCCTCGCGCCACAATCGCGCTACTGAAGGACGGTATGTGCGATTCGGATGAATACAGGGGCTGGTTTCGGTTGCTTGTCGAAGAGCATCACCTGTTTGACGTCATTCTCGCGGATGCCGTCGGCGAACGCGACCTTAGCCGGTATTCGTGTATCGTGCTTCCCGACACTCAGTGCCTTGGCGATGGTCTGGCCCGTGCCATCGATCGCTTCGTCGAACAGGGAGGATGCCTGGTCGCCACCGGGCGGAGCGGTTTCCGCGACGGGGATTTCGAGCCGCGGCCGGTTCCGGCGCTCGGATGCCGGGGGATGGCGGAAGCGCCTGAGATCGTTCCATCGATCCGCGGAGCGTACTTCCGCCTGGACGGGGAGGAGGGATTCCCCCGCTGTCGCGACACCCGGTTGCTGTTCGCGGACGATCTCTATGTAAACGGCGTGTACGAGGAGGGCTCTGTTCGTAGACTGCGGATGATCCCGCCGCAGCGATTCGGTCCACCGGAGCGTTGCTATGCCGACGTGGAGGGGTTCGACCCCGGGTTTCTGACGCGTCCTTACGGGAAGGGTCGATGCATCTACCTCCCATGGCTGCCGGGGAAGCTCTACCATCGACAGGGATACCCGAACACCGGCCTGTTTATGGGCGACCTGCTGGAACGTGAAGCGAATCTGGAGCCGGTGGGCGGGGAAATTCCGCCAATGGTCGAGGTGACCGTGCTCGACAAACGCGACGGCAGCGGATCGCTGATCCACCTTGTCAATCACTCGGGCCATTTCGGAGTCAGCTTCCACGCGCCCTTGCCAATACACGGCATAACGCTCAGGATTCCCTGGCCGGAGGCGCCCACCCTCGTGCGCAGTCTTCGAAGCGACGAGAAGATTCCCTTTGCTTGGGAAGACGGTCGGCTTATCCTCACCGTTACGGAGTTGGGTGATTTCGAGGCGCTTTCTCTGAGCTGAATCCTCGATTATTCTCCTTGCATTCGTGTCGCGCGGGCCGGAACGTGAACCTCTCGACAACTCCCCCGCTGGGTGCGCCCCCTCTGCGCTCGAAAATCAGTCGTTGCCAAAAACCCGACTTGACTTTCCATGTCCGAAAATGATTTCCTCGCGGAATCGCACTTTATGCAGCTCATCGTCGCGAAGTGAAAGCAAACCTGACCTCCCGGTTCATTATTCAGCCTTAATCCTTCCGCATTTATGAAGTCCCTCCTCCTTAACCTCCCGCTCGGCGGCGACCCCGCCAAAATGCAATCTTCCACCGGTATTTGAAAGCCCGGCAACTGCCATTGTTTTAATGTCTGTTGCAATATTTGGCGCTTGCATGACGCTCAGTCCATCCTGATGCATTTTGCGTTGAAATTTCAAAAAGGAAGGGCAAGCTTGGTTTAGGGTACGACGAATATGACCGGGGACTTGGGTGCATTTTTGTCAATCCTTGCTGTTCTCTGTTAAAATATAGGTAATTTATGAATCTTGCATTAAACACGTTGGTTTACGAAGTTGGAAACAAAGGACCACAAGAGTCATTGAAAAGTGCTGCTGATTTCGGGTTTAAGTATATAGAATATGCCGGAATTCGAAAAGGTAATCCCGCCACTCTTACTGCACAGCAAAAAAAAGAAGTTATCAAGATTGCTCACGATAACGGACTGATCAGTTCGCAGATGCTTCTGGTTGCCACACAGGATACGGCGCATCCCGAGAAGAAAAAAAGGGACGCGGTCCTTGACTATATGAAAGAGTGCGCGGACATGCAGTTGGAGCTGCGCGGGAAACAGGTTCTGGTATGCTGGGGGGGCGGCTTGTATGAGTCGGGTGTCCCCAAGGAACAGTCATGGATGTATATGGTGGAAAACATCCGGCGTTTTGGCGAATGGTGCATCGATAAGGATATATTGGTGGGCATAGAACTGGATCCTCATGTCTACTTCATATGCAATAGCACGGGAAAACTGGCTCAAGCTATTGAAGATATCGCGCTTCCCAACGTTTATCCGAATGTCGATGTCGGCCATTTGGTGATTACGCGTGAAAGTCCCGAATCACTGGAAAAACTCTCGAACAGACTTCTGCATGTCCACTTAAGCGAAACAGAGTCATTTGCTCATACGAACAGTATTTTGGGAACAGGTTGCGTGGATTTCAAAGCCTACGTTGACAAACTTATCGACCTTGGGATAGAGGAGAACTGCAAAAAACATGGAGAACCCTGCGTGGCCGGTATAGAAATGGGCAGTGAAGCCAGTGGCGGTTTCGTGGAAGATCCTGACCGATGGGTAAAGGAGAGTCTTGGTTATCTGCAAAAGATACTTCCAGACCTCGAAAAGTAAATCTCACATTGGACCATTATGAAAATTGTAATTGATGCGGACGAAGTAGCGGTTGACCTGAAAAAGACAATCATTGAACACTTGGAAAAGAAGGGCATTGAGGTTGTTGACCTTGAACATATCTCCAAACACCCCGGTGCGCACTATCCGGATGTCGGTTACAACCTGGCACTTAAGATTCAGTCCGGAGAATTTGAGAGAGGAATTTTGATGTGCGGCACGGGTCAGGGCGTCGCCATGATTGCCAACAAGGTGGAAGGCGTTTACGCCGGAGCCTGCAATGATGTCTATTCAGCCGAGCGTATTCGCAAGAGTAATAATGCCCAAATATTGACCCTTGGATCTCGAGTGACGGGCCCCGAGTCAGCCAAGACGATTGTGGATGCCTGGCTCGAATCGGAGTTCCAGGGTGGAGGTTCACAGGAAAAGGTTGAGCAAATGCGGCGATTGGAGAATAAATCTTTCTCCTGATTCGCGTAAAATTCTCCGACGAGAATTTTTTCGATCTCAATCGCGGCAACGTAAATCCTTTAATAGCGGCACAAAAATACCGGAAATTTAATTAACCAACGTAAAAATACGCCATTCCCGATACTTATTAATTACTAATTAAAAAAATGAAAAAATTCATAAACAATCCGGCAAATGCTGTCGACGAAATGCTGCAGGGTTACCTGAAAGCACACCCAAATATTATTGCGGCAAAAGAAAATGACCGAGTTTTAATGGATAAAAGAGTGCCCATTAAAAATAAGGTTGGCATAGTGACGGGTGGCGGAAGCGGTCACAAACCCGCGTTTATCGGGTATATTGGAAGAAATATGGTGGATGCCGTAGCCGTGGGCGAAATATTTTCTTCTCCCCCGGGACAAATGTTTTATGATGCTATAAAGGCTGCTGATTCAGGAAAGGGAGTTGCCGTTTTATACGGAAATTATGCCGGCGATAACATGAATGTCGCCATAGCGATGGATATGGCGGAAAATGAGGGCATCCAGGTCGGAAAAGTCGTAGCAACTGACGACGTGCCCTCCGCCGCTAAAGAAAAAGTGGATCAGAGAAGAGGCGTAGCCGGTGAAATTCTCATGTGGAAAGTGGGAGGAGCAAAGGCTTCGATGGGCGCTTCTCTCGATGAAGTTATTTCGGTATCCAAAAAAGCCATAGACAATACCCGAAGTATGGGAGTTGGCCTGAGTCCATGTATTATACCCGAGGTTGGACATCCAAACTTCACTATAGAGGAAGGGAAAATGGAAATTGGAATCGGCCATCATGGAGAACCGGGAATAGAAGTAATCGATCTGGAATCTGCTTCAGAAATTGCCCGGCGTATGTGTGATGTAATATTGCCGGATTTGCCATTTGATAAAGGTGATGAGGTTGTCGTCCTGCTGTCAGGACTGGGGGCAACTCCAATGATGGAACTTTATATCCTTTTTAATGATATTGAAAAGATCTTGTCTGAAAAGGGAATATCAATCTTTGCTTCATATGTTGGAAATTACTTTTCTTCACTCGAAATGGCAGGGGCAACTCTTACCCTGATGAAATTGGACTACGAGTTAAAAGATTGCATCAGCTTAGAATCCGATTCCGTTGGGTTAACGCAATTCAATAAAGAATGATATACAATGAAAAGCTTTACGAACGACGAAGGTGCAAGGGTCATAGTCAACATGGTCAATGTCATACAAGATAATAAGGAGTATCTCAGCGATATTGATGGGAAAATTGGTGATGGCGATCACGGCATAAACATGAACAAAGGATTCACCCTCGCCAGGGAAGAATTAAATAACAACCCGGGAAACCTGTCACATGGTCTTGAGACTTTATCCAAAGTCCTGTCCCTTAAAATCGGCGGCAGCATGGGGCCTTTGTACGGATTCTTTTTCAAGGCAATGGGCCGTTCGATCGCTGAAAAGGAGAGTATCAAAGCGGACGATCTAAGGGAGATGCTAGATGCGGGACTGGGGGCCGTTCAGAAGACATCCAACGCACAAGTTGGTGACAAAACGTTGATGGACGTTTTGATCCCTTCGGTTGAAGCCTATAAAAAAAGTCTGAATGATGGAAATTCCTTCCATGCCGCCCTGGATGATTTGAAGGCCGCGGCTATCCAGGGAAAGGATTCCACGGAAAACATGGTGTCTCAAATTGGCCGCTCCAGCCGTTTGGGTGAACGGTCCAAGGGAGTAATTGACCCCGGTGCGGCTTCGTGTTGTCTGATTCTTTGTTCTATGGCTGAGACCGTTCAGGAGTTATTACAAGAAAGCTCAGGCAAACGAAATCCAAATTGATTCGGTGTGCCGGTTTCCATTGAAATTATTCAGGATATACTTCGGAGATTTTAACAGATGATTGACGTAAATAAAAGTAAAGAGCCCAAACAAGCGGTTATTATCGGGTTTTTAAGTAAAACACAGGACCGTTTTGCAGAATACCAGCAACCATTGTCCACCCGGGAAAGATTGGAGATAGTTACGAAAATTGATGGATTCAGCGGTGCCGAAATAGTCTACCCATATGAAACCGGGGATGCTTCCGAGACCAGACAATGGCTGAAGGAGCTCAATCTTGAGATTGCTGCTATAAACGTAAACATAAAAAAGGAAAAAGAATGGGTGGCGGGTGCTCTCAGCAGACCCCGAAAACAGATACGTGATCGTGCCGTTGAAATGATCAGGAAATCAAAGGATTATGCAAAACAAATCGGAGCTCCACTTGTCACTTGCTGCCCGTTAAGTGACGGTTATGATTTGCTTTTTCAGGTTGACTACAAAAACGCCTGGAATTTTATGGTGGAAGCATTCGGTGAAGCTGCCGACTATCTGCCCGAAATCCCCCTTTTTATTGAACCAAAATATTCTGAAACGCGGGTCCACTGTCAGGTGGATTCGACTTCCAAGGCTTTACTTTTACTCAAAGAAATTGATAATAAAAATACGGGCGTGACACTTGATATAGGACATTCACTCCAAAGCCAGGAGAACCCCGCTCAAATGCTCGCAACGATTTATGAGTCGGGATTTGATGCCTATATCCATACCAATGATAATGACACAAAATTCGACTGGGATTTGATCGGTGCAAGCAGACATTTCCTTGCATACGTCGAGCTTATGTTCTGGGCCAGAGAATATAAATACAACAAATATTTTACCACTGATGCCTCCCCCAGAATTTTTGATATGATCGAATTCTTTAATTGGCACTCCGCTACCACTACCGGCGCATGGAACCTGGCCGGTAATTTGAGTGCTGCAGAGATAAAGAAAATGATGGCCGAAGAAGATTTCGATGGATTGATGAAGATGGTAAACAAAGAGATATACAGGTTATAAAATGCATGACTTCGGCTTTGTTAAATCGAATTTCCCGACCTTGCCCCGCTTTTTTCGTTGAGCGACCGTAGGCCCGCCCACCCAAGTTCCTTCGACAAGGACGACTCTGGGGTTTTCCGGAATGCCCCGCTCGTTCCGCAGGAGTTGACCTATCACCAGATCGACGGCGGCCGCTCCCACTAACTGAGGCCCTTGATCGATACCGGCGAAATCACCGTAAGTTGGATCGCGATTCAAAAGGGCAAAAGCGACTTCGGAAGGAATTTGGAGTTTGAGATTCGCTAGCCAATCACGCACGACACGATGCCCGGCGATAATCGCGTCCGGGCGATGGGTTAAGAACCATTCGGAAAAGGTGGCTTCTGTCAGTTGATCTGTCAACAACATTGGTATCGAGGGCTTACAGGTCGCACAACGGTATTGGTGACCCAGAAACCCGGCCGACCAGTTATGATCGGTACGTTCGTCACTGATTTGCTCCAGCGCCAACCCGATCCTTTGGTAGCCTCTTTCGTGGAGGCAACGCATGGCCAGACGAATGGTATGAAGCTGATGGTTCACTGCTCTGTGAAGGGATGGCGATGCCAACGAATATCCAATCGCCCCCGTGGCGAAACGCTCCCACTCAATATCCAGGGTTCGTCCGGGTTTGAACATGGGGGAAATAACAAGACCGCTGACCCCACGAGACTTCAGGATGCGATTCAGCTGCTGTTGATGGAGGCTGTCATCTCCTACCCAAAACACGTCCGACCGGCAACCGAGCTGTCTCGCCCGGGATTGCGCTCCATCAAGGAATCGCTTGATCGAATGGAAGGCACGACACTTATCATGCGCGATCAGGGCAATACCAACTCTTGAGCTAATGCCATGGCGTTCG